>NZ_JBSFVC010000009.1:10139-303668 GCF_053592095.1 Streptomyces sp. NPDC002787 | reverse complement strand
GCACGACACGAAGAAGCCCCTCGCGGAAGCGAGGGGCTTCTTCGTGTCGTGCGCCGCCAGCCTCCCCTCACCCTCACCCTCCTCCCTCCCCTCCCTCTACCGGCCCGTCGTGACCTTCACCGTCCACGCCCCGGACGCCGTGCGCCCCTCCACCTCCACCCGTACGGCCTCCCCCGGCACCGTGAAGCTCTCGCCCACGCCCACCGGCGCGTCCGCGAGGGGCGGATAGACGGAGTCCTCCCAGCAGGACTCGGTGCGGGGATGGGCGTCGAGGACCTCGATGGGGCCGCCGCCGGACTCCGCGCCGCTGCGGATGCGGTAGACGAGGACGCCCTGGGTGCAGACGGCGGCGTCGTTACCGACCGCGCCCCGGGCCTCGATGCCGAGCGCGCTCTCGGGACCGGTACGGATGACCGCCAGCTTCGTCCCCCGGCCGAAACCGAAGCCCCGCGGCCCGGCCACCCCGCCGTCGGCCCCACCGCCCGGGTGAGCCGCGACACCACCTCCGGAGCCCTCCGGCAAGACGGCGTCGGCACCACCGCCGGAGGCGGACGCAGACACGGAGGGGGAGGCGGAGCCGGAGGCAGAGGCAGACGCGGAGACAGACGCGGAGCCGGAGGCAGAGGCAGACGCGGAGACAGACGCGGAGACAGACCCAGAGGCTGAGCCGGACGCGGAGACAGACCCAGAGGCTGAGCCGGACGCGGAGGCTGAGCCGCTCCCAACCCCGGAGCCGGAGCCACCCCCGGAGCCGCCCCCGCCGCCCGCACCCCCGACCCCACCCGCGTTCCCGACCCCGGCGGTTTCCTCCTCGTACCCGCTCGTCGGCCCCGCCCCCACCGCCTCCAGCGTCAAACGCGTGCTCCCCGTCCCCCGTACGCACGTCACCTGGCGCGGTTCAAGCCAGCCGAGTTTCCACTTGTGCCAGGCGAACAGGTCCGGGGCCAGCGCGAACTGGCTTCCCATGAGATCCCAGTCGCCGACATGGGTGTCCCAGTCGCCCTTGCCGTCGGCGGGGCGGTGGTAGAGGTCGGGCAGGTCGAAGACGTGGCCGGTCTCATGGGCGAGGACGAGGCGGTCCGGGGGGTGCCGCTCGAACACGGTGACGACCCGGCGCAGGCCGGTACCGTCGACCTCCAGCGGCCTTTCGAGGTTGACCACCTTCGTCGCGTCCGAGTCGACGCCGGGGGCGTGCGGGTCGGCGACGAAGTACACGACGTCGTAGCGGGAGAAGTCGACGTGCGGGTCGGCCGTCGCGAGGGCATCCCTGAGGTAAGCGGCCCGGTGCCTCGCGTTCCAGTCGCGTCGTATGGCGTACGCCGTCGAGGGCCGCGGCATCTCCAGCCACTCGCGGCGCGGATGGGGGTGGAGCGCGAACTTGCCGTACGAGGCGCGTTCGAAGAACTCGCTGGTGGCTGGAAAGTGATCCGCGGTCAGCTCCGCCGGAGTGGTGAGGGGTGCCGCGTCCGGGAATGACAAGAATACGAGTACGGCGTCGAGGTCGCGGGTGGGGCGTGGATACGCGGAATTCCAGGTGTCGAGGCCCTCCGAGTGGTGCGCCTGGGTGCGCCGCAACGTGCACGGCTCCGACAGCGGTACGGCTGAGGGGGCCGCGATCAGGGAGGTCGCGGCCAGCGCGGTGAGGGAGGTGAGCATGGCCGCTGTACTGCGGAGACCGGGTGCCCGGTCGCCGAGAGGTTCCTTCCAGGGGAGCGGACGCTGCACGGGAACCTCCGGATGCGGATCTTGGGGATGCCGCGTCCAGATTTTCGGAATTTGTAGTACTTCGCCCTGTTTGCCTGCACCAGAAGAGTGAGGGACCGGGCAAGGGGAGGAGTCGGATGGTCTCCGGTGGCCGACACCGCGGACACTCACGGAACGTCACAACCGATCGACGGAGTGGGGAAGTCGTTCAGCTCGGAGCAGAAACGATCTGTCAGATCAGGTCGTTGTTCAGGGAGACTGGAGAGTGGCTAGAAGGCCCTGGGGTCAGCCTCTATGATCGGCACACTTTCCTGCACAGACACGGCTTGAGCGCCCTTACGCACTTTGTCGGGCCGCTCCGACGAGACAAATGAGATCCGTACGAAAACGAGTGCACTGCGGGAGCGAACGGTGAGCGGAACGTCCCAAGGGCCGGCGCCCGCGGCAGATCTCGTCCGGCCGGCGATTACAGAGCGTCACGCCAATGCGTCAGTTCAGTCGTCCCAGCCCTCGAGGGAGACCCCCACGACACCCTCCGCCTTCTCCGTCGCGCCGCTCGCCATGGCCGTCGTCGACCGGGACGGGCTGGTCGTCACCGCCAACGGCGCGATGGGGACGCTGCTCGGGGCGGGCGCGGAGCCGTTGACGGGTCGGGTCGCCGCCGAGTTGGTGGACCTGGCCTCGGATGCCCGCACCTGGCACGCGTATCGCGAGGTGCTGCGCGGCCGGCAGGCCCGACTGCGCTGTACACGCCGTCTCAAACAGCCCGACGGGACCTGGCTGTGGGTGCAGGTGTCGGTGGCCCCGCTGCCCGAGGAGGAGCGGGCGGTGCTGCTCTCGGTGGCCGACATCAGCGACAACCGCCAGCTCCAGGCCCGGCTCCGCCATCTGCAGATGCACGACCCGGTGACCCGCCTCCCCAACCGCACCCTCTTCTTCGAACAACTCTCCACCGCCCTGGAACGGGACCAGTACGACGAGGCCGGCACAGGCCGGATCGGCCTGGTCTATCTGGATCTGGACGGCTTCAAGGCGGTCAACGACACCCTCGGCCACCGCGCGGGCGACCGGCTCCTGACGGCCGTCGCCGAGCGGCTCACCCGCTGCGCCGACGAGGCGGCCCTGCACCGGGCGGGGGGCCCGGCGGCCGGGGCACCGCTGGTGGCCAGACTCGGAGGTGACGAGTTCGCGCTGCTGGTGGAGGACTCCACCGGCACGGAACAACTCGCCGATCTGGCCGACTCCGTCCTCAAGGCCCTGCAGGCGCCCTTCGACCTGGCCGGCCAGCGGCTGTCCGTCTCCGCGTCCATCGGGGTCGTCGAACGGCAGTCGGCGAGCACGACGGCGACGGGACTGATGCAGGCCGCCGACACGACGCTGTACTGGGCGAAGGCCGACGGCAAGGCCCGCTGGACCCTGTTCGACCCGGAGCGCAACGCCCACCGGATGACCCGTCAGGCCCTGTCCTCCACACTGCGGGCGGCCGTCGGACGGGGCGAGTTCGTCCTGGAGTACCAGCCGCTCGTGGGCATGGCGGACGGCGAGGTGCGCGGGGTCGAGGCGCTGGTGCGCTGGCATCACCCGCAGTTCGGCCTCCTGGCGCCGAATCGGTTCATCGAACTCGCCGAGGAGGACGGCTCGATCGTCCAGCTCGGGCGATGGATTCTGGCCACCGCCTGCCGACAGGCCCGCCGCTGGCAGATCGACCACCCCGACCGGCCGCCGATCTTCGTCAGTGTGAACGTCGCGGTCCGCCAGGTCTGGGACTCCGACCTGGTCGCCGATGTCGCCGAGATCCTCGCGGAGACCGGTCTCGCCCCTCACCTGCTCCAGCTGGAACTCACCGAGTCCGCGCTGATGGGCTCCGCCGGCCGCCCCCTCCAGGCCCTCAAGGCCCTCAGCGACATGGGCGTCCGCATCGCCATCGACGACTTCGGCACCGGGTACTCCAACCTCGCTTACCTCAGCCGGCTGCCGGTGTCGGTGCTGAAGCTGGACGGGGCGTTCGTACGGGGGTTCCAGTACGAGAGCGGGGAGGAGGGCGGGGGTCCCGGCGGAGCCCCTGCCGGTGGGCCCGGCGGAGCCCCCGCCGGTGGCTCCGCCGGGGACGACGGGCAGCCCAACCCCGCCGACGAGATCATCGTCGAGGCGCTCGTCCAGCTCGCCCACCGGCTCGGGCTGTCCGTCACGGCGGAGGGAGTGGAGACCGACGCGCAGGCCTCCCGACTGCGCCGGCTCGGCTGCGACACCGGGCAGGGGTGGCTGTACTCCCGCGCGGTGTCGCCGGAGCGGATCGCGGAGCTGCTGGGGGCGGCTGCCTGCCCTCAGGCCTGAGGGGTGCCCTCGGTGCGCGGGATCCGTGGCAGGTCGTAGGCGTCCGCGATCAGTTCGTAGGAGCGCAGGCGCAGCTCGGCGCTGTGGGCGTGGGTGGTGAGCATCAACTCGTCGGCGCCCGTGCGCTTCTGGAGGTCGTCCAGGCGGGTGCGGACCTCGTCGACGGTGCCGTGGACGACGTCCGCGTTCCAGGAGTCGATGAAGTCCTGTTCGATCACGCTGAACTCGTACGCCTCCGCCTCCTCCGGGGTGGGGACGAGACCGGGGCGGCCGGTGCGCAGCCGGACCATGTTGAGCGCGGCGGCCCTGACCTGGCGGCGGGCCTCCTTCTCCTCGTCGGCGGCGAGGGCCGAGACGCCGATCAGCGCGTACGGGGCGTCGAGGACCGGCGAGGGGCGGAACGACTCGCGGTACAGGTCGAGCGCCGGGATCGTGTTCCGCGCGGAGAAGTGGTGGGCGAAGGCGAAGGGGAGGCCGAGGGAGCCGGCCAGGCGGGCGCTGAAGCCGGAGGAGCCGAGCAGCCAGATCGGGGGGCGGTGCGGGGACTGGACGCCACCGGGTGAGGTGGCCTGGACCGGGCCGGGGACCGCGTGGATACGGCGGTAGGGGTGGCCGTCGGGGAAGTCGTCGTCCAGGAAGCGGGTCAGCTCCGCGAGCTGCTCGGGGAAGTCGTCGGCGCCCTCGTGGAGGTTGGCCGAGCGGCGCAGGGCGGCGGCGGTGGCGCCGTCCGTGCCGGGGGCGCGGCCGAGGCCGAGGTCGATACGGCCCGGGGCCATGGCTTCGAGGGTGCCGAACTGCTCCGCGATGACCAGGGGGGCGTGGTTGGGGAGCATCACGCCGCCCGAGCCGAGGCGGATGCGGGTGGTGTGGGCGGCGAGGTGGGCGAGGATCACGGCCGGGGAGGACGAGGCCACGCCGGGCATGGAGTGGTGCTCCGCGACCCAGTGGCGGTGGTAGCCGCGGTCCTCCGCCTGGCGGGCGAGGGTCACGCTGGTGCGGAGGGCGTCTGTGGCTGTGCGGCCGGCGCCGACCGTGACCAGGTCGAGGACGGAGAGGGGGACCGGGGCGGTGCCCTTGGCTTCGCCTCGTATCTCGTCTGTGGTCACGGTGGGGCCTCCTGGGGCGTGCGGCTGGGGGTACGGGGTGGGTCAACAGGAGGGTGGCTCCGGTTATTCCCTCGCCCCCGCCGCCCCTACCCGTTCCCATCCCCAGGGGCTGCACCCCTTCGACCCCCAGAGCGCGGTCCGGTCGCGCGTGTCCGACTGACTGTGCGTCGTGGCTTGTCGCGCAGTTCCCCGCGCCCCTTCAGGGCGCGGGGTGTCGGCCGGTGGTCACACCTGCACGATTGGCTCTCGCGTGAACAACGCCCCCAGCTCCGGGGCGTTCACCCTCCTGTCCGCCAGCCTCAGGGCCTCCCAGACCGTGACCTGGTTGGCGGTGAGGACCGGTTTGCCCAGTTCCTTCTCCAGGGTGGGGATGTGGGAGGCGGTGTGGAGGGCGGTGTCCGGGAGCAGGAGGGCCTGGGCGTCCGGGTGGTCGGCCGAGCGGGCGAGGGTGAGGACTTCGTCCAGTTCCCAGGTGCCCACCTCCGCCGCCGTGATGATGCCGGCGCCTCGTACGGAGAGGACCTCGACCCCCGCCGCGGCCAGGAAGTCCACGAACAGCTGGGCCACGTCGTCGGGGTAGGTCGCCGCGACCGCCACCCGGGTGGCGCCCAGCTCGCGGGCCGCGTGGGCGAAGGCGAAGGACGTGGAGGAGGCGGGCAGACCGGCGGCGCGGGCCAGGGTGCGGATCTGGTCCTGAGCGCCTTCGTAGCCGTGGACGAAACTGCCGCTGGTGCAGGCCCAGACGACGGCCTCCGCGCCGGACAGGCGCAGGGCCTCGCAGCCGGCGGCGAGCCGTTCGGGGGCGCCCATCTCCCGCAGGGCGTCCACGCGGTGGGCGTCCTCGCCGATGTCGGTGTGCACCACGTCCACCCGGATGTCACTGCCGAGCAGCTGCTCTATGCGTGGATAGTCGTCCTCGGCGGAGTGGCCCGGGTAGAGGAAACCGAGTGCGGTCATGCCCAACCTTCCTGTTCTTCCGGCAGTACCGGCGGTGGCGGAACGGGACCCGCGCCGAACGTCTGCCTGGCCGACTCGTCGAGCAGAGCCTGGTACGGACCCACCGCCCGGGTACCCAGATGACGCAGCGCCGCCCATATCGTCACCTGGTTGGCCGAGATAACGGGCATGCGCAGTTCCGCTTCCAGCTGGGGGATGACGTCGTACGTGGGCAGGTTGGTGCAGGAGATGAAGAGGGCGTCCGGCGCCGTGCTGCGGACCGCGCGGTGGGCCATGGCGACCACATCGTGGTACGGGACCTTCCAGATGTGCCGGACCAGGCCGAGCGAGGCGCGGCCGGTGACCAGGATGCCCGCCTCGGCGAGGTACTCCTCCAGGGACTGGGTGACCGAGACGGTGTACGGGGTGACCAGGGCGATGCGGCGCGCGTTCAGCTCGGCCAGGGCGGCGAGCATCGCGCCGGAGGTGGTGACCGCGTGCGCGGCGCCCGCGCGGGTCATCGCCTCGCCCATCGCGCGCTCCCCCGCGACCCCGCCGACGAAGCTGCCGCTGGTGCAGGCGTAGGCCACGACCTCGGGCGCGACCTCGTTCAGGGCCCGTACCGCCTCGTGGAGCGTCTCGTGCTCGGAGACCAGGCGGGCCAGGTCCAGGCTCACCTCGACCGGGACGTACGGGGTCCGGGTGAGGTGCAGGGAGACGTCGTCCGGGACCCAGCGCCACAGCTCCCGGTCGAGGGCGAAGTCGAACGGGGCGATGACACCGACGCCGCGCTGCGGCTGGGGTCCACCGAGGAAGGAGACGTTCATGACAGCCACCGGCCTCACGGAGAGAGATGTGCGGACGACAGACCGTGCGCAAGTCCGTGTTGACGAAGGTAGGTTCGGGTGCGAGCGTGGTCAATCAGTGCATGTCACACGCATCTCGTGGGCCCGGTAGAGCCGCTTCCGATTGTGATGGGTTGCTTTCGCCTATGACCTCGACTCCCCGACCGACCCTCCTCGTCCTCGACGCCGAACCGCGTCCCCGGCTCGGGCGGCTCACCGGGCGGGTCACGATCGAGTACGCCGACGCCTCGACGCTGGCCGAGCGGCTGCCGTACGCCGATGTACTGCTGGTGTGGGACTTCACCTCCGGCGCGGTGCGGGAGGCCTGGCCGGGTGGCGGGCCCCGGCCGCGCTGGGTGCACACGGCGAGCGCGGGCGTCGACCATCTGCTGTGCCCCGAACTCGTCGCCGACGAGGACACGGTGGTGACCAACGCCCGTGGGGTGTTCGAGGCGCCGATCGCCGAGTACGTCGCCGCGCTCGTGCTCGCCATGGCCAAGGACCTGCCGCGCAGCTGGGAGTTGCAGGGGCGGCGGGAGTGGCGGCATCGGGAGTCGCTGCGGGTGGCGGGCGGCCGGGCCTGTGTGGTGGGCTCCGGGCCGATCGGGCGGGCGATCGCCCGCTGCCTGAAGACCCTGGGCCTTCACACGGCCCTGGTCGGGCGGACCGCGCGCGCCGGGGTGCACGGCCCCGAGGAGCTCGACCGGCTGCTGGCCCGCGCCGACTGGGTGATCGCGGCCGCGCCGCTGACGGAGGCCACGTACGGCATGTTCGACGCCCGGCGGTTCGGGGTCATGCAGCCGTCCGCGCGGTTCGTCAACGTCGGGCGTGGGCAGCTCGTGGTGGAGGACGCGCTGGTCGAGGCGTTGCGGAAGCGGTGGATCGCGGGGGCGGCGCTGGATGTCTTCGAGCGTGAGCCGCTGAGCCCGGACGACCCGCTGTGGGAGGTGCCCGGGCTGATCGTCTCCCCGCACATGAGCGGGGACACGGTGGGGTGGCGGGACGAACTCGGCGCCCAGTTCGTGGAGTTGTTCGAGCTGTGGGAGGCGGGAAAGCCGCTGCCCAACGTGGTGGACAAGCAGCGCGGGTACGTGCCCGGGCACTAACTCCCCAGGAGGGGCCGGATGTCGGAGCCGACGCGATTGACGGAACTGTCCGCCGTACGACTCGTCGAGGGGTACCGCAAGGGCGAGTTCAGTCCGGTGGAGGTGGCGCGGGCGGCTCTGGAGCGGGCCGAGCGGGTGCAGCTGGACGTCAACGCTTTCGTGCGCGTCGACGCCGAGACGGCCCTCGTCCAGGCGCGGGAGTCGGAGGAGCGCTGGCGGCGTGGGGAGCCGGTCGGGGCGGTCGACGGGGTGCCGGTCACGGTGAAGGACATCCTGTTGATGCGGGGCGGGCCGACCCTGAAGGGCTCCAAGACCATTTCGATTAAGGGGAGTTGGGACGAGGACGCGCCTTCCGTGGCCCGGCTGCGGGAGCAGGGGGCCGTCTTCCTGGGGAAGACCACGACGCCCGAGTTCGGCTGGAAGGGGGTCACCGACTCGCCGCTCAGCGGGGTGACGCGCAATCCGTACGACCTGTCGCGTACGGCCGGGGGTTCCAGTGGGGGTGCGGCGGCTGCCGTCGCGCTCGGAGCGGGGCCGCTGGCGCTGGGCACGGACGGGGGTGGCAGCGTCCGGATTCCGGCGGCCTTCTGCGGGGTGTTCGGGCTGAAGCCGACGTACGGGCGGGTGCCGCTGTATCCCGCGAGCGCGTTCGGCACGCTGGCGCATGTGGGGCCGCTGACCCGGGACGCGGCGGACGCCGCGCTGATGCTGGACGTGGTCTCCGGGCCCGACGCGCGGGACTGGTCGGGGCTGGGTCCGGTCTCCGGGTCCTTCGTGGACGCGCTCGCGGGCGGGGTGCGGGGGCTGCGGGTCGCGTACTCGGCGTCGCTGGGCGGGCAGGTCGCCGTACAGGCGGGTGTCGCTCGCGTGGTGCGGCGGGCGGTGGAGGGGCTCGCCGGGCTGGGGGCGTACGTCAGCGAGGCCGACCCCGACTTCTCCGATCCCGTCGAGGCGTTCCACGCGCTGTGGTTCAGCGGGGCGGCGCGGGTGACGCAGCGGCTGGGGGCGGAGCAGCGGGCGGTGCTGGATCCCGGGTTGCGGGAGATCCGGGAGGTCGGGGCGCGGCTGTCCGCGCTGGACTATCTGGCGGCGGTGGATGTGCGGATGGATCTCGGGCGGCGGATGGGGGCGTTCCATGAGCGGTACGACGTCCTTGTCACGCCCGCGTTGCCCGTGACGGCGTTCGAGGCGGGGGTGGAGGTGCCGGGGGGCTCCGGGCATCGGCGGTGGACGGGGTGGACGCCGTTCACGTATCCCTTCAACCTGACGCAGCAGCCGGCGGCGAGTGTGCCGGTGGGGGTGGACGAGGGTGGGCTGCCGGTGGGGCTTCAGGTGGTCGCGGCTCGGCATCGGGATGATCTGGTGCTGCGGGTGGGGCATGTGTTGTATGAGGCGGGGATTGCGGGGGTGGCGCCGCCCGCCGCCGGCTCTGCGCGTGTTTGATTCGCCCCCGCCGCCCCTACCCGTCCCATCCCCCAGGGGCGCTGCCCCTTCGACCCCGAGGGCTTGGGTGGGTGGGGTGTTGGGGGGGTCCGTTGGCGGGTGCGCGTCCGGTGGGGCTTCTCGCGCAGTTCCCCGCGCCCCTAAAAGACCAGGCCCTGCGGGCCTGAAAAGACCACGTCCTGCGGGCCTGGAAGGCGACGGGGCTGCGGGTTGAAAAGCATGGGGCGCAGCCCCTGCTTTTCAGGGGCGCGGGGAACTGCGCGAGAAGCCCCACCGGGCCCGCACCCGCCAACGCATGGGCACCCCCGAGCTACTAGGCGCCCCTCACGCCCTACGGAACCGCAGCGTCTCCCCCGCCGCCCCCGTCCTCCACAGGTCGTTGCACGCGTTCGCCATCTCCTCCAGGCCCTCGACCACCTGGCCCCAGACGATCCCCGGGACCCAGCCCACGTCGCCGTTGAGGAGGAGGTTGTTGCGTTCGTAGAAGAGGGCCAGGTCCACCAGGGTGGTGTCGGGGCGGACCTGCGCGTCGTAGCCGTACGCGTTCGTGGCGAGTTCCGTGCCGGCGAAGGAGAAGTAGCAGAGGTCGCCCGGGATGGGCGTGACGGTGGGGTTCTCCAGGGGTGGCTCGTGGGGGGCGAAGGGCGGGAAGAGGGCGTAGATCTCGTTGCGGGCGTACTTGGCGTGGTAGACGTCCCCGGACAGCGGCAGGGCGTCCCAGACGGCGGCGCAGGTGCGCGGCGCGCGGTCGTCGAGGAGTTTCGCCCGGCACACGACCTGGCGCTTGAGCAGGGAGATCTCTATGTAGCGGTCGGTCATGTCTTCCATGGTGCCGTCGGGGTCAAGGGCGCCTCCCGGGTACGGCGGGGCCCGAGCCGGGGGTGTGCGGGGGTCGTGAAGGGCGCCGCGGTGGCGTGAATACATCGCATCGGGTCGGGTAGCCGCGCGCCCATGGCTCCAGCAACGAAGACCTCCGGGAGAACCGGGAAGACACGCGACCCCAGCCGCCGGTCCCTGCTCGTCGGCGCCTCCGCGCTCGCCACGGCGGGCGCGCTGGGCGCCGCCGGGTGCAGCAGGGTGGCCACGGCCTCCGGTACGGAGGGGGGTGAGCTGCTGGACCGGCTGCGGGCGCAGGGCGTCGTACGGCTCGGTATCGCGGGCGAGATCCCGTTCGGCTACATCGACACCGATGGTGAGCTGACCGGCGAGGGGCCGGAAGTGGCCCGGGTCGTCTTCAAGCGGCTGGGCGTGGGACGGGTCCAGCCCGTGCCCACCGAGTTCGGGTCGCTCATACCCGGGCTGAACTCCCAGCAGTTCGATGTCGTGTCCGCCGGGATGTACATCAATCCCGAGCGTTGCGCCGAGGTCATTTTCTCCGAGCCCGACCATCAGATGCTGGACGCGTTCGTGGTGAAGAAGGGCAACCCGAAGGGGCTGAACGACTACGCGGACGTGATCCGGGCCAAGGCCCGGTTCGCCACCGGGTCGGGGTACGCGCAGATCGCGCACGCCGTCGAGGCGGGGTACAAGGAGAGCGACATCGTCATCGTGCCCGACCAGGTGGCCGGGCTGAACGCCGTGGAGGCGGGCCGGGTCGACGTGTTCGCGGGGACGTCGCTGACCACCCGCGAGGTGGTCAAGAAGTCCCGTACGACGGAGGCGACCAAGCCGTTCGCCGCGCTCGTCGACGGCAAGCCGCGGGTGGACGGCGCGGGCTTCGCGTTCCGGCCGGCCGAGACGCGGCTGCGTGACGCCTTCAACGTCGAGCTGCGGAAGATGAAGGAGAGCGGCGAACTGCTGCGCGTCCTGCGGCCCTTCGGGTTCACCAAGGTCGAGATGACCGACCTGACCACGAAGGAGCTCTGTCGCGCATGACACCGGGACTCTGGGAACTCGTACTGCGCGGCGTCTGGGTCACCCTCCAGCTGCTGGTGTTCGGCGCGCTGCTGGCCGCGGCCGTCTCCTTCGTGGTCGGGGTCGCGCGCACCCACCGGCGGTGGATCGTCCGCTTCGTCGCGGGCCTCTACACCGAGGTGTTCCGCGGCACCTCCGCGCTGATCATGATCTTTTGGGTGTACTTCGTACTGCCGCTGGCCTTCGGCTGGCAGCTCGTCCCGATGTGGGCGGGCGTCCTCGCACTCGGACTGACGTACGGGGCGTACGGCGCCGAGATCGTGCGCGGCGCCCTGACCGCCGTGGACCCGGCGCAGCGCGAGGGCGGTATCGCGCTGAGCTTCACCCCGTGGCAGCGGATGCGGCTGATCCTGCTGCCGCAGGCGGTCCCGGAGATGATCCCGCCCTTCGCCAACCTGGTGGTCGAACTGCTCAAGGGCACGGCGCTGGTGTCGGTCATGGGCATGGGCGACCTGGCGTTCAGCGGCAGCCTGGTGCGGCTGGCGCTCCAGGAGAGCGTGGAGATCTACGCGTATCTGCTGGTCATCTACTTCGTGATCGCCTTCCTGCTGACCCGGGCCATGCGGGTGCTGGAGCGGCGGCTGAAGGCCCGGGTGGGCAAGGCCCCGGCGCGGCGGAAGGCGGCCGTGCCGTCGGCGCGTGTCCCCGAGGGCGCGGGCGCGGGAGGTGGTGCCTGATGAACTGGGACTGGAACGCGGTCACCGACTTCCTGCCGCACTTCTGGGACGGGCTGCTGGTCACCTTGCAGGCGCTGGCCCTGGGCTCGGTCGTCTCCTTCCTGCTCGGGTTGGTGTGGGCGCTGCTGGTGCGGACGCCGACCCGCTGGGTGAGCTGGCCGGTGGGCGTGGTCACGGAGTTCATCCGGAACACTCCCCTGCTGGTCCAGCTGTTCTTCCTCTTCTACGTGCTGCCGGAGTGGGGGCTGACCTTCTCGGCGCTGACCACGGGCGTCTTCGCGATCGGACTGCACTACTCGACGTACACGATGCAGGTCTACCGGGCCGGTATCGAGGCGGTGCCGGCGGGCCAGTGGGAGGCGGCCACGGCGTTGAACCTGCCGGTGCGGCGCACCTGGACGGTGGTGATCCTGCCGCAGGCGGTCCGCCGGGTGGTGCCCGCGCTGGGCAACTACGTGATCTCGATGCTCAAGGACACTCCGATCCTGATGGTGATCACGGTTCCGGAGATGCTGAGCGAGGCACGGCTCTACGCCCAGGAGACCTTCCGTTTCACCGAGCCCCTGACCGTCATCGGGGTGGCCTTCATCCTCATCTCCTACCTGGCCTCCCTGCTTCTGCGAACCCTGGAGCGACGCCTTGTCCGCTGACACCCCGCTGATGAAAGAACCCGAGTCGCCCGACAAGCGTGTGGCGGACACGAGTGAACTGATCCGCTTCGAGAACGTGACCAAACGATTCGGCGGCAACACCGTCCTGGACGGTCTGGACTTCTCCGTCGACGCCGGCAAGCACGTCACACTGATCGGCCCGTCCGGCTCCGGCAAGACGACGATCCTGCGCCTGCTGATGACCCTGACCAAGCCCGACGAGGGCACGATCACCGTCGGCGGGAAGCGGCTGTTCCCGGCGAGCGAGAAGCAGTGCCGTGAGGTCCGCAAGAACATCGGGATGGTGTTCCAGCAGTTCAACCTCTTCCCGAACATGAAGGTGCTGCGGAACATCACCGAGGCGCCCGTCACCGTCCTCGGGCTCTCCAAGGACGAGGCCGAGGCGCGCGCCCGGGAGCTGCTCGACATGGTCGGGCTCGCCGACAAGTGCGACGCCTACCCGACCCAGCTCTCCGGCGGGCAGCAGCAGCGGGTGGCCATCGCGCGGGCCCTCGCGATGCGCCCGCAGGTGCTGCTCCTCGACGAGGTGACGTCCGCGCTCGACCCCGAGCTGGTCGCGGGCGTACTCGACCTGCTCAGGGACATCGCCCGCACCACCGACATCACGATGCTCTGTGTGACCCACGAGATGAACTTCGCCCGTGACATCTCGGATCAGGTTCTGATGTTCGATTCTGGCCAGGTCATCGAGTCGGGCAGCCCCGAGAAGATCTTCGGCGACCCCGCGCACGAACGTACGCGCGAGTTCCTCGGTGCGGTCCTCTGACTACACCACGTGAACGGGCGAACGCGTGGGAACGTCCGAGGTCCCTCCGCCGGGCCATGACTTTGGCATATGCCAGAGTGCTGGTCCGGCTGTTGAGGGGCCCGGGGGCACCCGGATTTTCTCGTGAACAACCCCACCACGTACGGCTCTTGGGCCGTATCGTGGGACACGGCAAGCTGTCCGAAAAACGGCCCGAGAAGCGCAGGGGGAAACCGTGGCGCTCAAGCACGAGCCGACCGCGCCGTACCACTCGGCCCAGGACGCCCTGCGCGTCCTGGAGACGGTGGCGCGGCACGCAGGTGGCGTCACCGACGCCGAGATCGCCCGTCGCACCGGTGTCGACAGCGAGCGGTTGACCGCGCTCCTGCGGATGCTGCGCCGCGAGGGGTACGTGGAGCAGACCACCGACGGCGCCTACGTCACCGGTGTCGCACTCGCCCGGCTGAGCTCCGCCCAAAGTCATGACCAGGCCCTGCGCGAGCAGCTCCAGCACACGCTCGACCGGCTGCGCGACTCGCTGGGCGCCGCCGTCTACATCACCCGGTACCTGGACGGTGAGATCCAGGTCACCGGCTGGGCCGACAGCCCGGCCACACCCGCCGTCCACGAGTGGGTCGACTTCCGCTCCTCCGCCCATGCCACCGCCTTCGGCAAGGGCCTGCTCGGCCAGCTCGACCTCAACGGCCGCCGCGACCACCTCGCGCGCCACCGCCCGGCCCGGCTCACCGCCCGCACGATCACCAACGAGAAGGTGCTGCTGAGCAAGCTCGACGCCCAGACGCCCACGGTCCCGGTCCTCGACCTCCAGGAGTACGCGCCGGGCACGGTCTGCGCGGCCGTCCCCCTCACGGCGGGCTCCGCCGTCGGCTGCCTCGCGCTGTCGCTCCCGCTGGAGCACGCGCACCGGCTGCGCTCGGCGGCGAACACGTTGAACCGGGGAGCGGCACCTGTTCTGCTGTCGCTGGCGATCTAGAAACCCGGGGGCCTTCCGAGATCCAGCTCACGTTTACGTGGTCGAAGGCACCCCCTCGGACCAGGTAGTATTTTCTCTGTCGCCAGCCGCCGAAGGCGGAAGGCAACAGAGTCTGCGCCGCTAGCTCAGTTGGTTAGAGCAGCTGACTCTTAATCAGCGGGTCCGGGGTTCGAGTCCCTGGCGGCGCACGATGACGATGGCGAGACATGTTCGCAGAAAGCGCGAACCTGTCTCGCCATCGTCGTTTTGCGCGGCTCCGCCGCGCGTCGTGGGGGCTCCGCCACCCACACCCCCTCGCGCCGTGCGGGCCTCAGCCTCGCAGGTACGCCAAGACCGCCAGCACCCGTCGATGCGTGTCCTCCGCCGGCGGCAGGTCCAGCTTCCCCAGGATGTTGCCGATGTGCTTGCCGACGGCCGCCTCGGTGACGACCAGCTCGCGGGCGATCGCCCCGTTCGACTTTCCCTCGGCGACCAGCCCGAGCACCTCCCGCTCACGCGGGGTCAGCGCGGCCAGCGGATCGCGCCGGCGCCGCAGCAGCTGCCGTACGACCTCGGGGTCGACGACCGTGCCGCCGGCCGCGACCCGTTCCACCGCCTCCGCGAACTGCTCGACCTGGCCGATGCGGTCCTTGAGGAGATAGCCGACGCCGGTGCCGTCGCCTGTGTCCAACAGCTCGGCGGCGTAGGCCCGTTGGACGTACTGGCTGAGGACGAGGACGGGTAGGGAAGGGTTCGCCGCGCGTAGTGCGAGGGCGGCGCGCAGGCCCTCGTCGGTGAGACCGGGCGGCATACGGACGTCGGTGACGACGAGGTCGGGGCCGTACGACTGGACGGCCGCCGTCAGCGACTCCGCGTCCCCGACCGCCGCGACGACCTCGTGCCCGAACCGGGTGAGCACACCGACGAGCCCCTCCCGCAGCAGCACGCTGTCCTCGGCGAGCACGATCTTCAGCGCTTCGGGCACGGGATCTCCAGGGACAGGACGGTCGGGCCGCCGGCCGGGCTGTGGACGGACAGTGTCCCATCGAGCACGGCGAGCCGGTCGGCGAGTCCGGTGAGGCCCGTGCCCCGTGCGGGGTCGGCGCCGCCCGCGCCGTCGTCCCGCACCTCCACCCGCAGCCGCCCGCCCGCGTACCGCCCGCTGATCCACGCCCGGTCCGCCCCGCTGTGCTTGGCGATGTTGGCGAGCGCCTCGCGGACCGCGAAGAAGGCCGCCGATTCCACGGCCTCGGCGAACCGGGGAAGATCCACGTCCACCTCCACCGGTACGGCGGACCGGTCGGCCGCGTCGGCGAGGGCGTCCGGGAGGCCGTAGTCGGCGAGGACCTGGGGATGGATTCCGTGGATCAACTCCCGGAGCTCGCCGAGGACTTGGTCGGCCTCCCGGTGGGCGGCGGCGAGTCGGTCGGCCAGTTCGGGCGGGGCGTCGAGACGGGCCAGGCCCAGGGTCATGCTCAAGGACACCAGGCGCTGCTGGGCTCCGTCGTGCAGATCCCGCTCGATCCGGCGCCGCTCCGCCTCGAAGGCCGCCACCAGCCGGGCCCGCGACCGCGTCACCTCGGTCAGCCGCCGCTCCGCCTCCGCCTCGCCCGGCGCGAGCAGCAGCCGGGCGAGGGCGGCACGAGTGCGTGCGTACAGGACCAGGGGCCGGAGCAGGGCGAGGAGGAGGACGACACCGGCGGCCGTGCACAGCAGCGCCTGGCCGTAGGAGTCGATCAGCCACAGCTTGGCGATCCGCGCGTCGCCGCTGGTACTGCTCGTCGTCGCCAGCTGCACGGGCGCCCCGATCATCGCGCCGGGCAGACCCAACGCCCCGAACAGCACCAGCGCGTCGAGCGGCCACAGCACGAAGCCGAGCAGACCGGTGTACGCCAGCTCCCGCCAGGTCGCCCGCTCGGTCAGCCGCAGCCGTGCCCAGGCGGCGAGCCCGGGTTCGGCCGGGGTGGCGTGCGGGTCGGCCGGCGGCGGGACGGGGGTGAGGGCCAGTCGCCGTCGTTCGAGCGCACCGACGGGGATGCCGGACAGGACGGACACGGCGAGCAGCGGCAGGCCCACGAGGACCGGGGCCAGGGCGAGGCCCAGGGTGCCCAGCACCAGGAGCACCGCGAGGAGAGGCACACCGACGAGCACACCGCTCAGCAGGTACGCCACCGCGCGCGGCACATCCCGTACGACCGTTCGGATCATGGAGACACGGTAGGCGGTGGCCAGGAGCAACGGCCATACGCACAGGGGGCGTTCCGCGGGTAGGGCTGGGCCTACCTCCCCAGCAGCTCCTCCCGCCCCCGCGCCCGGTACTCGGTCACCAGTCGCGCCAGGTCCACCGCCGAGAACTTCCGGTACGCCCACTTCCCCGGCGGGCGCCACCACACCGGGTCCGGGCAGCGGAAGCCCTCGCGGCGGAGGGTGGCGCGCTGGATCTTGTTGGTGGCGGTGACGGGCAGGGCGGGGACGACGCGGACGAAGCGGGGGGCCATCTTGGTGCCCAGGTCCGGCTGGTCCAGCAGGAAGGCGGCGAAGCGGCAGGGGTCGAAGGTGCCGGCGATGGTCGCCATGACCTGGTCGCCGGCGACGGGGTCGGGGACGGCGTAGACGGCGACGGCCTCGGCCCCCTCGTAGCGGGCGAGGATGTTCTCGATGACGGCGGCGGCGAGGTTCTCGCTGTCGACGCGGAGGCGGTCGTCGGTGCGGCCGGCGAAGTAGAGGAAGCCGTCCGGGTCGCGGTAGAAGAGGTCGCCGGTCCAGTACCAGCCGTCGTGGCGGCGGGCCGCGTCCGCCTCGGGGTTGCGCCAGTAGCCCTCGAAGGGGTTGGGTCCCCGGTTGACCAACTCCCCTATGGCCTCGGTGCCGTTGAGGAGGCGTCCGTCCTCGGGGAGGAGGGCCGGCGGGCACTCCTTGCGGGTCTCCGGGTCGACCACCGCGAGGTCGTCGCCGGGTGCCGCCCGGCCGATCGCGCCCGCCGGTGTCCCGGGCGTCCGCTGGATCGCCGCCCCGCCCTCGGACGACCCGTATCCCTCCACGAGCCGCACCCCGAACCGCTCCTCGAAGGCCGCCGCGTCCACGGCCCCCGCCTCCGTGCCGAAGCCCGTGCGCAGCGGGTTGTCCCGGTCGTCGGGGCGGGGTTCGGTGGCGAGGAGGTACTGCACGGCCCGGCCGACATAGGTGAAGTACGTGGCCCCGTAAGCCCGTACGTCGTCCAGGAAGCCGGAGGCCGAGAAGCGGCGGCGAAGGGCGACCCCGGCGCCCGCGACCAGGGCGGGGGCCCAGTCGGCGATGACCGCGTTGCCGTGGAACATCGGCATGCAGACGTAGTGCACGTCGTCCGGCCGCACCGCGAAGCGGTCCACCAGGGCCCGCCCGGCCGCCGCGAGCCTGCCCTGGGAGCAGATCGCGGCCTTGGGGGCGCCGGTGGAGCCGGAGGTGAAGTAGAGGAGGAGGCGGTGCGCGGGGGTGGCCCGGGTCGGGTCCGGTGTGGCGGTGGCGTACCCGGCGAGGAGGTCGGCGTAGGGCCGGGTGTCGGTCACCAGGACGCGTACGCCGGGCAGTTCGAGGCCGTCGAGGAGGGGCAGGTGGGTCTGCTCGGTGATCAGTACCCGGCACTCGGTGTGGAGGATGTCGCGGGCAAGTTCGGGGCCCCGGCGGGTGGGGTTGATCCCGGCGACGGCGGCTCCCGCGAGGGCCGCCGCGCTCAACCACAGGGGGAATTCAGGGGTGTTGTCGAGGAGGACGCCGAGGTGGGGCTCGGCGTCGGGTGGCAGAAGGTCGGCCAGCAGTGCCGCGCGGGCGGCGGCTCCGGCCACGACCTCGTGGTGGGTCAGGACCTGTTCCTCGAACCACAGCCCGGGCCGGTGGTCGCCCCACCGGTCGGCGACGAGCTGTGCGACCGTGCGCCTCGTGGACTCCATGTCGGCGCACGGTAGTTGACGTACCGTCAGTTGAGGAGGGTCACGGCGACGGGAACGAGGCATCCGTCGAGAACTGGTGGAACGTGACCACGAAGCCGACGCAGAACACGAAGGCCACCCCGAGGAAGGCCAGGATGCCGAAGCTCGCCGCGGCCTGCTTGACCCGTCGGCCGGGTGCGTGGGCCGTGGCCACCACCTTCGGGCCGTCGGTGTAGTGGACGGTGACGAAGTCGCCCTCGATCGTCGTCATCGGGCCGTCCTCCTCCTCGAAGCGGATGGACCGGCCGTCGCGTGTCGTGAACTCGTACACGTGGTGGAGCGTGGTGTGCACGCTGCTGTGCTCGCCCATGCTCCTGCTGACCGTCGTGAACGCCTTCAGACAGCGCGCCTCGGCCGTCAGCCCGCTGTTCCAGGCGCTGCGGAGCAGGAGCCAGCGGTGGAGCACACGGCCTCCCATGAAGGCGATGACGGCCATCATGGCCGCGGGAACGAGGTAGAAGATGGCGTCCATGAGGTTCCCCCGGAGTACGGTCACCGCCCTGGTCGGCGGCGTGTGGGGAACGTACCCGCGTGGGGGCCCCGCGCAGCTCAAGAGATCCTCAGAACTCGCGGGGCCGGGTGGGGCGTTGCTCAGAAGGCGCAGAGGCGCAGAAGGCCCAGGAGCCTCAGAAGGCCCACAAGCCTCAGGAGCCTCAGAAGGCTCAGAAGGCTCAGAAGGTGACGTCCGAGCAGGCGTAGAACGCGTTGGTGGTGTCGGCGACCGTCCACACCGCGAGGATCACGTGGTGGCCGCTCAGCCCGGACGGCAGGCGCCCGGTGTGGGAGAGCGTGGACGGCGGACGCTGGCCGTTGTACGGGACGGTGAGGAACGGGGTGAGGTTGAGGTCGGAGCGGGCGAGGGCGTGGTTCTGGTTCCAGCCCGCCTTGGTGACGTAGTACTTGAAGTCGGTGGTGGCGTGCATGGCGGTGAACTGCCAGCGAAACGTGTAGTTCTGACCTCCTGTCACCTTGGTGGTGGGCCAGGCGCCGCCGCCCGGTTTGGTGGGTGAGTTGAGCTGGGCGAACCGGCTGTGTCCGGCGGAGCAGATCTGGCCGTCAGCCGGCCCTGAGCCCGGGAAGCCCTTCGGTCCCTCCACGCTCTGCGGTTCCCACTGGATGTCGCCGCAGTTGGTGACGGTGCCGTTCTGGCAGAGCTTCTGCCGGCTGACGGGGAGGTCGGTGTAGCCGTGGCCGGTGGCGCCACCGCTGGAGAGCACGAGCGCTCCGGTGGTGGCGAAGCCGACCGCGGCGGCGTACCACTTGGTCCTGCTACGCGTATGACTGCGCATGCTGCCGCTCCCTGGAGTACGTGGGGGTGTTCCAGGTCTAGACCAAGTCACAGATTATGAGCGGCTGTTCAACATGTCCATACCAATTCCACGGGTTCACGAGGACACTTCGCGGCGCCCTGTATAGAACGCCACCGTCAGGTCCTTCACCAGCGCCTTGCGCTCGTAGTCGTCCAGTTCGACCAGGCCGCGCATGGTCAGCCGGGTCACCGTGTCCTCGACCGAGTCGACGACGGAGGTGAGGACGGTGTCGCGGTGCTGGGCGTCGAGCGCGGCGATCCGGCGGCGCAGCATCACCGCGGCCACCTCGGGCGCGTACTCGATCCGGATCGGCTGGGCGGAGAACACCTCCAGCCCGACCGGCGCCGCGTCCTCCACCACCAGCCGGGTCAGGGCCTCGGCCACCGCCTCCGTGTTGCGCAGCGTCGCGTCCCTGACCAGCGCGCCCGGCGCCACGTCGGCGGGCAGCTGTGACAGCACGCGGGACACCGCCGCCTCCACGCACTCACGCAGGTACCGCTCGTGGTCCTCGGTCCCGAGCAACGCCCGCGCGGTGTCCTTGACCCGCCACGCCACGAGGACGACGACGTGCAGCGCGACGCCGTTGACGTCGACGGCCGCCATCGGCTCGCTGCGCCAGTGCCGCAGCCGTACGTCGATCCGGCGGCGCAGCACGAGCGGGTTCACCCAGAGCAGGCCGGTGCGGCGGACGGTGCCCCGGTACCGTCCGAACAGGCCGAGCACCCAGGCCCGCCCGGTCCTTCCCCGCGCCAGCCCGCCGAACCCGAACAGCGACAGGGCCAGGGCACCGGCGTACGCGGCCCACTGCACCGGCCCGAGTCCGGCACCCGCGTACGCCGCCGGCAGTCCGAGCGCCCGCGCCGCGATCCCCGGCAACACCCCGGCCCACCACGACGTGAGGACACATCCGGCCATCCCGCACGCCCCGCCCAGCACTCCCACCGCCCCGGGCACCACCCGCGCCGGCCGCTCGACCAGCTCCGGGTCCACCTCGACGGCGGGGCACGCCTTCGCCGCGGCGGGCCCCCGCCGCACTCGGGGCTGTTCGCCGGTGCCGCGCCGCCGGCCCACGACGGCGGGGGTGACCGGTACGGCGACCGGGGCCGGGTCGTCCCGGAACAGCAGATGTACGGGGATCTCGGTGGTCGTCTCGTTCTGGATGAGCCGGGCGGGCCGCGCGGCCCCCTCGGGCTCCGGCGTGTGTGACGTGGTCGTACGCATACGTGCCTCCATGCCTCCGCGCAGGAAGAACCGTGGTGAGAGTTTTTCGGGGGTGAGGGCTTTTCGGGTGAGAGCTATTCGGTTCGGGGAGAAGAACGGGCGCTGTCGGAACAATGAGGCGTCGGAAGAAACGGGCGCGTCGGAAAAAACGGGGCGCCGGAACTCGGAACAACGGGCGCGTGGGAACAACGGGGCGTCGGAACAAGCGGGCGCCGTCAGGAGAACAGGCGCCGCCAGGTCTCCGGGCCCGGATAGCCGTCCGCCGCGCCGCCGCGCCACCCCTGGGACCGCTGGAACGCCTCCACGCTCCGCCGGTCCGCCTCGCCCCAGCGCGGTCCGGGACCCGAGGCGGAGTACTTGCCGAACCCCTTCTTGACCAGCTGCTTCCCCAGCCGGGTGACATGGACGTTGTCCGCACCCGGCCGGAACATGCCACGCCCGGGATACCCGAGGACGCCGTGCGAGGCGGGCGTCCCGGGCGAGACGCCTCGGCTGGACGGCGCGGGTCTGCCGGGCGGGACCGGTCGGCCGAACGTGGCGGGTCTGCCGGGCGAGGCAGACTTCCCGGGATCGATCTCCTCGAATTCCGGAGTCTCCATGCGATTCCCCTCGCGAACCGACCGAAGAATTCCACTTTTCTGCACGACCGTCAGTTTCCCAACTGTCACCTCGTGTCGCATGCTGACGGTCCAAACGATGTACACGGCGGCGGCCGGGCCCACCGTTTCGCAACGGGCGCGCACCCCCGCGTCGCACCCCCGCGCACCCCGCGCACCTCGCACACCCCCGCGCGTCCCGCGCGTCCCGTGGTCAGGAGCATCCCCGCCCCTCCGCTAAACTTTTCCTCGCGCGCCGCTAGCTCAGTTGGTTAGAGCAGCTGACTCTTAATCAGCGGGTCCGGGGTTCGAGTCCCTGGCGGCGCACCACCTGGAGAGGCCCCCTCGCGAGAACGCATCGCGAGGGGGCCTCTCCGCATGTGCACGTCACCCCGCGCACTCCCCCCTCGCCCCCCTCTCACTCCCCACAGATCCTCCACCGATGCCCCATTGACCGCGTATGACCGGTAAACACCGCGTTTCGCATCTTGCGATCAAGATGAACACCATAGAACCCTGGGCCGTAAGAGACTGTGGATACATGACAGTTGGGGGGCCCTTGGGCGGTTTACGCCCTGGGATGGGGATCTGGGCCCCCAACTGAGCCACGCGACGCACGCGCTTCAGGCACAAAAGATGCCGAGGGGGCATCAATGCAACCGGATGGTCGTCGTCCCGTGTCTCCATGGTGTAGATCACATGGTGACGATGACCCACTGATGCGTCCGTAAGGGTCGAGGGGGACCTAATCGGACGGAAGACCGACGAACACACACTCGACGTGTGTGCGGGGGGAATAACTCATGACGTCGACGCCGACGGGCGCCCGGCACAACCACGACCCGTCCGAAACCACCCAGCTCAAGGTGCCGTCGCACCGGACCGGAGCCTTCCGAAAGCTCAAGAAGACCCTTCCCAGATACGACTACGAGCACTACAGCCGACTCGCGGGACCGCTCACCCAGCCCGACCCGACCAAGCCCTACAAGGTGCAGTACCGGTCCCTGATCTCCCAGGAACCGCACCGGCTGCGGGTCGCCCTGATGCTGGCCGCCGCACCGCTGCTCTCCCTGGTCCTGCTCGCCTGGCTGCTGCAGCAGGAGCACTGGACCAAGCGCGACTACGTCGAGTACGAGTTCCTGCCCGCCCTCGACCTGGTCATGCTGGTCTCGATCGGCCTGATCGAGTTCTTCCGCTGCATGAACGTGCTGTCGAACGCGCACGCCACCCTGGTCGCCCGCGACCCGATCCCGGTGGTGCCCGAGACCGGCACCAGAGTCGCCTTCCTCACCTCCTTCGTGCCCGGCAAGGAACCGCTGGAGATGGTGACGAAGACCCTGGAGGCCGCGGTCAGGCTCCGCCACCGCGGGCTTCTGCACATCTGGCTCCTCGACGAGGGCGACGACCCGGATGTGAAGGCGGTCTGCGCGCGCCTCGGCGTGCACCACTTCTCCCGCAAGGGCATCGCGAAGTGGAACCAGCCCAAGGGCCCGCACCGCGCCAAGACCAAGCACGGCAACTACAACGCCTGGCTGGACGCGCACGGCGACGACTACGACTTCTTCGCCTCGGTCGACACCGACCACATCCCGCTGCCCAACTACCTGGAGCGGATGCTCGGTTTCTTCCGTGACCCGAACATCGGGTTCGTCATCGGCCCGCAGGTGTACGGCAACTACGACAACTTCGTCACCAAGGCCGCCGAGTCCCAGCAGTTCCTGTTCCACGCGCTGATCCAGCGCGCCGGCAACAAGTACGGCGCCCCCATGTTCGTCGGCACCTCCAACGCCGTACGGATCAAGGCGCTCAAGCAGATCGGCGGGCTGTACGACTCGATCACCGAGGACATGGCCACCGGCTTCGAGATCCACCGCCACAAGAACCCGGCCACCGGCAAGAAGTGGCGCTCGGTGTACACCCCGGACGTCCTCGCGGTCGGTGAAGGACCCAGCGCCTGGACGGACTTCTTCACCCAGCAGATGCGCTGGTCGCGCGGCACGTACGAGACGATCCTCAAGCAGTACTGGAAGGGCTGGTACTCCCTGCCGCCGACCAAGCTCTTCAACTACACGATGATGATCATCTTCTACCCGATGTCCGCCCTCAACTGGATTCTGGCGGCGCTTAGTTGTGCCCTGTTCCTGGGCCTGGGCGCCTCGGGCGTGAACATCGACCCGGTGGTGTGGCTGATGCTCTACGGCAACGCCTCCGCGCTGCAGATAGGCCTGTACGTCTGGAACCGCCGGCACAACGTCTCCCCGCACGAGCCGGAGGGCTCCGGCGGGGTGGCCGGCATGGTGATGTCCGCGCTGTCCGCGCCGCTCTACGCGAAGGCGCTGATCGACTCGGCCCTGCGCCGCAAGAGCAAGTTCGTGGTCACGCCCAAGGGGGACTCGGCCAGCCCCGACAGGTGGTTCGGCACCTTCCGGTACCACTGGTACTTCATCGTGATCTTCGGGGCCTCGATCGCCGCCGGTTTCGTCTTCGGCAACGCGCACCCCGCGATGATCATCTGGGCCACGTTCGCCATGATGATCACCGCCCTCCCCATCTTCGCCTGGCGCTACATGCTGCGACAGGACAGGAAGAAGGCCGCCGCCGCGGCCGAACTGCAGGGTTCCATGGTGGCGCCGCCCGAGGACGCTCCCGCACCCTTCACGCCGCCACGCGCACCGCACGCCCCACACGCGCCGCACACTCCCCAGCACAAGCCGAGCTGGGCAGCGTCCGGGTCGGGCAGCGGGGGTAGCGACCAGACCATGCAGATCGCCCTGGGCGGACTTGGGGGACGTAAGGAATGAAGGACCGTGCAGGCCGCCGCCGTGCCCGTCGCCTCGCGATCGGCGCGGCGGTGGTCCTCGCGCTCGCCGGGATGAACGGGCCGTGGGTGTACCGCTTCAGCACCGAGAAGTACCACGAGTACAAGATCAACAGACCCGAGTACAAGGCCGACAACGGGCACTGGAAGATCGTCGAGTTCCCGAAGGAGTACCGGCAGAACACGATCCACGCCGCGCTGCTGCACACCGGCAAGATCCTGTTGATCGCGGGCTCGGGCAACGACGCCGACAACTTCGACGCCAAGAAGTTCGACACCCGCGTCTGGGACCCGGTCAAGCAGACGATCAAGCGTGTGCCGACCCCGGCCGACCTGTTCTGCACGGGGCACACCCAGCTGTCCAACGGCAATCTGCTCATCGCGGGCGGCACCAAGCGCTACGAGAAGCTGAAGGGTGACGTCACCAAGGCCGGCGGCCTGATGATCATCCACAACGAGAACCCCGACAAGGGGATGGAGCTGAAGGCGGGGACCAGGTTCGTCGGCAAGGCGAACGGCAAGACGTTCGTCCTGAAGGACCCGGTCGACCTCAAGAAGGCCACGAAGACCTTCGACCCGGACACGGGGAAGTTCACCGGCAACAAGCCGGGGATCGCGCGTGCCTATGTCGAGGCCGAGAGGAGCGGCAAGAAGTACGAGACGGGGACGGAGGACAACTACCGGGTCGTGGGCCTGGAGGGCGAGGACGCGCGCAACACGTACGGCATCGCGCAGAAGCTCGCCCTCGACAAGAAGGACTTCCAAGGGATCAAGGACGCCTACGAGTTCGACCCGGTCGCCGAGAAGTACATCAAGGTCGACCCGATGAACGAGGCGCGCTGGTATCCCACGCTGACGACCCTCACGGACGGTACGGTCCTGTCGTTGTCCGGCCTCGACGAGATCGGCCAGCTGGTCCCGGGCAAGAACGAGATCTACGACCCCGAGACCAGGAAGTGGACGTACACCAAGGACATCCAGCAGTTCCCGACCTACCCGGCGATCTCCCTGATGCAGAACGGCAAGCTGTTCTACTCGGGCGCGAACGCGGGGTACGGGCCCGACGACATCGGGCGTGACCCCGGCATCTGGGACCTGAAGACCAACAAGTTCACCAAGGTCCCCGGGATGAGCGACAGCAAGCTGCTGGAGACCGCCGGGACCGTGCTGCTGCCTCCGGCGCAGGACGAGAAGTACATGGTCATCGGCGGGGGTGGGGTCGGCGAGTCGGAGCGGTCCAGCAAGCGGACCCGGGTGATCGATCTGCTGGCGGAGGAGCCACGGTTCGTGGACGGGCCGCGGCTGTCGAAGGGCACGCGGTATCCGCAGGCCTCGATCCTGCCCGACGACACGGTGCTCATCTCCGGCGGCTCGGAGGACTATCGGGGGCGCGGCGACTCCAACATCCTGGAAGCGCGGCTGTACGACGCGAAGACGGGCGAGATGCGACGGGTCGCCGACCCGCTGGTGGGCCGGAACTACCACTCCGGGTCGATCCTGCTGCCGGACGGGCGGGTCGTCTTCTTCGGGTCGGACTCGCTGTACTCCGACAAGGCCAACACCAAGCCGGGGGAGTTCGAGCAGCGGATCGAGATCTACACACCGCCGTATCTGTTCCAGGGCGCGCAGCCGACGTTGACGGGTGGGCCGAAGACGGTCGCGCGCGGCGGGAAGGCGACGTTCGGGACGAAGCACGCCTCGTCGATCAAGTCGGCGCGGCTTGTTCGGCCGAGTGCGTCGACGCATGTGACGGATGTGGATCAGAAGTCGATCGAGGTGGACTTCAAGGCGGAGGGCGACGAGGTCACCGTGACCGTGCCGAAGAATCGGAACCTGGTGCAGTCGGGGTGGTACATGCTGTTCGTGACGGATGACGCGGGGGTGCCGAGCGCTGCGCGCTGGGTGAAGGTGCCGTAGCGCTCCGCTGGGCTTCGCCGTCTTCGGGTGCGGGTGCGTGGGGGCTGGTCGCGCAGTTCCCCGCGCCCCTGAAAAGCAGGGGCTGCGCCCCGTGCTTTTCGCTTTTAGGGGCGCGGGGAACTGCGCGAGCAACCACAACCCACCCGCAGTCGCCCGACAACCGCAGCCCCCACCCCATGGGGCGCGCCGGCGGTCAGTCAGACGCCTTCGCCAAGTCCAGCGCGTACTCCGGCCACCACTCCCCCGCCTTCGGGCCCCCCTTGCACTCCCCGTCCGACTCACCGGGACGCTTCACCCACAGGTACGCGTCCACCAGCTCGTCCGCCGTCTTGGTCGTCGGGGTCTCCCCGAGCGCCCGCCCCGGAGGGTTGCACCAGCGTTCGTCCTCGTCGCCCTCGGTCCAAGGGCCGTTGCCGTTACGGCTGGTGTCGATGACGAACGGCTTGTCGCCGATCTTCGCGGAGAGTTCCTTGCCGTACTCGATGGAGTCCTCGGTGGTGTAGAAGTTCGAGACGTTGACGGCGAAGCCGTCGGCCTGCTCCACGCCCGCCCACTTCAGCGGCTCGGCGATCTTGTCGGCCTCGCTCCACCCCGCGTTCCCGGCGTCCAGATACACCTTCGTGTTCTTCAGCCCGCCGAGCGTCTCGATCGCGCCCGTGAGCAGGTCGTACCGCTCCTCGTGGAACTCGCCCGGCGTGCAGCCGTCCACCACGTGGAGCACCGCGTCGGGCTCCAGGACGATCGTGGCCGGGCGGTCCCCGATGCCCTTGGCCACCCCGTCGATCCACGCCCGGTACGCGTCCCCGTCGGCCGCGCCGCCGCCTGAGTACTGGCCGCAGTCGCGGTGCGGGATGTTGTAGAGGACGAGGACGGCGTCCCGGTCGGCCTTCTCCGCGGCCTCGGTGAAGCCCCTGGTCTCCTGCTCCGGGTTCTCCGGGCCGATCCACTCACCGGTCGGCTGCTGGGCTATCTTGCGGATCAGCTCGGCGTCCTCGTCCTTGCCGGCCTTCTCGTAGGCGGCGACCTGTGTCGCCGCGTTCCCCTTCGGATTGACCCAGAACGGGTCCGTGCCGCTTGGCTGTTGGGTGATGTCGGAACCGGAGGCCCGGCCCTTCTCGCCGTCACCGCCGTCACCACTGTCTCCCCCGAAACAGCCGGCGAGCAGTAACGCGGCCCCCACCACCCCCACGGACGCCCGAACCCCGGCCCCCCTACTGCCGTACATCCAACTCCCCCTTGGGTGCACCGTGTCGTAAGTCCCAATCCTGACATAAGTCCCGCCTCGCCCACACGGCCGTCGCCGCGTTGGCCGAGAAGCTGCTGCTCGTACGGCCGGGCGGAACAGGGCGGATGTGGTCGGGGCCCCGGGCCGATCAGGGTCCGGTTCCGCTGAGGTACGCGGAGACGACGACGTTCGCCGTGTAGGTGCGGCTCGCCTTGTCGAAGGTGCCGCCGCAGGTGACGAGTCGGAGTTCCGCGCGACCCGACTGCCGTACGCCGTAGGCCTGTCGGGCGTCGAAGTCGTCGCGGCCGATGACCTGGACGTCGTCCACGGTGAACTCGGCGATCCTGCCGTCGGCGCGGGCAACCCGGATCTTCTCGCCGATCCCCAGCGCGCTCAGCTTGTAGAAGACGGCGGGCCGGGTCCCGGTGTCGACGTGCCCGACGAACAGCGCGGTTCCGGGCGCCCCCGGCCGTGTGCCGCCGGCGTACCAGCCGACGACGCCCGGCTGGTCGTAGGCGGGCGGTTCGATCGCGCCGTCCCGGTCGAGGCCGCGGGCCACGACCGGCGCCTGCACCCCCATCGCGGGGATGTCCAGCCGCTGCGGCCGCGCGCCTCCCAACGGCTCGGCGGCGGGCGGCAGTTCGGCCTGCGCGGGCCGCCCGACCGCCGCCACGTCGCCGGTGGTCGGCGCGGAGACGCCCAGCCGTACGTCGGTGACCTCACGGCCCCACAGCCACAGACCGAGCAGCAGCACGGCCCAGGCGACACCGGTGATGACGCGGCCGGTTCCGCTGCCGGACCTGGTCGCGGTCCCGCTTCCGTCGTCGGAGTAGTCCCGTCCGGACACGCTGACCCCCTACTCCGTGCGGCGGCCGCGGCCCCGGCGCGCGCCCCGCGCCACGACCGCCACCGCCGCGACCCCGACCAGGACCAGTCCGACCACCGCGTGCGGGATGCCGGGACCGGTGTGGCGGGAGTTCATCGAGTTCGCCGGATCCTCCGAGCCCTCCGCTGCCGCCGCCGCGACCAGGGCCGCCGCTCCGCCGCCGCCCGCGCGCACGGGCGCGACCGGGGAAGCGGGGGAGGTGGGGGAAGCGGGGGACGAAGGTTGCGCGGAGGCGGCCGGCTCTGTGGCTGTCGGCTCGGTGGCTGAGGGCTTGGCGGCTGAGAGCTTGCTCGCCGGGGGCTTCCCGTCGTCGACCGTGATCGTGCCGTTGGCCTTGCGGTCCTTCCCTTCCTCGCCGTCCTTGCCGCCCTTGCTCTCGCAGGTGACGCGCACCCCGTACGTGCCGGGTTCGAGCGAGGACCGAACGCGGGTCTCCCCGGCGAGCGTGTCGACGGCCCGGCCGGTGAGCGGGGTGAGCTGTGCCTCGGCCACGAACGCCGCCGAGGCGGCCGTTCCCGACTTCCCGCCGCAGCCCTTGGCCCGCACCTGGATGTCGCTGCCGGGCGCCGGTGAGGCCGGCACCACCGAGACGTCCCCGGAGTCGGCCGCGTGAGCCGAAGGTGCCGAGGATGCCGACACGGTCAGCGCGGTCGCGATCACCGTCCCGGAACAGAGCGTGAGTCGCAGTGAACCCATGGTGAACCTCCAGACACCCTGAGACTCCCCCGCCGGGCGCCGGGACGCATCCGGGGAGGAGCCGAAACTGCTCCGTACGGGTGTCTGTGGGTTTACCGCGAGGCTCGGGGGCTCTCCCGGTGCGCGCGGCGGGTCAGACGCGGTCGACCAGGTCCGCGATCGAGTTCACGACCTTCGACGGGCGGTACGGGAACTTCTCGACCTGCTCGGGGGTCGTCAGACCGGTGAGGACGAGGAAGGTCTCCATGCCGGCCTCGATGCCCGCGAGGACGTCGGTGTCCATACGGTCGCCGATCATCGCGCTGGTCTCGGAGTGAGCGCCGATCGCGTTGAGGCCGGTGCGCATCATCAGCGGGTTCGGCTTGCCCGCGAAGTACGGCTTCTGCCCGGTCGCCTTGGTGATCAGCGCGGCCACGGCCCCGGTCGCGGGCAGCGGGCCCTCGGTGGAGGGGCCGGTCTCGTCGGGGTTGGTGGCGATGAACCGGGCGCCGCCGTTGATCAGCCGTACCGCCTTCGTCATGGCCTCGAAGGAGTACGTGCGGGTCTCGCCGAGGACCACGTAGTCGGGCTGGTGGTCGGTGAGCACGTACCCGATGTCGTGCAGCGCGGTCGTCAGGCCCGCCTCGCCGATGACGTACGCCGTGCCGCCGGGACGCTGGTCGTCCAGGAACTGGGCGGTCGCGAGGGCGGAGGTCCAGATGTTCTCCACGGGCACGTCCAGACCCATGCGGGAGAGGCGGG
The DNA here is from genome assembly GCF_053592095.1 of Streptomyces sp. NPDC002787. Lineage (NCBI taxonomy): Bacteria > Bacillati > Actinomycetota > Actinomycetes > Kitasatosporales > Streptomycetaceae > Streptomyces > Streptomyces sp. NPDC002787. The sequence goes on along the minus strand of NZ_JBSFVC010000009.1, from coordinate 273,839 downwards.
CGTGCAGGTCACGTGCCGTGTAGATCGAGTTGTTGGTGAGCACCAGGAAGGGGCGCCCGGACTCCCGCAGCTTTTTTATGAAGGCGTCGGCACCGGGGATCGGCACGCCCTCGTGGATGAGCACACCATCCATGTCGGTGAGCCACGACTCGATGGGCTTGCGCTCTGCCATGTGCGATCTCCTGCCGTACGTCCGGGTCCGCCCCCACCCTAGTGAGACGTGGCCGAAAAAAGGAGGCCGATCTTGGCCGCTGAGACCGCGCTGAACAGGGCGGTCTCAGTGGCCGAGGCGCACGAAGGGGAGCGACGCCACCAGGCCGCCGGGCGACCGCGTAAGCCTCCCGGTGGTCACCTCACCCTTCTGCGGACGGCCGCCAACAGCAGCCCACCGGCGGCCAGCAGGAGAAGCCCGGTGACGTACGGCAACGCCGCGCGCATACCCGTTTCGGCCAGCTCGTCGGCGTGCGGCCGCTCGTCGCCCCGTACGGCGTCCTCGTCACCGGCATCTTCCTTGCCGCCGTCCGTCTCGGCCTTGCCGCCCTGGTCCCGTTGTTCCTGGTCCCGTTCCCGTCCCTGGTCCTGGTCCTCTTGTTCCTCCCCTTCGTCCTCCTCGTCGGTGATCCGGAAGCGGTAGTCGTTCGATTCCCCCACCCATTCGCTGTCGTCGCCCCGTCGCTCGACGACGGCCGCGTTCGCGACGACCTCGTTCGGGGCGGCCGCGTCGGAGGTGAGGGAGAGGCGGACCTTGACGGTGAGGGTGCGGCCGGGCGGCACGGTGAAGCCGGTACCGCCGCCCGCCCCGTCTCCGCCGAGGACGCCGACCAGCTCGTCCGAGTCGGTCCGTTCGAAGGTCACCGGCCGGGACGTGGTGCCCTCGGCGTCCTCGTAGAACTCCAGCTGCGGCTGCGTCCGCCTCAGCGTGCGGGCGGTGTCGACCAGCACGACCACCGGGTGGATGTTCCCGCAGGTCCGCGAGGTGGTGTTGGTCAGCTCCAGCGCCCAGGTGTGGAAGCCACCGCCGGCCACGTAGGTGGCGGGCCCGCCACGGATATGGGTTCGGATCGGGAAGTCACCGCTGTCGGCACCGGCGCAGGTGGGCCGCCGCTCATCCGCCGCCGCGGGACCACTGACGAGAGCGGCTGCGGTGGCGAGGGCAAGGGTCAGGCACGTACACAGTCGCATGAACACATGACCATGCCATCGGTCTGCGCCGGGGGGCGCCGCCACGCCTGGGGGCCGTGGGACCAGGGGCGGAAGTCCGCTCGATCAGCGGAGCGAGGGGCTGCCCCATAGACACCGAACAGGGGTGCGCCGGGCGCTGTGCTTTTCAGGGGCGCGGGGACTGCGCGAGCAACCCCGACTCACCCTCAGCCGCCCCCCGACCTCAACCCCCCACCCACCCCGGCACACCACCGCCGCCCCCAAGACCTACCCGTCCTCCCGCCCGAACAACGGCGCCAACAACAACTGAGCCGCCCCCTCCGCAACCCCGGACGCCCCACCCCCGGCCACCCTCACAGGCACCGCCGGATCCTCCCCCTGCCGCCGAGCCCACTCGTCGAGCACGACCCCCACCCCCCGCACGAACGCGTCGGGATGCGCCTCGACAGTCCGCCCGCCCAGCAGCACCAGCTCGATATCCAGCAGCCCCACGAGGTTCGCGGCCCCCGCCCCCAGCACCCGCGCCGCCTCCTCCACATCCCCCCGCGCCACGGCCGCGAGGCACAGCGCCTCGATGCACCCACGGTTCCCGCACTCGCACAGCGGCCCGTCCAGCTGCACGACCTGATGCCCGAACTCCCCGGCCCGGGTCCGGGCCCCCCGGTGCACCGCCCCGTCGATCACGAGCCCCGCCCCCAGCCCCGTACCGAGGTGGAGGTACGCGAAGGACCCGTGCGCCCCGGCGACCGCCGCGAGCCCCAGGGCCGCCGCGTTGGTGTCCTTGTCCACCACCACCGGCATCCCCAGCCTCCGCGCCAGCGCCGCCCGCAGCGGGAACCCGTCCCACTCGGGGAACCCGGTGACCCGGTGCAGCACGCCGTGCAGATGGTCGAGAGGTCCGGGGAGGGCGACCCCGACGCCGAGGACGGGCAGGAGAGCGGAACCGGCCTCGGCGTCGAGCGCCACCCGCCCCTCGCTCGCCCCCGCCAGCAACGCCTCCACCTCGGACGCCGCGCCCTCGATCACCGCGTCCGCCCCGGCGCCCAGGTTCATGGGCGCGCGCCGCTCCCCGACCACCGTGCCGGTCAGATCGCAGAGCACCGCGGTCAGCTCGTCGCGGTCGAGGTGGAGGCCGACCGCGTGCCCGGCGTCGGGCACGAGCCGCAGTACGGTCCGCGGCTTGCCCCCGGTGGAGGCCCGGTAGCCGGCCTCCGTCACGAGCCCGTCCGCCCGCAGCCGGGCGGTGATCTTGCTGACGGCCTGCGGGGTGAGTCCCGTCCGCTCGGCAAGCTCCAGCCGGCTTATCCCGGCCGCCCCGGCGATGCGCAGCAGGTCGAGCACCAGCGCCCCGTTGTGGCTGCGCAGGGCGAGCAGATTCACGCCGGTCACTCCGGCGGCCCGCCCACCGCCGTTACCGATCCCGCCGCCGTTGCCGAACCCACCGCCATTGCCGAAGCCGCTGCCGAACCCGCCGCCGCTGCCGCCGCCGTTGTCGAGCGCGCCGCCGTCGCCGTCGCCGTTCACACCGCCGTTGCCGATCCCGTTGCCGTTCACACCCTCATTGTCCCTCGCGCTTGCACTTTGGCAACAGCGTTGCTTAAGTGGAGGCATGACAGGCACCAGCGCAGACAGGCCCCTCCGCGTCGCCCTCGTCGGCTACGGCCTGGCCGGCTCCGTCTTCCACGCCCCCCTGATCGCCGCGACCGAGGGCCTGGCTCTCGACACGGTCGTCACCTCGAACCCGGAGCGGCGGGCGCAGGCGCGCGCGGAGTTCCCGGAGGTGCGGTTCGCGGACACGGCGGACGAGCTGTGGGCCCGGGCGGGCGAGCTGGACCTGGTCGTCGTCGCCTCCCCGAACAAGACGCACGTCCCCGTGGCCACCGCCGCCCTGGAGGCGGGCCTCGCGGTCGTCGTCGACAAGCCCCTGGCCGGTACGGCGGCCGAGGCGCGCGAGCTGGCCGGCCTCGCGGACTCCCGCGGCCTGTTCCTCTCCGTCTTCCAGAACCGCCGCTGGGACAACGACTTCCTGACCCTCCGCCGGCTGCTCACCGCCGGCGAGCTGGGCGAGGTCCGCCGCTTCGAGTCCCGCTTCGAACGCTGGCGCCCCGAACTCAAGGGCGGCTGGCGCGAGTCCGGCGACCCCGCAGAGATCGGAGGTCTCCTCTACGACCTGGGCAGCCACGTCGTCGACCAGGCCCTCACCCTCTTCGGCCCCGCCACCCTCGTCTACGCGGAGTCCGACCTCCGCCGCCCCGGCGCCGAGACGGACGACGACACGTTCATCGCCGTCACCCACGCGAGCGGCGTCCGCTCCCACTTCTACGCCTCCGCCGTCACCCCCCAACTCGGCCCGCGCTTCCGGGTGCTGGGCTCCGAGGCGGGTTACGTAAAGTACGGCCTCGACCCCCAGGAAGCGGACCTCCGCGAGGGCGCACGCCCGACGCCCGGCACAGCCTGGGGCGTGGAGCCCGAGGACCTCTGGGGCCGTATCGGCGCCGGCGACTCCCCGCTGACCGGCGGCGGCCGCCCCGTCCCGACCCTCCCGGGCGACTACCCCGCGTACTACGCCGCCGTGGCCGCCGCCCTGCACGGCACCGGCGACAACCCGGTGACGGCACACGAGGCCGCCGCCGCGCTGGACGTACTGGAAGCCGCGCGCCGGTCGGCGGCCGAGGGTGTGGCGGTGAAGCTGTGATGACCGAGACCCCGACCATCGAGGAACTGGAAGCCCAGGAACTCCGCCTGGTCTTCGACCAGTTCACCCATGACGACGCCTGGGCGCTCGGCTCCCTCCTGGTCGAGCTGGCCCGCGAACGCCACGCCCCCGTCGCCATCGACATCCGCCGAGGCGCCCAACAGCTCTTCCACGCCGCCCTCCCGGGCTCGACCCCGGACAACGACGCCTGGATCGACCGCAAACGCCGGGTCGTGGAACGCTACGGCGCCTCCTCCTACCTGGTCGGTGCCCGCTTCCGGGCCAAGGGCACGACCTTCGAGGACTCCTCCCGCCTGGACCCGGACCGGTACGCGGCCCACGGCGGCTCATTCCCGGTGACGGTCATGGGCACAGGAGTGATCGGCACGGTAACGGTCTCGGGCCTCCCCCAACTGGCCGACCACGCCTTGGTGGTGGAAGCACTGGAGCGCTTCCACGGCACCTCGTAACCGCCGACCGCCCCCTGAGGGGCGCGGGGAACTGCGCCCGACGAGCCCCAACGAACCCGCAGCCGCCGACAAACCGCGGTCCCCCGCCCCTTACGCGTCCTTGAACTCCTGCCGCTGCCGCCCCAGCCCCTCGATCTCCAGCTCGACCACATCCCCGCTTCGAAGGAACGGCTTCGGCTCGGGCTCCCCCAGCGCCACCCCCGCGGGCGTCCCCGTGTTGATGACGTCCCCGGGGTAGAGCGTCATGAACTGGCTGACGTACCGCACGACCTCACTCACCGCGAAGATCTGCTCGGCCGTCGTCCCGTCCTGCTTCAACTCCCCGTTGACCCACAGCCGCAGCCCGAGCTTCTGCGGATCCGGCACCTCGTCCGCGGTCACCAGCCACGGCCCGAGCGGATTGAACGTCTCGCAGTTCTTGCCCTTGTCCCACGTCCCGCCCCGCTCCAGCTGGAACTCCCGCTCGGACACGTCGTGCGAGACGGCGTACCCGGCGACATGCGAGAGCGCCGCCTCACGCGACTCGACGTACCGCGCGGTCCGCCCGATGACGACCGCGAGCTCGACCTCCCAGTCGGTCTTGGCCGACCCGCGCGGCACCAGCACCGTGTCGTGCGGCCCGACGACCGTGTCCGCCGCCTTGAAGAAGATCACCGGCTCGGACGGCGGCTCGGCCCCCGTCTCGCGCGCGTGGTCGTGGTAGTTGAGCCCGATGCAGACGATCTTGCCGATACGGGCGAGCGGCGGCCCGATCCGCAGCCCGGCCGCGTCCAGGACGGGCAGCTCTCCGCTCTCGGCGGCCTCCCGGACCCGCCCGAGCGCCGCGTCGTCCGCGAGGAGCGCCCCGTCGATGTCCGGCACGACCCCCGACAGGTCCCGCAGGACCCCCTCGGCGTCGAGCAGCGCGGGCCGCTCCGCACCCGCCGTACCGACTCGCAGCAGCTTCATGGCCGTCCATCTCCCTCGATCGTCCGCCGCCCGACCGATGGGTGCAGCCATCGGAGGACTGGTCGATCGTCCAAGGTCACCGTCCACTCCGCAAGACCCGGTTCACGGAGTGGACCGCCCCTGCCGCCGCCCCGAGCCGATCTACTGGGCGGTAGCCGCTGACGACGTGCCGACGGCGTTCCCGGCCGGCGAAGGCAGGGGATAGAGCGCCGCCCGCTCCACCGCGCTCCACGTCGTACTGGTCACCACGTACAGCGCGGCCGCCAGCGGCACCACCGCCACGGTGACCAGCGTGAAGAAGGACATGAACGGCATGAATTTGCCGACGGTGGCCATGCTCGCCGCCATCCCGGGCACCTGCTCGTCCGACACGGCCGGCATCCCGGCCGTACCCGCCGCCATCATCAGCTTCGTACGCCGGAAGTTGAAGGCCGCGACCCCGGCGACGATCACGAACAGCCCGACGTAGACGAGCCCCTGCGCCCCGAACACACCGCCCTCGCCCAGCGCGTCGAACCAGCGGTCGCCGAGCGGGGCCGCGAACAGCTGGTGGGCGAGGAGGGCGTTGGCCTCGCCGCCGATCTCCTTGTTGGAGAACAGGTGGTAGAGGAGGAAGAAGGCCGGCAGCTGGCACAGGCTGGGCAGGCAGCCGGACAGCGGCGACACCTTCTCCTTGGTGTGCAGCTCCAGCAGTGCCTTCTGCAGCTTCTCCGGGTTCTTCGCGTGCTTCTTCCGCAGCTCCACGATCTGCGGCTGCAACGCGATCCGCGCGCGCTGCCCCCGCGCCGCCGCCCGGGACAGGGGGTGCACGAGCAGGCGTACGAGCGCCGTGAACAGGACGATCGCGACGGCCGTCGCGGAGGCGTGGAACAGCGGCTGGAGCAGATCGGCGAGGCGCGCGACAAGGTCGGCGAAAACGGACATGGGTGGGAGCCCTCCAGGGGTCTCGTCGTGCCAGGGAACGGACGTCCGGTGACGGACTGACTCGGCGCGACGGCCCGCGGAAAGGGCACGCGGAGATGATCAGGTGGTGGGGAGCGTGCCCTACGCGGTGGCCGTCAGGAGGGCACGGCCGGGCGCCCGGGGCCGCGTACGGCCACGGGCGTCGGGATCGCGTTGAGGCAGGAACGCCGTACGGCGCTCACGGTCCCGTATGGCCGTCCGTACGCGCGTACGGGGCACGACGGGCGCGCAGCGCGCGGCGATCAGCGCGCAGGCGGCGAGCGCGGAACCGGCCGCGGCGGTCGCGGCGAAGGCGACGGCGGCGGAGAGCGTGCCGGTGTCGAGGAGGGCGACCTCGAAGAGGAACAGCAGCAGCATCGCGGCGGGACGCGGACTGGCCCAGCTGCGGATCACGGCTCCCCCTCCTCCCGCGTTCGGTCGCGGCTCGCCCTGGCTCGCTCGGCGTGTTCGCACACATGCTCTCATCTGAGCCGCACCGAGCGCAGCTTCCCCCAGACTACGAGGCGGTACGTGGAGGTGTACTCGGGCGTGCAGGTGGTGAGCGTGAGGTAGTGGCCGCGCTCGCCGTACCCGTACGACGGTCGCACATCGCTGCGCGGGACGGGCCGCAGGACCCCGCTGTCGCCGGGCGTGGTCTGCGGGAGCGTGCGGTCGACGGCGTACGTGAGGACGGCGTCCCGGGTCTCGACGCGGACCTCGTCGCCGGGTTCGAGCCGGTCGAGGTGGCGGAAGGGTTCGCCGTGGGTGTTGCGGTGCCCGGCGAGGGCGAAGTTCCCCGGCCGGCCCGGCTGGGCGGTCCCCGGGTAGTGGCCGGCGTACCCCTTGTCGAGGACGTCCGCCCGGCCGACCCCCTCGGCGACGGGGACGCGGAGGTGAAGGCGGGGGATGACGAGGACGGCGTAGGCCTGGCCCTCGCCGGGTGACGAGGCGGCGGCGAGGGGGACGGGCGCCGGTGCCGGCGTCGGCACCTGCGTCGGCACCGGTTGCGCCCCACTGGTGGCCCCACTGGTGGCAGCCCACTCCCTCTCCAGCGCCGCGACCTGCCGTGCCGCCCCCTCCTGGGCCTGCCGGTTGGTCCACCACAGCTGGTGGGCGACGAAGAGGAGAAGGACGAGACCGAGGGTGACGGCGCACTCGGCGGCGACCCAGAGCGCGCGGGCGTGGGCGCCCCGCTCCCGGTCATCTCTGTCCGTCACCCGCGCGCCCCCTTTCACTCCCCCTTCTCCTAACCGTTGAAAGAAATCGGAGAAAGCGCTGTCACACATCTCGACAACCCCACCACTCACCCCTGACTCTTCCGATGTCCCTACTGGCAGTCCGGAAAGGTGGCCGCTCCCCCACCCCCACCTTTCCCTCCCCTCGGCACCCGCATCCCCCGGAGCTGACATGACCGCATCCCCCAGCCCGCACGACGACCGACCGAGACCGGCGGCACAGACCTCGGAGGCGGCGCCGTCCGCGGCGCCCGCCCACCGCACGGCCGCCTTCGGCCGCAGAGCCCTCCTGGCCGCGGCCGGCGGCGCGGTGGTGGGCACCGCCCTCGGCACCGGCACCGCACAGGCGGACGCGACCATCGCGATCAACCCGGCGACCAAGTACGGCACCTGGGAGGGCTGGGGCACCTCGCTCGCCTGGTGGGCCAACGTCTTCGGCGCCCGGGACGACTTCGCCGACCTCTGGTTCACCACGAAGACGACGACGTACAACGGCACGGCCCTCCCCGGGCTGGGCATGAACATCGCCCGCTACAACCTCGGCGCGTGCAGCTGGAACACGGTGGAGGGCTCGACCATGGTCGAGTCCCCGAACATCCCGGCCTTCAAGCAGATCGAGGGCTTCTGGCAGGACTGGAACAACGAGGACCCGGCGTCCTCGGCCTGGAACTGGAACGCGGACTCCAACCAGCGCGCGGCCCTGACGAAGGCGGTGGCGCGCGGCGCGACCACCGAACTCTTCGCGAACTCCCCGATGTGGTGGATGTGCCAGAACCACAACCCCTCGGGCGCCTCCGGCGGCGGCAACAACCTCCAGACCTGGAACTACCGCCAGCACGCCTCCCACCTGGCGGCGACGGCGCTGCGCGCCAAGAACAACTGGGGCGTGAACTTCGCGACGGTCGACCCCTTCAACGAGCCGGCCTCATCGTGGTGGACCGCGACCGGCACCCAGGAGGGCTGCCACATGGACCCGTCGGTCCAGGCCGCCGTACTCCCCTACATGCGCAGCGAGCTGGACAAGCGCGGCCTGAACAACATCCGCATCGCCGCCTCCGACGAGACGAACTACGACACGGCCCGCTCGACGTGGGGCGCCTTCAACTCCTCCACGAAATCCCTGGTCAGCCAGGTGAACGTGCACGGCTACCAGGGCGCGGGCGGCCGTCGTGACCTCCTCTACACGGACGTGGTGACGACGTCCGGCAAGAAGCTCTGGAACTCGGAGACGGGCGACAGCGACGGCAGCGGCTGGACCCTCGCCCGCAACCTCTGCTACGACTTCCGCTGGCTGCACCCCACGGCCTGGTGCTACTGGCAGGTGATGGACCCGACGGCGGGCTGGGCGATGATCGCGTACGACGCGAACACCCTCCAGCCGACGACGGTCCAGACCAAGTACTACGTGATGGCCCAGTTCAGCCGCCACATCCGCCCGGGAATGACGATCCTGGACGCGGGCTCCAGCTACACGGCGGCGGCCTACGACGCGGCGGCACGCCGCCTGGTGATCGTGGCGATCAACACCGCGACCACGGCCCAGACCTTCACCTTCAACCTCTCGAACTTCACCACGGTGACGGGCGGCTCGGGCGGCCTGGTCCCCCGCTGGAACACCCACACCTCGGGCGGCAGCGACCGCTACCGCGCCTACTCGGACACCCGCCTGAACGGCAAGTCGGTGGCGGTCCCGTTCGCGGCGGGTGCGGTGCAGACGCTGCAGATCGACGGGGTGACGATCTAGCCGACGCGACGGATATGCGACGAAGGTGCACGGGCCGGGGCTCACTCCGGCCCGTGCCCCTCTTCTCATAGGCGCCCCGTCTCCTCATAGACGCCCCGTCTCCTCACAGGCGCCCCCGCGCACCCGATGCCCGTATCCGCCCGGCACCCCGGGCAGACCACCCGCGCTCCCCTCCCTCACCCCTGTCCACACCTCAGGCGGTACCTCACGTACGCCCCCCATCGGGCAGTACGGTGTCGTCCATGCGCCCCGACACGCCTGCCGAGAACGTCGACCACAACGCCGAAGCGGCACGCCTGGAGCGGACCGCCGACCTCTACCCGGAGGACGCCGAGCACCTGCTCCTGCAGGCCGCCGCCCACCGGGAACTCTCCGGCGACCGCCCCACCGCGACGGCCCTCTACGACCGCCTGCTGTCGTCGTCCACCCCTCTCGACAACCCCCACCTGGTACGCGCCCTCAAGGCCTCCAACCTCTGGGAGTACGGCCACGAGGCGGAGGCCCGCGCGATCATCGACGGAGTCCGCGCGGCGGCCCCGCGCGACCCGGCCCCCTGGGTGATCGTCGCCGAGGCCCTGGAAGCCCACGACGAGCTCGAAGCGGCCCAGGACACCTTCACGGCAGCCGTGACCCTGCTCCTGACGGACGTGGCGGAACCCCCGTACGCCACCCGCCCCCTCCTCTTCGGCCGCCACAGGGTCCGCCGCATGCTGGGCGCGATCCACGACGAGTGGGACGCGGTGGCCGACACCCTCCACTCGTCCTCGGTGTCATTGGACGAGCTGCACGACCCGAAGCGGGTGTGGTCCCTGGGCTCGGACAACCCGGCGGAGCTCCAGGCCGAAATCTCCCGCCTACGAGCGGAGTTGGGCGCCTACCGCGAGGCCCTGTCCCGCCCGTTCCCGGTAGCGGTCCTGCACTGGCCGGCAGCCGAGCTGTCGGAACTGGTAGGGGCGTATCCGGGCCTGCTCTCGGAGTACCCGTCCCACGAGACCCACCTGGCGACCATAGAGTCCTCCCTACGAGAACTGTCGTCCTCAGGCACCCCGAACCTGGGCATCGTCACAGGCACGGTCCCCTCCTACGAGGCCTTCGCAGCCTCGGAGGGCTCGTCCCCGGCGGACGCGACCCTCCTCCCCCAGTACGCAACAACCCTGGCCGCCCGAGGCCTGGCGGTGTCCTGGCCCCCGCAACGGGGAAGCGCGTGCTGGTGCGCCTCGACCAAGCCGTACGAAACCTGCCACGGCGCGTAACCCACCACCCTCCAGACAGGGCGGGCCCCACCACTCACCGTAAGCCGCTAAGCAAACCCGGCGTGCTTGCGAGCGGAGACCGCGCCCCAAACCCCGCCCCACAACGCACCCAACCGCACCACCACCCCACCCGGGCCACCCACCCTTCCGGGCCGCTCGCTCGCTTCTCCCCCGTGCTGGAGCGGCCCGGGTCAAGGGTGGCCCGCAGGGCCATCGCCGCAGGCGACGCGAAGCGCCCTTGACGCGGGCCGCGGAAGCACGACACTGCCAAGAAGCGAGTGGCCCTACGGCGCCCCGGCAGCGCCGGTACCCATCCACTGTGCACCCGGTCACCGGGACCCGTGCGGTCGGCCCCGCCCCTGTGATGAAATCGAACCGCAGCCGTAGTCCAACGGCTCGATAGATCGGGCCCTGCGGACTCGGAGTTCGACCGGTCCGAGCCAAGATCGTGAGGCGCAGCCGCCTTGAGCACCATGAAGCCGTTGTCGCCGGCCGTCTCGGCACGCATGAGCAGGCAAGCCAGCAAGGACACCGCCGCCGAGCTGGCGGTCCGTCGCCTGCTCCACGCCGGCGGGCTGCGCTACCGCGTCGAGTACCCGGTGCCGGGCATGGCCCGACGCCGCATCGACGTGGCCTTCACCTCGGTCAAGCTGGCCGTCCTGATCGACGGCTGCTTCTGGCACGGCTGCCCCGAACACGCGACGCAGCCGAAGTCCAACGCTGAGTGGTGGCGGCAGAAGCTGGACCGGAACATGGCTCGTGACGCGGAGACCACCGAGCACTTGGTGGCCGCCGGGTGGGAAGTCCTGCGGTTCTGGGAACATGAGGCTCCCGAGGCCGTGGCCGTGAGCATCGTAGGGGCGGTGCAACGACGACGTGCGGCCGTCAAGAGAAGACATGCCGGGGGGAAGAGTCAATGAACGGGCTGACGTTCGTCGATGTGTGCTCGGGAGCGGGCGGCTTGGCCCTGGGGCTGGAACAGGCCGGCTTCATGCCTCGACTCCTGCTGGACGTGGAGCCGTACGCCTGCGACACGCTCAGGGCCAACCGGCCGCAGTGGAACGTGCTGGAGGCCGATCTCCTCGAATTCGACCCCGTCGACCACCCGGAGGTGTACGACGTCGACCTGCTGACGGCCGGCCTCCCCAGGGTGAAGTCCAGCGCGACAGTGACGCGCCGATCGTCGGACACCGAGCTCCGCCTCATCGAGGCGACCGCTTATCTGCTCCACGCAGTCCAACCACGTGCGTTGATCATCGAGAATGTCCCCACCCTGGTCGACGAGGAGTCCTTCGCGTCGATACGTGACTTCCTCCACAAGGAGTTGGAGCACCTCGGCTACGAACTGACGTGGTTCATCCTGAATGCCTCCGATTTCGGAGTCCCCCAGGACCGCAAACAAGGCGTCCTGGTGGCCCTCAGGCAGGAGTGGGCGAGCGTTTTCCGTCCTCCTCAGCCCACCGTCCTGGAGCACGTGTCGGTCGGCGAGGCGTTGGCGTCGTCGATGCGCTCCCGCGGCTGGCAAGGCGCCGACCACTGGGCGGCCCAAGCGACGAGCGTGGCGCCGACCTTGGTGGGCGGGTCCAAGACACATGGAGGACCGGACTTCGGACCCAGCGGCACGAAGGCCAAGTGGCAGCGTATGGGGGTCTACACGAAGTCGTTCGGGAACGAACCTCCCGGTCCCGACTTCGAATGGGATCCGTCGCTCGGCGACGACGGGCTGGTGCGGATCACTGTGGACCAGACCGCCCTCCTCCAAGGCTTTCCCGAGAGCTGGCACTTCGCCGGTGGCAAGACCGCCCGTTACCGCCAGGTGGGCAACGCCGCACCGCCGGCGGTGGGCGAGGCACTGGGACGAGCGGTGGCCGAGGCATTGCTGAAGGCACCACTCGAGAACGCCGGCTACACTTCCCACCCATGAGCCACATCGAAGAGGAACACTCCTCACCTGCGCGTTTCCGCATTTTGGACCTATTTGCGGGTCCTGGCGGGCTGGATGTGGCGGCAGATGTTCTGGGGCATCAGATCACCGGCATCGAATGGGACGCCGGAGCATGCGCCACCCGTAGCGCGGCAGGAATGGACACTTTCCGGGGCGATGTCCGGGAGTATCGTGCGGCCTTCTTCCCTCATGCCCAGGTCCTGACCGGTGGGCCTCCTTGCCAGACCTTCACCGTCGCCGGGCATGGAGCGGGCCGTAGGGCGCTGGACCAAGTGGTGCGATACATCGAGCAGTTGCACGAGGTCGTGCGTCCCGAGAAACCGGACTGGCTGGTGATCTTCCGAACCTGGCGGAAGATCACGGAGGAACTCCGGCGGAAGGAGATCGAGGCCAAGGAGGTCAGGGCTGCGAAGCGTGAGGTCGAGGAGCTCAGGACCACGAAGCGCAAGGTTCTGAGGACCAGGCTGGAACAGCTCGGACACTCGGCGAGCGAGATCAAGAGCCTCCTGAAGCAACTCAAGACCCCGCAGATCCTCGATTTCTCGGATGCCGAACTCAAGGGCCTGCTCAAAGAGTTCAGCGATCTGAGCGAAGAGATCAAGAAGCTCAAGCTCCGACTCGAGGAGTTGGGCGACGAGCGGACCGGCTTGGTCCTGCAACCTCTGTGGTGGGTGATCGAGCGGAGCAGGCGGCCCGGGCTGGTTCCGTATGAAGCCGTCGTCCTGGAGCAGGTGCCCGCGGTGATGCCGGTGTGGAAGGAGTACGCCAAGGTACTGGCGTCCCTCGGATACAGGACCGGGCGACAACTGATGCACACCGAGGAGTTCGGCGTACCGCAGACGCGACGGCGCGCGGTGCTGATGGCCCGTTTCGACCCGACCGCTGCCCCGAACACGCTCCCCACCGACGTCCTCACGAAGGTACCCACGACCCACGAGCGCTACCGGCCGGGGGCCCTCTTCGTCCAGTCACCGAAGACAGGTCACGCGGACACCCTCCCTTTGGGCGACGTGAAGGACTCTTGCATCTCCATGGAGAAGGCCCTGGAGGCGGCGCGAGGTATCAAGACGGATCTGCCGGCACGCCCCGCATTCACCGTCGTCTCGAACTACGGGACCGGCGGAGACCCCGAGGCGCGCGGCCGACGTGACCACGACGCCCCTTCCGCCACGATCACCGGGAAGGTGTCCCGCAACCGCCTGGTCCACAAGGGAACCGACGACGACCTTGCCGAGTTCGACCGTTTCACCCCTGCCGAAGCGGGGGTACTCCAGACGTTCCCCGCTGAGTACCCTTGGCGAGGCAACGATGTGTCGCAGCAGATCGGCAACGCCGTACCGCCCAGGCTCGCCCTGCACGTCCTCCGACACGTGCTCGAACCCGAACTCAGCCCTGGCGAGATCGAGGACAGGATGAAGCGGGCCGTCGAGGAGCTCCTGACCTGGAAACGACCCGCCGAACCAGTGGAGATCCGCCGGCACCGCGGTCTGAAGGGTCACCCGCTCACAGACAGGTGACCCCAGACAGGTGACCCCTCGTGTTCAGCCTTGAGGCTTCCTGCCTCTGACCGGCGCCGTCTCGAAGAGATCGGCAAAGTAGCTGGTGAGCGTGGCCACGGATTCCTCCGGGACGGGATCCTCATCGGGTCCCGTCGGGAGTTCGTACCGCCCGACCGGCAGCGCCGATCCCGCCTCCGCGATCCACTCTCGCAATCGAGCGGGGTCCCTGGGCTCGTCCGGTGCGAGGACGTCGTAGACCAGCGTCGCTCCGGCCGCATTGATCGCGACGCTGAGGCCGAAAATCTCTCGCCCAGTGGTGATCTGCCCGCTCCTCAGAAGGCGGACGAGAGCCTGGGCGGTAGCGCGGTGGTCGATCAGCTCCATCCGGAGAACCGTGTGGATGAGGTCTTGGTTCCCGCAGGCGGCCACGACCGGCTCGTAGTCCGGCCCGTTCCGGAAGAGCTCAGCTGCCCACCAGAGGCGGGAGAAGCACTGACGGTCTGCGGGGCCTCGGAAGCGCTCCGCAGCGATGCGCCTGTCCGGCCTGTTCGCTGTAGCCTCCGAAAGGTGCCGCCAAGCGACATACTCGGGGGCCACCGCCAGAGCGAGGTGGTTCCACAGACGCTTGTCCGCCGCCTCCCGCCGTGTCAGGCGAAGCGTGGCATGGAGCCGTGGCGCCAGCCACGCGTCGGCTCGGGTACGGTCCTCCCGGAACTCGAACATGGCGTCTTCCACCAGACTTCGGATCGGCTCGACCGACCACCTGGCGTCGTCCTCGGGCAGCGGCTCGACGACCTTGGCGAGATCGATGCCGCCGTGCACCTGTTCGCCTCTGAGCAGTTCCTCGGTGAGGAACGGATCGACGGCCGAGGTGGCGAGCAGCGCCAAGCGCTCCGGTACGTGGCTCGGTTGGGTGATCACGTCTCGCGCTCCCTGTTCATCTGTTCCAGACTTCGGATGGCATAGGCAAGCGCCTTGGAGGCATCGGCGCGGCGGACCGCCGCGTAATGGATGCGGGTCTGGAGCTCCACCCAGCCCGATTCGCCGGTGCGTCGGCGATGCACCTGTCGTAGGGCCTCCTCGACATGCACACCAGGAATCACGTCCGGGAGCATCTCCCGCAGAACCTCGCCCTGCCAGTCGGTCGGGAAGACCGGGCCGCCACCGGGTTCCACCTCCAGGTCACCGATGGCTCCGTGGAACACCGCCGTCCAGACGTCGGTGGCCATCTGGGCGACCAGGAGGTCACGTACCTTGCTGTCCACTCCGGAGCCGTTGCTGTCCAACAGCCCGATGATTCCCTCGATGTCCGTGTTGACGAACACGGTGGGGACCCGGGCCGAGGTGTCCACGATCCAGGGAGCGTCCGCGTACGCCTGCAGCCACTCTCGCGAACTCTTCCTGAACGAAGCTTTCTGGACGTCGAGTTGAAGCCCACGGACCGGCTCTTCGGAGACCGTGTCGACGATCCACGGACGATCGATCTCCGCGATCGACCGTCCGTGCACTCCGTCCACCGTCCCGACGGCGTACACGGCGAGGGAGGCCCGGCCCACGTGATCGTCCCGGAGCACCTCCAGGAAGCCCGACCAGTCACGGGCGTCCTCCGCGTCACGGGTGAGGTCCACAGAGGTGCGGACATTGGTCTCGCCGTCTGTCAGAACGGCGAGGACCCGCAGGTCGGACCAGGCAGCGTCCGGCGCGTTCGCCCCGGGCGGCAGCGTCACCGAGAGGCCGATCGTGGCACTCATCCAGTCGGTGTGACCCGCGATGCCGAGTGCGACCGTCTGTTGCTGGGTGGAGTACGCCGTGGTCTCCAGTTGGTCGCGGGTACCGTCGAGGAGCTTGAGGGAAACCGAGGTCACTCTGAGGACGATCGGCCTGTTGAGCCGCTTGTACGGGTAGATCTTCACGCCTCATTCCCCCTTGCCGGCGCGGAGTTCGAGAACGAGACGCGTGAGCGTGGTCCTGACCGGGTGGCTGGTTACGTCGGTGGATCCTCGGAACTTCGCGCGACGGGTGCCGGGCGCGAAACGCAGGATGCCGTCCTCCACCTCACAGCCTTCGACAGCCACCAGCTCGGCCCAGTCCAGTTTCGGGCGTCCGCCCGAACGCACGTCGAGTTGGGCGACCGGCATCATCGGAACGATCTCGTCACCACGCGGGATGCTCACCTCCGCGGTGATCCTCCACTCCCCCTCGTTGCCGACCGTCGCCTCGAGTCCGTCCAGGACCGGAACCACTGGCCCGGAAGGTGCCTTGGCCTTGGGCTTGGCCTTCACGGTCAACGCCTTGCGCAGAGCCTCACCGCCTTCACGGTTGCGCCGCTTCGGCCGCGCGACGAGTTCTCTCACCGCGCTGTTGACCTCGGCGGTCAGCGCGTTGATCCGCCGGTACGCGGAAGGCGACCAGCGCAGGGTCAACTCCTCGGTCTGCCCCCAGCGGTCGTGCTCGGGCGGTTCCGCCGCGCGCAGGAATTCCTCGGCCTCCTTCGCGAACGGGACCGATTCCCCGGCGGCCTCGCCCACCAGGAGAACGGCCTGGAACGGGTTCGTGCCGAGCGGCAGGTTCGGGACTCCGGCCGTCTTGACGGTCATACGGTTGCCCCGTAGCGAATGCACCTGGTTCTTCGCTCCGTCCCCGTTCTCGGCGTCGGTGGCCAGGTCGGTGACCAACAAGACCGCTTGGTGTGTCCCCAAGGTCCCCCGGGCTCCACCTGACAGCGGCAGTTTCAGCGGAACACTGCGCGCCGCCACCTGGCCGGCCTCAAGGAGCCGATCCACGGTGGTGCCTTCGTAGTGGGCCCGCAGGGCACGGGTTCGGGCGGGCTGCTCGGCGGACGGATCCACCTGCTTCTCCGGTACGACCACTTCGCCGTTGCGAAGGGCACGGACGGAGACCTCCAGTAGGGGAAGTCTGGCGCCCCCGCCGGTCATCGCGGCCCAGAAGTCGCGCCCCAGCGCCTCGACCAGACGCCGGTGCATCCGGCGGATGTCGCGCGTGTCCTCGGCGCCCTCGTCGTCCATGGTCTCGTCGTCGAGATCGGACCCGCTCTCCTCAAGGCTGGCCACGTCGTGCGCGCCGACGATGAGGAAGGATGTGCCGGGTTCGTCGCTCTCCCGGGCGAGATGCAGACGAGCGACGGTCTCTTCGTCCGCCCACCAGGAACGGGCGACCATCGCGCCGGGAGAGTCGGGATCGGGGCGCCCGAACCAGGCGGGGCCCGCGTACGGCTCGCCGTCGACCTCGCGCCATGGCAGTTCGAGGCGTCCGATGACCCGTCGCTCCGTACGTCCCTCGTGGGGCACGGACAGAGTGGAGTTGATGAGCACGAGCCCCAGGGCGCTCGTCGCCCACAGGGTCGCCTTGCCCAGGCCGTACGAACCGCCCGCACCATGCCCCGACTTGAGACTCTCCAGTTGCCGCCTGACCACGGCGGCGAACTTGCCGTCCGCGTAGTCGTCTCCGATGAGCCCGGACGCGTTGTAGTCGTCGACCCGCAGCAGGACCAGTCGGCCCTTCTCATACATGTCGCGCACTCCGGCGTCGACGACCCGGCCGACCTTCTGACTCCCCGCTCCCTCGGAGACAGCGGAGTAGTGGGGGAAGAGGTCGTTCCACAGGATCGCCTCACGGAACGCATCGAGCGTCTCTCCGGTCAGCTCGTGCAGGGTGTAGCGGACCCTGACGGGTCGGCCGTTCTCGGTGAGACGTTCGTCGAGGCTGTTCTGGCAGGTCTCTCGGGCGAGTACCTGCACGTCGGCGTCGAACGCGAAGGCCGCGGCGTTGCCCAGGTCACGACCACCGTCGGGATAGCCGGGACGGTGGTACCAGGTGATCGGCAGACCGGCCTGGGTGTCGGTGGTACGGGTGTGCACCGTGCCGACGTCCGTGCCGAGCGCCTTGGCGATGTCCGCCATGACGGTAGGGCGGGGGGTCGACCGCCCGGTGATCCACGCGGAAATGGCGGCCCGCGTCAGCTTGAGTTCCTGGGCCAGTTCGGCCTGCGTCTTCCCCGCGAGCTTGAGCTGACGGGCCAACCAGGGCCCGAACTCCTCACCTGTGTCCAACCGTGCCACCTGCTCTTCCCCTCGGAGTCGCCTGCGACTCGCAGGCGACTGACCAGGAGGTTAATTTGACGCGGCAAACACTGTCAACCAACAGTTGATCGGACCTGGACACCAGGGCCACTGAGACCGATGGGTTAGATTGGCCCGATTTTATGGCGTTTTGGGTCGAACTCGATATGCGGAGCGGTCAATTCCCCATCAGCGGGAGGCAGTTGGGTTGACCAGCTCGATCAACATCCGATATGATTAACACGGTGCCAGGTTCACCCTGCTCGCGAACTCGAACGCAAGTCGAGGGAATCGGGCGGCCTGTCAGAATTATGTCCAAAATCGGCACCGAGGGTAAATACTCAACTGCAGAGCAAACCTCCACACGCACCTCCTCGTTCAAACCTAACGACTAGTCAGACGGCCTACGGACCGCTAGGCTGATTTTCGGCGAAACGTTTACCCGAGATTTTTACACCCATTTTCTCACGAGGGGTCAATTGTGCCTTTATGCACCCCTGTGCGACCGATGCGACAGGGGGACCTGCTATGGACGAGTACTACAGTCACGACTTGGATTCTGAGCGTGGCCTGAGTGCATTCAACTCAGCCATTGCAATGGGAAGCATCGAGCCCAAGGAAGCAGCGGACCTGCTGAGGGGACACCCGTGTGAAGATGAATTTTTGGCGCGGTTTCCCGAGCTGAAGGACTATACGGAACCGCCCGACGACGACACCTCCCCTGCGACCTGAGCTCCTCCACATAACTCCGCCCCTCATGCAGGCGGAGACCTTTGGGAACTCACTCCCACCACCTTGGCCTGCACAAACAGTGCGAAGGGGGCGATTGCGCACCCGCTGGCACCACTCGAACGTCCATGGGCCGGCTGTATGAAGTCGACAGCCGGCCCCACGCATACTTCCGCTCGAATCCTTGACACCCTCAGGAGTGCAGGACCAGTGTCGTCATCGTTCTCTCCGGTAATCGAAACCGTCATCGAGCAGTCTTCCCGTGTCCTTAAAACATATGCCGTGGACCCCGGCCTCGTAGCCGAGCACGCTAACGGAGAGCGCCGCATCACCCAGGGCGGATATGGCGATCGCCAGCTTTTCGAACTCGTCCAGAACGCAGCCGACGAAATCGCCGATGAGCCCGGAGGGAGAATTCACGTCGTCCTCACCGGATCCCATCTGTACTGCGCGAACGAAGGAAACCCTGTCACTCCCGAAGGCGCGGAAACCATTCTCCGAATGAGCATGTCGAAGAAGCGCGGAGGGCAGATCGGAAGGTTCGGTGTGGGGGTGAAATCAGTCCTGGTCGTGACGGACGCACCGGAATTCTTCAGCAGCACCGGAAGTTTCGGATTCGACCGCGGCTGGTCGTACGAACAAATCAAGAACGTGCCCGGCGTGTCTGCTCGATACGGTCCGGAATTCGACGCCCCCGTGCTGCGGATGGCCCGCCCTCTCGACGTGCAGGCCGAGCGCGCCGCCGACCCCGTCCTGCACGAGCTGCTGAGCTGGGCGACCACTGTCGTACGCCTGCCCTTGCTGCCGAAGGCGGACCGCCGGCTAGGACTGGACATGCACGGTGGGAGCGCCAAGGAGCACGGCGAGCCTCGCGACGAGTTCCCAGTGGGCTTCCAGCTCTTCTCACCACACGTCGCGAAGGTCGTTCTTGAGGACCGTCGTCACCTTCCTGCAGCCCGCCGGGTCCTGACCACGCGCCAGGCAGGTGATCTGCACACCGTGACCGAGGAGAGGAACAGGAAGGCCACCACCATCCACTGGCGGGTGTTCACCACCACCCACACACCCGGCCCAGCGGCCCAGGCGGACGCCGGTGAACTCCACGACCGCCTCTCCCTCGACCTCTCCTGGGGTGTTCCCGCCCTCCGGAAGGACCCGGAGAGCGGCCTGTACGTCAATTCGCGGATCCGTGGACGCGGTAGGTTCTGGTCCTTCTTCCCGACCAAGTACGAAATGTCATTGAGCGGCATCCTCAACGGCGCGTGGAAGACCAACGAGGACCGCCAGAACCTGCTCGACTCCTCACCCTTCAACCAGGAGATGATCAGGGTGTCGGCGGCGTTGGTCGTCGACTCGCTTCCCGCTCTGTCGCCCGCCGAGGACCCGGCCGCCTACCTCCCCTTGCTTCCCGGACGAGTCAAGGAGGCGATCAGCTGGGCCGACGAGTTCCTGACCCGGGAGATCTGGGCCCGTGCCGCGACCCGTCCGTCGCTGCCCGACCAGGACGGTGTGCTGCGCGCCCCCGCCGAACTGCGCGTCCACCCCCGCTTCGACAAGAAGGACCTGAAGAGGTTGGCCGGGTGGCTGCGGATGTGGCACGAGTGCCCCGGTCGCCCCTCGAACTGGCTGCACCCGAGCGTCGAAACCGATTCCCTGCGTTCCGGAAAGGTCGAGCACATCCTCGACGCGGCCCGGCACGAACGAGCGGATGTCCGCACTTGGTTGGAGGCCTTGGTCGAGAGCGGTACCGCCGAGGCCTCGGCCGTGGCGATCCGGATCCTCGCGAACATGATCGAGGTCGGCTCACCGTACGCGGAGGAGGCCCGCAAGGCACACATCGTGCTCACGGAGGAGCACGGACTCGTCGCGCCCGTGCCCGGCCGGGTGTTCCGTCGTGCCGATCAGGGTGGGCTGCGTGAGTCCCTCGTGTACGTGGACGGCGCACTCGCCCAGGACCTGTCGTTGGCCCACGCGCTCAACGTTCTCGGCATCCGCGAGGCGGACCTCGAAGGACGCTTCGTCAGCGTCCTCGACCAGGGCTTCGACGGCTACGGGGACGCCGAGTGGCAACGCTTCTGGGAGCTGTTCCGCAAGGCCGGAATCCGTCACCTGGCGCACAGGGTGTTGGAGCGGGTCGCCGCGCCGGGCTCCACTC
This sequence comes from Streptomyces sp. NPDC002787, assembly GCF_053592095.1. Taxonomy (NCBI): domain Bacteria; kingdom Bacillati; phylum Actinomycetota; class Actinomycetes; order Kitasatosporales; family Streptomycetaceae; genus Streptomyces; species Streptomyces sp. NPDC002787. The sequence goes on along the minus strand of NZ_JBSFVC010000009.1, from coordinate 252,984 downwards.
TGCGCGTGCGTACCGCCGACGGAAGGTTCCGGCCCATCGAGGACTGCATGCTTCCGGGCAAGGTGGTCGACGCTCGGCGCGATCCGTCCGTCGCCGTCGACATGACGTTCCACTCCGACGATGTCGCCTTCTTCGCCCAGGTCGGCCTGCGGGACCGGCCCAGCACCGGAGTGCGGCCGACGGGCGGCGAAGCATGGTTCGAGGAGTACCGACAGACGGTCCACTCGGCTTATCTACGCAAGTTGAAGAGCGACGTGCAGCGCCCCGCTCTGAGCCGGGTGAAGGTCGAAGGGGCCGCGATCGGAGGGCCGCTCCACCTGTTCCGAGCGCTCTCCGAAGAGTCCCGTGCCGCGTTCCTGAAGGCCCTTCCCGACGACGCCGTGGTGGACAACTGGACGCTCCAGATCGGTGCGCAGAGCAGCACTCGGCAGGCTGTGGCCTCACCGATCCGCTGGATGTTGCGGACATACGGCACGGTCGCCACCTCTCAGGGCATCAAGCCGCTCAACGAAGCCGTCGGTCCCCAGCTCGCCGCCTATCGCGATGTGCTGCCGGTCGCCGACCTGTCGGCCGAGAAGGCCCGCAAGCTGCGCCTGCCGGCGACGGTCGACGAGGTTCCGGCAGATCGCTGGGCCACGCTCCTCGACGCGGTGTCCCGGAGCGAGGACGACTCCTTCGTGGGCGCCACCTACGTGATGTTGACCCGGTTCGGCGCGGACTTCCCCGAGGACGCTCTCACTCGCTGCCGGATCGGCGACACTTGGGGGACCCGTCCCGACGACGAGATCACGCTCGCGGTCGGGCTCGCCGAATACGGGGTGCTCCGCGCCGAGCAGGTGCCCGCGTTGCTCGTGCCGACCGTCGAGGACGCCGAGCTGATGGTCGAGAAGTGGGGAATGCACCGCTACTCCGACATGATCAGCCGCGAGACCCGTGAAGTGGTAGAGGGCGATCCAGTACCACTGATCGAGCTGTATCCCGGCCTGCGTCGGCACCTCAACAGCTCCAACCGGAACAGCCAGGTGCAGCGGTGCACCGAGCTGGAGGAGGTCACCCGCACGCCCAACGGCATCCACGCCACTCCCCTGGACGCTGTCCGCCAGGACAGCGTCGTCAAGGTCCGTGTCCCGCTGGATCCCGAGCCGATGCTCCGCCTGATCGACCGCGAACTCGGGCTGGGCCTGGGCGCATCCGGATGCCGGGCCGTGCTCGAACACCAGGAACGGATGGCTCGGGACAGTGCGATGCAGGCGGCTCGGAAGGCCGTTCGCGACGCCGAGGACGTGGTCACCAAAATCGAGCTGTTGATCGGGGCAGAAGCACTCCGGGTCGGTCTCCCCGAAGGGTTGATGGAGGCGGAACTGCAGGCGACCGACGGCGCACAGCCCTCGGGGCGGCGGATCGCGCAGATGGCTTTCAACGCCCACGGCGACGGTGTCCTCCATCAGCACGCCCGCGACATCCAGGCACGGTTCCCCGACGCTCCTGTCTCCTACACCGGCTCCTCGTCCGCTGTCTCCTTCGTGTCAGACCTGAAGCTGCCGGTGTCCTTCGCGGGCTCTCGGACCCCGACCCGGCCGGCGTTCGAGATCATCGAGGGCCCTCGGGACTTCCCGCGCCTCCACGCATACCAGGAGGATCTGGTCCGTAATATCACCACCATGCTCGACCGCCTCGCTCCCCAGCGCGGCATGCTGTCGCTGCCGACCGGCGCAGGCAAGACCCGAGTCACCGCCGAGGCCGTCATTCGCTGGGTCAAGCGCGTCGGTGATCTGAACGGACCGCTGCTGTGGATCGCCCAGACCGAGGAACTGTGCGAACAGGCCGTGCAGAGCTGGAAGTTCGTGTGGAGCAAGGTGGGTGCAGAGCGTCCGCTCACCATCAGCCGACTCTGGGGCGGCAACGAGGTCGGGAACGTCGTCGACCACCCCCACCTGGTGGTCGCCATCGACGCCAAGCTGGAGCGCTGCCTGGACACCGAACCGTACACGTGGCTGCGTCAGGCCGCGCTGGTGATCGTGGACGAGGCCCATACCGCCGTCTCCCCGCGATACACGGCGATCCTGCGGCAGTTGGGCCTCACCCAGTACGAGACCGGTAGGCACCTGCTCGGCCTGACGGCCACGCCCTTCCGCAACACCAACGAGGAGGAGACCCGCCGTCTGGTCGGCCGCTTCGGGAACCGGCGGCTCGACGAGGGTGTCTTCCCGTCCGGTGATCCGTACCGGGACCTCCAGGAGTGGGGGATGCTCGCGCAGGTGGAGCACCGCACCCTGGAAGGCGGTCGGATCGAACTGACCCGTGACGAGAAGGCACAGGCCGAACGGATGGCGGTGCTGTCCCGTGCGGCCGAGCAACGGCTCGCCGACGACCACGCTCGTAGCAGGCGCATCGTCGACTCGGTGGCCAGTCTGGCCGACGACGGGCCGACGCTGCTCTTCGCCACCTCGGTCGACCATGCCAAGTACCTGTCGGCAATGCTCAACGACCGGGGGGTCCGATCCGCGGCCGTGGACTCGACGACCAGCCAGCAGGACCGCCGCACACGCGTCGAGCAGTTCCGCGAGGGACGCATCCGGGTGCTCACCAACTACGGCGTGCTCGCCCAGGGATTCGACGCTCCGGCCACTCGTGCCGTGGTCGTGGCCCGGCCCGTCTACAGCACCAACGTCTACCAGCAGATGATCGGTCGTGGTCTGCGTGGTCCTCTCAACGGCGGTAAGCCCACGTGCCTGATCCTCAACGTCAGCGACAACATCGCGAACTTCGACACCCGACTCGCCTTCACCCAGTTCGAGCACCTGTGGAGCAGAAAGTGACCGACGCCTACCTCGACAGCCCACCGCTCACCGAGGAACAGCGGGCCGTGGTCGAGCAGCCCTGGGACGCACGTGTCCTGGTCACCGCGGGAGCGGGGGCGGGAAAGACGCACACCTTGGTGCGCCGGCTCGACGCGCTGTGCGGTCACGAGGACCCCGACGAGGCGTTGGAGGCCGCCGAGATCCTTGTGCTCACCTTCTCCCGGGCCGCCGCCCGCGAGTTGCGGGAGCGGATCGCCCGGCACGGGGAGCGGGCTGGGCGGGTGCGGGCCCAGACCTTCGACGCCTGGGCCTACGGGGTGCTCCTTCAGGCGCGCCCGGACGGCGAGTGGGGTGCGGTCGGCTTCGACGAGCGGATCGCTGCCGCCGCGCGGGCGGTCGAGGAGGGTGCGCTGGAGGCCGGCGACGCCGTCCCGCCCGCTCATGTCGTGATCGACGAGGTACAGGACCTGGTGGGCGGGCGTCGAGAGCTGGTGGAGACGCTGCTCGACCGGTATCAGGACAGCTGCGGCTTCACCGTCGTCGGTGACGCCGCCCAGTCCGTCTACGGCTTCCAGGTCGAGGACCCGGCCGAACGTGCCGACGAGACCGGGCGGTTCTTCGACTGGCTGCGCGGCTCGTACCCCGACGAACTCGTGGAATTGCACCTCACACGGAACTTCCGGGCCGTCACCCCCGAGGCCCGGATCGCGTTGGCTCAGGGCCCCCGACTCCAGCAGGTCACCGACGCGGAGGAGGCGGCGACCGCGTACGAGGAACTGCGCGAACTGCTCCTGGATCCGGCGAACGACCTGGGCGACCTAACCGATCCATTCGCCTTGGACGGGTTGCGGGCCTTCCCCGACACCTGCGCGATCCTCACCCGCGACAACCGACAGGCCCTGGTGGTCTCCGACCTGCTCCATGAGCACGGCGTCGAGCACCTGCTGCGGCGCCCTCTCGAAGAGCGGCCGGTGCCGTACTGGGTTGCCGAGCTCTTGCGCCGCACCGAGGCGACCGGCCTCACAGAGGACCGGTTCCGCTCGCTGCTCGCGGAGATCCCCCTGCCGTACGAGCCGGACGCGACCGTCCTGTGGACGGTGCTGCGGAGGGCCGCGCGCTCGGGCGGACGCGGTGTGCTCGATCTGGAGCGGCTGCGTCGCACGGTCGTCGACGGCAGGTTCCCCGACGAGGCCGCCGACCCGGAGACCGCTCCCATCGTCGTCTCCACGGTGCATCGGGCCAAGGGCCTCGAGTTCGACCGGGTGATCGTCTTGACCCCGCCGACCGTCGCCGAGCTGCACAAGCAGCACAAGGACGACTTGGACCTCCCCGCCGAGGCCCGGGCCTTGTACGTGGCGATGACCCGCGCCCGCGAGGACCTGTACCACGCGCAGTCACCCGAGTTGCCGATCCTCAAGCGCGCCGGCGGACGAAAGAACGGCCGCCGCTACGTCGGCGGATGGCGGTCGTACGACAGATACGGCCTCGTGGCCGAGGCGGGGGACGTCTGCCGGGACAACCCGCCCGGCCACGACACCGACGCCGTGGTGACCCAGGCGTACCTCTTGGCGCAGGTCGTCCCCGGGCAGGAAGTCGTGCTGCGCAAGCGCCACGATCTGCCGATGGGTGAGTACCAGAGCCCGCCGTACGCTCTGATGCACGACGGCCGGGAGATCGGGGAGACGTCGGAGCGGTTCCGGGAGGAGCTGTTCCAGGTGCAGAAGGTGAACAGGGCGTGGGACCCCTGGTGGCCCGACGAGATCCACGGCACTCGGATCGACACCCTGGAGACGGTGACAGGCAGCACCGCCGCCGGGGCCAACGCCGGTCTCGGTGACCGTGGGACGTGGATCGTCCCCCGGATCACCGGCATCGGAAGGTACCGACGGGCCGATGAGGACGAGGAGCAGCGCGCATGACACAGGTGGCAGGTCGGCACTCCGAGCACTATCGGGTCCGGGACGAGGAGTTGCTGGCGGGCCTGCGCCGCGAGCTTCTCGGTCCCGCTCCGAACGCCGCGCCGGAGGACCGGGACGAAGTCCTGACCGAGGACGCGCCGATCGACCGCTATCTGACCGGCGTCCTCTACCCGCGATCGGCAGACGCGACGGCGGAGCAGCGGATGCGTGAGGACGAGGCCGAGCACGAAGGTCTGGACGTCGCCCCGATGCGCACGGGTGACAGCGTCGAGGAGTCCGGTACCGCGCAGGAGGTGGGCGCCGCTGGGTCCCGCCGCCCCTCGTCGATGGGTCTCACCTTCGCGGTCGACCCGGCCATAAGCGACTCGATCGTGGTCTCGGCACGCGCCGCCGTCTACGAGCCCACCGATCCGGAAGGCAAGCCGATCCCGGCCCGCCGTGCCGAGGCGCGCACCACCTCCGAACAGCGGGAGAGGTGGCGACGCAAGGAACTCGTCCTTCCGGACACCCCGGTCGACGTGACCACACCCGCTCCCGACAGGCGGTTCGACCTCGGTGCGGGGGCCGCACTGCGCGTCAACGTCCGGCGCCCCCATCCGACCACCGGTACGGTCACGATCACGGTCACGCTCGTCAACACCCACCAGGTCGGCGAACGCGAACTTCAAGACGCTTTCTCCCTCTTCCAGTGTGGTCTCACCGTCCGCGCGGTCGATGGGGCCACCGCCTTCGTAGAGCGCGTCGCCCCGGCTCCCTCCCATGACGACGATGTCGCCACCAGCAGGCTGCTGCACCGCCACGCCCCGACGTTCGCGGTCGGCCATGGCTGCGCCGCCGAATGGGACTGGACTCCGCCGCCGATCGGCATGACCGACGCCCGAAGGGCCGCCGTCGCCGAGGTGCGGAGCGAGTTCGTACCCACCGTGGAAGTACTGCTCACCGACTCCAATCCGGAGATCGACAGCTCGGCGCTGTCCATGCTGGGGCTGGCGGAGAAATCCGACATCGAGGTGCTGGCCGCTCTGGAGGATCTCACCACCGGGTACGAGCGCTGGGTCGACCGCACGGCGGCGGAAGCGGAGGCCCTGACGGGCGATGCCCACGCGAAGCCCGCGCGGGAGCAGGTGAAAGCCTGTCGTGAGGCACTCGACCGGATCCGCGAGGGCATCGAGCTGCTGCGGACCAAGCCCGATCTGATGAGGGCGTTCCGCCTCGCCAACCGCGCCATGGCCGACCAGCGCGCCCGCAGCGTCTGGGTGAAGAGCGGACGTGTCGGCGCCCCCGACCCGGCCGCCGGTCGCTGGCGCCCCTTCCAGATCGCGTTCGTGCTGCTGTGTCTGGCCGGCATCGACGACCCCGCCCACCGCGACCGGGAGGTCTCCGATCTGCTGTGGTTCCCCACGGGTGGTGGCAAGACAGAGGCGTACCTGGGACTCATCGCTGTCACGTCGTTCCTGCGCCGCATCCGCAAGGGTGCCGCCGGCGGTGGTGTCACCGTCCTCATGCGCTACACGCTGCGGCTGCTCACCCTCCAGCAGTTCGAGCGCGCGGCCATCCTGCTCTGCGCCATGGAACACATGCGGCGCCGCACGCCCGAGTTGGGGCGCGAGGAGTTCTCCATCGGCATGTGGGTGGGACGTTCGGCCACTCCCAACACACTGGCCGAGGCCGACCGGAAGCTGGACGAGCTGCGCAGGAGCCTCGACAAGCGCCTCGCCACCGAGAACCCCGTCCAGTTGCACGCCTGCCCCTGGTGCGGAAGCCGCCTCGACGCCCGCAACTACGAGGCCGAAGAGGACGCCAAGCGGATGCACGTCCGTTGCCCCGGCGCGGACTGCGAGTTCACCGACGGCCTGCCCGTCCATCTGATCGACGAGGCTGTGTACGACGCACGGCCGACACTGGTGATCGCCACCGTAGACAAATTCGCGTCTATGCCGTGGCGCCCGGCGACCTCGGCGCTCTTCAATCTCGACGACCTGGACGACGGGACTCCTCCGCCGGAGCTGATCATTCAGGACGAACTCCACCTGATCTCCGGGCCGTTGGGCACCCTGACCGGCCTCTACGAAACCGCCGTGGACGCGCTCGCGGACCGCCCCAAGGTGATCGCGTCCACAGCGACCATCCGTCGCGCCGCCGACCAGGGTCGTCACCTCTTCGCACGGCGTGTGCGCCAGTTCCCGCCCGCGGGCCTGGACGCCCGCGACTCGTGGTTCGCCGTCGAGACACCGCGCGAGGAGAAGGCGAGCCGGCGCTACGTCGGCCTCCTGGCACCCGGCACCAGCCAGTCCACCCTGCTGATCCGCACGTACGCCACCCTGCTGCACCGGGCCAAGCACGCGGAGACCGCCGACGAGATACGCGACGCGTACTGGAGTCTCGTCGGCTACTTCAACAGCCTCCGGCTGCTCTCCGCAGCCGAACTCCAGGTCCACGACGACGTGGTGGCCTATCTGGAGCTGCTCGCCGAGCGTGAGGGGGTGACGGTCCGCTCGGTCACCAACTACTCGGAACTGACGAGTCGCGTCGACGCCAGCGAGATCCCGGCCCGACTCAAGGGCATCGAGAAGAGGCTCCCCGACGAGGACACGGTGGATGTCCTCCTGGCCACCAACATGATCGCGGTGGGTGTGGACGTGGACCGTCTCGGTCTCATGGCCGTGATGGGCCAGCCGCAGACGACCGCCGAGTACATCCAGGCGACGAGCCGTGTCGGCCGCGCACACCCCGGCCTGGTCACAGTCATGCTCAACTCGACCAGGTCACGGGACCGCTCCCACTACGAGAGCTTCCAGCACTTCCACTCGGCCCTCTACCGTGAGGTCGAGTCCACCTCCGTGACACCGTTCTCCGCCCGCGCCCGCGAACGTGGCCTGCACGCGGTCATCGTCGCGCTCGCCCGTATTCTGATCCCGGCGGCGCGCCCCAACGAGGGAGCCGGCACGGTCGAGTCCTACGAGCACATTCTCCGGGGCCGTATCAAATCCGTGCTCTTGGATCGCGTGGAAGCAGTCACGCCGGAGGAGGCCGAGGCCGCGTCCCATGCATTCGACGAGTTCGTCGAGTGGTGGTGCACGGAGGCCGACATCGACAGCGGCCTGCTCTTCGAGCCCCGCAGGGGCAGTCGCGCGCCCTCGCTCCTGAAGGCGTACGACGACGTGTCCGAGGACGCCGAGGCGTGGGCCACGCTGTGGAGCCTGCGCGATGTCGACGCCGAGTCCGCCCTGTTCATGGAGGGAACCCGATGACCCCGCCCCCTGCCCGCCGTCGCCGGACCGGCGCGAAAAGTTCCACTCCCGCCCACAACCTCCCGCGGCGCGGTACGGTTCGCCGCGCGCAGGCGATCACCACGTACGGCGTCGGATCGCTCATCGCTGTCGACCACGAGTCCTTCGTCGTCTCCGGCCTGGACGAAGCCGACCAGAGCTGGAGCGCCCACGAGTCCCCGCGGATCCACGAACGGCGCCTGGCCCGCCTGCTGGACGTCGACTACTTCCGGCTGCCGCCCGCGTCCGACGACACCAGCAGGGACGGCCTCAGGGTTCGGCGCTTCCCACTGATGCATTCCTGCCCCGAGTGCGCCGAACTGCAGCGACACCGCGACTTCAATCCGCCGGCCGGTCGTAGTGTCTGCGGCACGTGCGAGGCCGACCTCGTCCCCTCCCGTTTCGTCGTCGCCTGCGAGGCCGGTCATCTCGGCGAGTTCCCGTACTGGCAGTGGGTGCACCGTTCCACCGACCGTGGTTCCGTGACGGCCGGGCAGTGCGGCGGAAAGCTCAAGATGCGCACGTCCGGACGCACGTCCTCGCTCCGCTCGATCCTCGTCTCCTGCACCTGTGGAAAGGCTCCCGAGGTCTCGATGGAGGGCTCCTTCCGCAGGAACGCGCTCAAGGACCTGGGCCTCAAGTGCCGCGGCCCTCGCCCGTGGCTCGGCACCTCCGCCCCCGCCCAGGAGTGCGGGCTCCCTCTGCGCACGCTTCAGCGCGGTTCCTCGGCGGTGTGGCAGCCGGTGCTGAAGTCGGCGCTCTCCATCCCGCCGTGGAGCGACGGCCGCGCGGATCCGCTGGCCGAACACTGGGACGCGCTCCGCGAGTACGACGAGCGCGAGCACGTCGAGATCTACCTCAAAGGCGTGTTCAAGGGGAAGTGTCCTGTATCGCTGGACGAGGTGATGGATCTGCTCAACGCGGAGCGCGAGGAGGACTCCGACGGCGAGGCGGGCCCCACTTTCGACCATCGCTACCGCGCCCTGCGCAACAAGGAGTACGAGCGGCTCCGCTCGGGCAACGACGAGAGCGAGCATTCCCACGACGAACAGTTCGTCTGCGAGACACCGCTGGGCGACCAGAGCGTGCTCGGTCCGCTCGGCGTCACAGGTCCGATGCTGGTCAAGAAGCTCCGTGAGGTACGCGCCCTCAAAGCGTTCACCCGGCTCGCCGACCCCGACTCGACGACCGAGTCGAAGGAGATGCCGCTGTCCGATTCCCCCTTGCGCTGGCTCCCGGCCATGGAGGTGCGAGGCGAGGGAGTGTTCCTTCGCCTCGACGAGGACCGACTGGGCACCTGGGAGAAGGCCGCGTCGGTGGCCGCACGGGTCGAGCGGATGCGCACCGCACACCAACGGGTGCTGGAGCAGCGAGCCGGAGACCCCAGCCGTGTCGTCCCCTCCCCTGCCACCCCTCGCATGGTGCTGCTGCACACCCTGGCCCACGTCCTCATCAACGAGTGGAGTCTGGACGCGGGCTATCCGGCCGCTTCCCTGCGCGAGCGTCTGTACGCCGCCGACGACATGGCGGGAGTGCTCATCTACACCGCGACGAGCGACTCGGCGGGCAGCCTCGGCGGGCTCGTCGCCCAGGGCGAGCCGGAGCGTCTCGACCAGGCGATCCGTTCGGCCGTCCACCGTGCCGAGTGGTGCTCGTCCGACCCGCTCTGTGTCGAATCCGAGGCGTCCGGCACGGGGGGCACCAATCTCGCCGCGTGCCACGCCTGCGTGATGCTCCCCGAGACGAGCTGCGAGCAGAACAACATCCTGCTCGACCGCGCGCTGCTCGTCGGCACACCGGAGAACCCGAGTCTGGGGTTCTTCGCCCATCTGTTGGACCAGTGAAGTCAGCAGAGTCTGCACGGGACCGACAAGAGAGCTGACGCTTTTGCCGGTCCCGCGACGCAGCGCCGCGCCCCATCCGTCAGTTCCGCCGCTTTGCCGGCCGGTTCCGGGCTGAGCGCGGTGTCGCTGCGGTTTCCCGGACCTGCGACTCGAACCGGGTCTGGGCGTGGTCCAGAACCTCGTCCGGATCTCTGCCGTGTGCCCGAAGCCAGTGCAGGAAGTCTGTGATCACGCCGATCACCGATTCTTCGGCCGTGGTCGTGCTCAGCCTGTTGTCGAGGGTCGAACCGGGCGGCGACTTCGTCGTGGCGTAGACGTCGAGCAGCGTCTCGGCGCGCGAAACGCCAGGGCCATCCGCATGACCGATCGGTGACATGACCCCCGTGGCCAACTCACACCAGGTGACCTTCCGACCACTGCGGAATTGAACGCCCCAGCGGTCGGCCACGGCATCGACGAGGGTCATGCCGCGCCCGCTCTCCGAGTCGGAATCCGCGGCCATGAGCGTGGGTAGGGCACGCGTGTCAGGGTCGTGGACCTCGATGCGCAGGTGCGTGCCACTCATCGAGACCGCGAGTGTGGCCGGAGTGCCATGACCGACGTGTGTAATGGCTAGCGGATCTGGCGGATCGAGATCCTTTACGTCCTGGCCTCCTACGGCGCTTCCACCGCTGAGATGCGGTACTTGCTCACGTCCGCGTTCCGGATCGCGGCCGTCTGCTCCGGCTCGGGGCCCGCGTCGCGGAAGTTCGTGAGCTCGGTGTCCGACTGCCAGCGCTCGTACACGTTGATGCGGTCCGGCTCGATCGGGTCCGCGGTCAGTGCGAAGTCGAGGCAGCCCGCGGTGGCCCTCGCCTGCTCGACCACGTGGGCGCATCCGGCCAGATAGGCGTCGCGGGTGTCGGGATCGACGTACAGCTTGCCGGCCACGATGATCACGGTTGTCCTCCTCAAGGGCCCCAGTGGGCATGGTCGAACTGCTCTCCCCACCTGAGACCCGTACGGGGGCCGAGACTCATCGGGCCGGCCGGCAACAGGTCACGCACCTGGCAGCAGGCGGGTTTCCGACGTGGGTGGCAGGGGCTTGGTCCACCAGTGGTCGTAGCGGCGGTAGGGGGCCGGGTCGCGGGTGGCCAGGAAGGTCACGAGGGCCGCCGCCTCCGCCGCCAGGGCGGTCCAGGTCTCCTCGGGCAGGGGATGGAAGGCCGTGGCCTCGATCGCGTCGGCGACAGGGCGCCATACGCCCGCCACGTAGCCGTCCACCAGGATCGTCGGGAGTACGTCGCCGTTCATGCGGGTCACGTACTTGCGGTACTCGGGAGGGAGGAAGCGGCCGCGGTCGGCGTAGGCGAGGAGGGTGCTGTCCCACATGGCCATCAGGCGGGGTGGGGCGGGGGCGTCCTCCGGTGGGCGGGGGGCGCCCGGGAGGTCGTACAGGAGCTGCTTGCCGTCGGGGGCCCGGAGTGTTTCGAGTTCTTCGGACAGGGACAGGGGCTTCAGTGCCGCCTTGATCCGGCCCTGCTGGATCAGCGCGAACTGGGCCATGTCCGCCACCGTCGCCGGGCCGAAGCCCTGGAGGTAGCGGCGGAGCAGAGTGCTCAGGCCGTTGTCGGCCGCGTCCGGGTCGGTGAGGGCCGGTCGGGGGGAGGCCGCCACGTACGACTGGCGGGTGTCGAAGGACCAGGGGCCGCCGGTGGGGGCGTGCCACAGGGGCGCGTAGTGGCGGAGCATGCGGTGTGCGGCGGCGTCCGGGGTGGTGGTGCTGAGGTGTTCCTCCAGCCAGGTCCTGAGTTCGGCGGCCGTGCGCGGGTGGCCGTCGGCGTACTTCAGCAGGGGCGGGAGGAAGGCGTCGGCGTCGGACGCGGTCAGGCCGGAGGCCCGGAAGCGGGGGTCGCCGAGGCGGGAGCCTCGGAGCGTGGGCTCCATCGCCTCGCGGAAGGGGGTGTAGTCGTCGGCGTGCACGGTGTGGACGGTGATCCGCATCAGGGTCGCTCTGACCAGGCGGTGGTCGGTCAGCGCCGCGTCCAGGGTCGTCGGGTCGAAGGGGGCTACGCGGTTCCACAGGGCGATGTACGGGGAGGCCGGCTGCTGCGCCTGCAGGGCCACGACGCGTCGTATCGCCTCGGTCACGTCCAACGGCTCGCGGGCGAGGAGGAGTTGGCGGGCGAGAGTGGCGCGGTTGAGAGCGCGGGCGGTGAGCTTCTGGGTCCCCATGACGCGATTCTCTCGGCTCGGTGGGCCGACCGTCGCGGAGGCCTCGGTCGGGGACGGACACAGGCCCCGCCCCACGCGCGGTGGGGCAAGGCCTGTTCGGTGCGGGGCGTGGCTTGCTACGTCGTCGTCGCCGCCTCGCCCTTCGTCAGCAGCCACTCCTCGTGCAGGGCGCCCAGCGGGATCTTCGTCTGGAAGATCGGGGTGCCGAAGATGGAGAGCTGGAGGTTGAGCGTGCCGGTGAGGTCGATGCCGCCGTACAGGGCCCAGGAGCCCTTCGCCGAACCCGTGCCGTCCGCCGAGCCCTCGGCCGACGCGTCGGCCTCCGCCCGCAGGTACGGGGCGACGTCGGCGGTGACGCCGACCGTGCCGTAGAGGCCGACCGTCGCCTCCGCGCCCATCGCGGCCTTGACGTCGCCGACAGCCGTGACGGCCGTCTTCAGGGGCTCGCCCGTCATGTCGGACTCGCTCACGCCGGTCCAGCCCTTGGCCCAGGTGAAGTTGCCGCCGACGCGGAAGTCGCCCTTGAGGTCCTGCTCTACGTCGACCGTGACGCGGCCGTCGGCGTCCACCTGGAAGTAGCAGACGAGGTCCAGGTTGACGACGATCGGGACCGGGCCGACCTGGATCACGGGGTCGGCGTGCAGCTCGGCGAAGGGGATTCGGACCGGCTTGCCGTCGGTCGAGCCGGCCGCGCGGCCCTTCAGCGACCACTGCGAGGCCCAGTCGCCGGTCAGGCCCAGGAACGCGCCGCCGGGCGAGGAGCCCGTCCCGGCCCCGGAACCGTCGTACGAGAAGGCGACCTCGGGGGCGAGTTGCACGAAGCCCTCGACCGACGCGGCGGCCGAGGCGGGGGCGCCCGGGGCGGTCTCCACGGCGGCGCCCACGTCGATCCGCAGGCTGCCGAGCGGGAGCTTCGCGCCCTCGGGGCCGAAGGTGAGGTCACCGGTCTTCGCCCAGGAGACCTTCACGCCCTGGACGAGCGGGTCGACCTCCGTGGTGGACGGGTCGACGGGGACCGTACCGTCGGCCTCGCTCTCGCCCAGGACCGAGTTGAGCTTGGCGGGCTCCGTCTGGACCGTCGTACCGCCGTCCTCCGCGGTGCCGACGACCTCCGTCACCTTGGCCAGCACGCCGTCGGGGGCGCCGGGGGCGGGGGCGCTGGCTATGACGTCGCCGACGGCCACGGCGGCCTTCTTGTCACCACGCGCGTTCCCACCCCCGTCCTCGTCCTTGTCCCCGTTCCCGTTCCCGTTCCCGTTCCCGTCCGAGTCCGGGGTCGGGGTCGGGTCTGAGTCCGGGTCCGGGTCCGGGGAGGCCGTCTTCGACTCGGTCGCCGACGGCTCGGCGCCCGGAACGGACGACGGTGCGGTGATGACCGCCCGGCCGCTCTCCTTGTCGTACGACGCGACCTTGAGCGTGGACTTCCTGGCCTTCCCCTGGTCGGCCGCGTCCGCGTCGGCCACGGCGGTGGGGGTGGCTCCGCCGGTCGGGGCGGACACGACGGCGAGTTGTTCCTCGACCGCCCCGGGGGTCTCGGCCGTCGTGGCCGCAGCCTTGTCGGCGGTGGAGGAGGAGTCGGTGGAGGAGTTGGTGGAGCAGCCGGTGGCCAGCAGGGTCGCGACGGTGATCGCCGACAGGGCCGAAACCAGGGCGTTTCTTCTGAGCTTGTGCACGCGTGAGTCCTCGGGAGCGGTGAATGGGGGTGCGCTTCAGGAGGGTTGAGAGATGACACCTGGCGGATGTCATCCGGCGGAGGAGGGCAGGCCATGGCGACACAGCTGTCCCCATGACAGCGCGCGCACAGCAGTTACCCCCCAGTAGCCATGCATGAGCATGCCAGGCCTACGGGGGTACGGCGGACCACTTCCCTCACGCCCCGCCAGTGACGCGGGTCACATCTACTAGTGGTTCAACTACCGTTGGTCACAAGGGAGTTGATGAAGTCGACCATCGCCGCGTGCAGATCCTGCGGCTGGTCGAGGTGTACGTCGTGGGCCGCGTCCTCGATGACGGCGAGATCGGTTCTGGCGCCCGGCAGCTCGGCATCCTGGCAGCGTCGGCCGCCGGCATGGTGCCGCGCGCGCCGCGTACGACCAGGGCGGGGCAGGTGGTGACGGCCCACTCGGCCTCGTACGACGTCTCGGCCAACTCCTCGATCGCGGCGAGCATCGTGGCGCGGTCCGCCCGGGGGTGCCAGCCGTCGGGGCGGCGTTCGAGGTTGTGGGACCAGCTCGGGTGACCGAAGAAGTCGGCTGCCCGGGAGGGAAAGGGGAAGGGGGTGGGCCAGCTGTCAATCCAGGCCGCGATCTGGGTGGGGAGCGTGGGGTCGGGGGTGCCCGGGCCCGCCTCGATCAGGATCAGGGAGTGGAACAGTTCCGGGTGGGCGGCCCCGGCGAGGAAGGCCGTGTGGCCGCCCAGGGACTGGCCGACGAGGGTCAGCGGCACCTGCCTCTGATCGGCGCCCGACCCAAGGCTCTGGATCACCGTCACCGCGTCCCGTACACAGGCCGCCCGGCTCATGTCCGGCGGGCGGCGGGTGCTCGCGCCGTGACCCCGGGCGTCGTACGTCACCACGCGGTGGCCGTCCGCCAAGAGCAGCGGCAGCAGGTGGTCCCACTCCCCCATGTGGCCGGCGAGGCCGTGCAGGAGGAGGAGCGTGTGAGCGGAGCCCTGCTCCCCGGCATGGTCGCGGTAGGCGAGGCGGACGCCGTCCGGAGTCGTGAGAACGCCGGTGGTCGTGGAGGAGGAGGCCATCCGCCGATGGTGTCAGCCGGTCGCCCATCGCTCCCCAGTGCGCGGCGATCTGGCCGGCCGGCAGGTCGGACTCCTCCAGCAACATCCCTCGCCCGCTCGACGTGTTGAACCGGCCGTTGAAGTTGCCCACGAGCCCGCCTCCCTGGCCGCCAAATGCCCCAGGGTGACGGGCTCGTGGGCGCCCCGAACAGTTCGCTCTCCGGTCGGCTCCTGATCAGTTCCTGATCAGCTTCTGATCAGCTCCTGGTCCGGGGCTGACCAGGAGCTGATAGCCCGGGTCAGCGGTCGATCTGCCTCCGCGTGGCACCGCCGCTGATCTGGATCTTGCGCGGCTTGGCCTTCTCCGCGATCGGGATGCGCAGGGTCAGGACACCGGACTCGTACGAGGCGTCGACGCGCTCGGCGTCGAGGGTGTCGCCGAGGAACAGCTGGCGGCTGAACACGCCCGTGGGGCGCTCGGCGGCGACCAGTTCGGCACTCTCGGGGGCCGGGGAGCGGCGCTCGGCGCGGACGTTCAGGACGTTGCGCTCGACGTCCAGGTCGATGGTCTCCGGGTCCACGCCCGGGAGGTCGAAGTGGACGATGAAGTCGTCCCCGGACCGGTAGGCGTCCATCGGCATGGCGGCGGGGCGGCTGTCGGAACCGAACACCTGCTGCGCGAGTCGGTCGAATTCGCGGAAGGGGTCGGTACGCATGAGCATCACGGGTCACTCCTCTCGTGTGGCACTGGGTGCGATGCCCTGTGAATTCCTACGGCTTCTTATATAGCTCGGAGGAGGAAACTTGACAACCCCAGACTCAGGTTCGGTCGTTCGCCCTGCTCGGGGGTTAGCCTCGATCATCGATCGGCACGGTCAGGAGGCGACGATGGTGAAGGTTCCTACCGCGGCAGTGGCCGCGAGCGGGCTCATCGGTGGGTACGGGGTGGCTCGCTGGACGAAGAAGCGGCCGTTGGGCGGGGCGGTGCTGGCCGCCGCCGGGGCCGTGGCGGCTCAGCGGTGGCAGAAGGACGCCGGGGGCAGGGCCGCGGGGGCGCTGACCGCGGGGTATGTGGCAGCGTTCGCGGGATCGCATCCCTTGGCGAAGAAGGTGGGGGCCTGGCCTGCGGTGTTCGGGGTGGCGGGGGTCGTCGCGGTGGCGTCCTGGGTGGTGGCCGACCGGAAGGGATAGGAGGTTCCGTCGTCCGGTCGGGGAGTGCGGGTCGTCGTGCGGGCGTCGGTGGTTGCTCGCGCAGTTCCCCGTGCAGGTCCCCGCACAGGTCCCCGCGCCCCTAGGGCTGCGGCACCTGGTCCCCCCTGAAAGCGCGCCGGTAGGCGTACGGGCTGGTCCCCACCACCCTCTTGAAGCGGTCCCGGAAGGCCGTGGGGGAGCCGAAGCCCGCCTGGGTGGCGATGCGTTCGACCGTGTGGTCCGTGGACTCCAGGAGGTACTGGGCTCGGCGGACCCTGGCGCGGTGGAGCCACTGCAGCGGGGTCGTGCCCGTCTGCTCGCGGAAGCGGCGGTTCAAAGTGCGGGTGCTGGTGCCGGCCTGGAGGGCGATGTCGTCCAGGGTCAGGTCGTTCTCCACGTTCTCCTCCAGCCAGCGCAGGAGGGGTTCCATGGTGGCGCCGGCGGGGGCCGGGGGCTGGTCCTGGACGATGAACTGGGACTGGCCGCCCTCGCGTTCGAGGGGCATGACACACATCCGGGCGGTGAACGCGGCGACCGCCGAGCCGTGGTCCTTGCGGATCATGTGCAGGCACATGTCCATGGCCGCGGCGGCGCCCGCCGAGGTCAGGAACTGGCCGTTGTCGACGTAGAGGACGTTCGGGTCGACGGTCACCTTCGGGTGGAGGGCCGCCAGGTCGGGGGCCGCGATCCAGTGGGTCGTGGCGCGCAGGCCGTCCAGCAGGCCCGTCGCCGCGAAGATGAACGCGCCGACACAGATCGAGGCGATCCGGGTGCCGCTCGCCGCCGCCGCGTGGAGTGCCTCCGTCACCCCGGGCGGCAGCGGGACCGTCGGGTCGGCCGTCCCCGGCAGGATGATCGTGTCCGCCTCGGCCAGCGCCTCCAGCCCGTACGGCGCCCGCACGCTGAACGGCCCCGCCTTCACCTCCCCGTCCCCCGCCGGCGAGCAGACCCGCACCCGGTACGCCTCCCGCCCGTCCGGCAGCCGCGCCCAGCCGAAGGTGTCGATGGGGGCGGACATGTCGAAGGGGATCACGTCGTCGAGCGCCAGTACGGCCACGGTGTGCATGGCGGGAGCGTAGGGCTGCGCCGGGTTCCCGCCAAGCGGCGGAGGGGGACGGCGGACGCTCCCGGCCCGACCCGGCTGCCGCTCGGCCCGGCCTTCCGCCGGTCCAGGCCGGGCTGGAGCTCGGCGAAGGCCCCGCGAGGGCTGAGCAGAAGGCCTGGTGATCGGGCCGGTGAGAAAGCCTGGCCAGCGGGCTGGTGAGAAGGCCGACGAGAATGCTGGCGAGAATCCGTTGGAGTGTGGCAATCCCGCCACTTCTTCGCGATCGCTCCGCGCCCTACCGTCCCACCGTGAGCAAGTTTCTCCTCTCCCTCCACGTCCTCGCCGCGATCATCGCCGTCGGGCCCATCACCGTCGCGGCCAGCATGTTCCCGCCGAGCGCGCGCAAGGCGCTGGCCGAACCCGAGAGCGAGCAGGCGGTGTCGGCCGTACGGCTGCTGCACCGGATCTGCCGGGTCTACGGCGGCGTCGGCATCGCCGTGCCCGTGCTCGGGTTCGCCACGGCGATGAGCATGGGCGTGCTCAAGGACGCCTGGCTGATCGTGTCGATGCTGCTGACCGCCCTCGCGGCGATGGTCCTGCTGGCCCTCGTACTGCCCCGGCAGGAGGAGATCCTGGAGGGGCTCGGCGCCGGCGGCACGGGCGGAACCGACCTGAGGACCACGGCCGTCAGCCCCAGGGTCACGGCCCGACTCGCCATGTTCACCGGTGTGTTCAACCTGCTGTGGGCGACGGTCACGGTCCTGATGATCGTCCGGCCCGGTTCGACCACGGGGGCCTGACTTCCCAGCGGCGCCCGCGCGGGTGCATGATCCGGCCATGTACGCACAGCAGTCGCCTTCCCAGGCCTACCTCGCCTCCGTGGCCGCACGTCTCGCCGCCGACGAATGCCGTACGTGGTGGGAGGA
Organism: Streptomyces sp. NPDC002787; assembly: GCF_053592095.1. Classification (NCBI taxonomy): domain Bacteria; kingdom Bacillati; phylum Actinomycetota; class Actinomycetes; order Kitasatosporales; family Streptomycetaceae; genus Streptomyces; species Streptomyces sp. NPDC002787. Next base: position 235,042 of record NZ_JBSFVC010000009.1, on the reverse strand, counting down.
GTGGGCCGGGGTGCCGGTGCTCGTCGGGCGCCGGGCGGACTTCAGGTGGAGCTGGATGGCGACGAAGCTGCACCTGTTCACGGTGGCGGCGGCGGTCCAGGAGATAACCATCCCGACCATCGAGACCTTCACCGACCAGGTGCTGACGTACGCGAAGAAGACGAAGGGGGGTCTGCCGGTCGGGATCCAGACGGGCATCGCCGCGTTCCCCGTGCTGGTGAGCGACCGGGTGGACCCGGCGGCCGTACGGTGGGCCGAGGCCCAGCAGCGCAACAAGTGGGCCTGCATGGCCCGGCCCGTCGTGGTCGACAGCACCCAGCAGTACGTCGGCTCGTACCGCGGCACCCCGGCCATCGGCCTCGCCTACTCCTCGTACTTCGAGGACAAGGCCCGGCGGTACTTCTACGGCTGAGCGGTGGCCGGGTGCCGAGCCGACCGGGCACGGCGGGAAGCGCTCAGCACGTCGAGTGGAACAGGCCGCCGACGGGCTCGCCCTCGGTGGCCAGCCGGTTGTAGAGGTCGACGGCCTCCCTCGTCTCCTCGACGTGCACGGGGACGCCCGCCTCCTCGAGCAGCCGCAGCGTCTCCGGCATGGTCTTCAGCCGCCGGTCCATGCCCTGGCTGAGGACGACGACCGCGCAGCCGCGGTCGAGGAGTTCGCGTACGTCCGCCGGCTGGATACCCGGATCGTGCCGGGTGCCGTGCTGGTCCCAGTCCCAGGCGTGCCCTCCCCCGGGGTACAGCACGAAATCCTTGCCGGCCGTGAGCCCTTCGACCTCCATACGCCCCCATGAGACGTGTCTGATCAGCGGCGATGTCTCCATCGGGTCCCCCGTCGTCGTCGCGCGAAGGCGATCAGTCTGCCAGGCCCCACCAGCCCCCGTTCAACCGCTCTTGATCAGCCACTCCTCGTCAGCCGTCTCCGTCCTGAAGCCCCGCGCCACCGACGCCGTCACCAGCACCCACGCGCCGAGTACCAGGGTGAAGAAGGCCCAGGACAGGGGCCAGACGGAGGCGTCCAGGGGCTCGGGGTGTGTGTGGAAGGAGACGTACATCAGGGCGGAGGGCGGGACGGCGACGAGGAGCAGGGGCCAGGCGAGGGCGTCCCGGTGTCCGAAGTACGCGGCGAGGAGCAGCAGGACGAGGGCCAGGATCACTACGCCGGTGACGGTCACGGGGGTCGTCTCCGTGAGGGAGCCCTCCAGCTCGGGGCGGTTGCGCAGGTCCCACGGGAGACAGAGGCGGTACGCGGCCGCGGCGAGGGCGGCGCCGAGCAGGCGGGTCAGCCAGCGTTCCGGCCAGGGGCGCGTGCGCAGGGGGCGGAGCAGCTTCTCGGTCATGCGTACGAGGGTTCCGGGGGCGGCGGCGGGCCACCATGAGTACGCGTACTCAACGGGCGGTACGCGTACTCACGCGGGGGCGCCGCGTGGTGTGGCGGTCGAAACGACCGCTCTCCGCGGCGCCCCCGGCCACCCGGCGCCCATCAGTGCCCCCGGTGCCCGTCGGTGCCGACACCCTCGATCGTCCGCGGCGCCGTCGTGGCTGGTCGCGCGGTTCCCCGCGCCCCTTCAGGGCGTCGCCCTCGCCGACAGCGGCTCCGCGATGTCCTCCAGGGAGCGGCGCTCCGCGCGTACCGCGAGGAAGGCCGCGACGAGGCCCGCCGCGCACATCAGGCCCGCGCCGATCTGGAAGGCGAGGACGGTGTCGGCGACGACGCCGGACTTCGTCAGCTCGGCGAAGATCAGCGGGCCGCTGATACCGCCGGCGGCGGTGCCGATGGCGTAGAAGAAGGCGATGGCCATGGCCCGGGTCTCCATGGGGAAGACCTCCGAGACGGTCAGGTAGGCGCTGCTCGCTCCGGCCGACGCGAAGAACAGCACCACGCACCAGCAGGCCGTCAGCGTCACCTCGTCCAGCGAACCCCGGTCGAACAGCCAGGCCGTGCCGAAAAGCAGCACACCCGACAGCAGATAGGTCGACGAGATCATGATCTTGCGGCCGACCGTGTCGAACAGCTTGCCCAGCAGGAGCGGGCCGAGGAGGTTGCCGGCGGCGATGACGGCGAAGTAGTAGCCGGTGTCGGAGGTCGGGACGTCGTAGAACGTGGTCAGGATCGCGCCGAAGCCGAAGGTGATCGCGTTGTAGAGGAAGGCCTGGCCGATGAAGAGGGAGAAGCCGAGGACGGCGCGGCGGCGGTACTGGGAGAAGACCGTACGGGCGATCATGCCGAAGCCGACGCTCTTGCGCTGGTGGATGGTCATCTCGCGGCCGGCCGCCGGCAGGGGGCGGCCCTGCTCGGCCTCGACCTGCTCCTCCACCTCCCCCACCAGCCGTTCCGCCTCCTGTTCCTTCCCGTGGATCAGCAGCCAGCGGGGGCTCTCGGGGACGTTGCGGCGGACCAGCAGGATCACCAGGCCCAGCACCACACCGAGGGCGAAGGTCAGCCGCCAGCCGACGTTCGCCGGGAAGAGGTCCGTGTTCAGCGCGACGATCGACAGCAGCGAACCGCCGATCGCGCCGAGCCAGAAACTGCCGTTGATGACGATGTCGACGCGGCCCCGGTACTTGGAGGGGATCAGCTCGTCGATCGCGGAGTTGATGGCCGCGTACTCGCCGCCGATGCCGAAGCCGGTGAGGAAGCGGAAGAGGAAGAACCACCAGGAGGAGAAGGAGACGGCCGTCAGCGCGGTCGCCGCCAGATAGACCGCCAGCGTCACCATGAACAGCTTCTTGCGGCCGAACCGGTCGGTCATCCGGCCGAAGAAGAGGGCGCCCGTACAGGCGCCCGCGACGTACAGAGCGGCCGCTATGCCCGTGACCTGCGCGGAGGTGATCGGCAGACCGCTGCCTTCCTCGGAGAGCCGTCCCGCGATGTTGCCGACGACGGTCACCTCCAGACCGTCGAGGATCCACACGGTGCCGAGGCCGATCACGATCGTCCAGTGCCAGCGCGACCAGGGCAGACGGTCCAGGCGCGCCGGAACGGCGGTGGTGATCACGTTGGATGATCCCGGAGATCCAGGGGCTTCCGGGGATCGCGGGGATCCAAGGGCTCCCGGAGATCCAGGGGATTCCGGAGATCCAGGGGATTCCGAGGACTTCGAGGTGCTGGCGGACATGGGCTGCGGCTCCCTCCACTTCGAGCGAACCGGACCCGAGTGCCCTCCCGAGCAGGGATCACGCCCCGCGGTCAGAAGGGCACCCGTGGCGCCTACGCTCCCAGCGCCCGGGAGACCGTGTAGATCAGCAGCCCCGCCAGCGAACCGACGACCGTGCCGTTGATCCGGATGAACTGCAGGTCACGGCCGATGTTCGCCTCGATCTTCTTCGTGGTGTGCTCGGGGTCCCAGCTCGCGACGGTCTCGGTGATGAGGGAGGTGATCTCCGCGCGGTAGGTGGTGACGACATGCACGGCCGCGCCCTCCAGCCACTTGTCCACCTTGGCCTGCGCGCTCGGCTCGGTCGCCAGCCGCGTGCCCAGCGACAGCAGGGAGGCCCGCACCCGCAGCCGCAGCTCACTGCGCTCGTCCTCGGCGGCGGACACGATCATCGACCGTACGGCCGTCCAGGCGGAGGCGATGAGGTCCTGGACCTCGCCCCGGCCGAGCACCTCGCCCTTCAGCCGCTCCACCCTCGCCCGGGTGTCCGTGTCGGACTGGAGGTCGACGGCGAAGTCGGTGAGGAAGCGGTCGAGGGCGCCGCGGGCCGGATGGGTGGGCGAGTCGCGCATCTCGGTGACGAAACGGAGCAGCTCCTTGTAGACCCGCTCGCCGATCCGCCGGTCGACGAACCGGGGGGTCCAGCCGGGGGCGCCGCCCTCGACCGCGTCCATGACCTGCTCGTCGTGGAGGATCAGCCAGTTCTGGGCGCGGGCACAGATCAGGTCGACGGCCCGCCGGTGACCGCCGTCGGCGACGACCCTCTCCAGCATCTTGCCGATGCCGGGCGCTATCTCCTGGGCGTTCGCCCGCCGGGTGATCGCCTCCCCGACCACGGCCTGGACGTCCGAGTCGCGCAGGACGGTCAGCGCGCCCCGCAGCGCGGTCGCCAGCTCGGCCGTCACCCGGTCGGCGTTCTGCGGCTCGGCGAGCCACGCGCCGAGCCGGCTGCCGATGCCGACGGCCCGCAGCCGCTGCCGTACGACGTCCTGGGAGAGGAAGTTCTCGCCGACGAACTCACCGAGCGAGACGCCTAGTTGATCCTTCTTGGTGGGGATGATCGCGGTGTGCGGGATGGGCAGCCCCAGCGGATGCCGGAACAGCGCGGTCACGGCGAACCAGTCCGCCAGCGCACCCACCATGCCCGCCTCGGCCGCCGCCGCGACATAGCCGGCCCAGGCGCCCGCACCCTCGTGCGAGGCCCACTTGGCCAGCACGTACACCACCGCCACGAAGAGCAGCAGCCCGGCGGCGATGAGCTTCATCTGCCGGACGCCCCGCTGTTTCTCCTCGTCGGCGGCGCTGAAGGTGGTCATGGTGCGGTGCGAGACGCGCGGCTCGGCGGCCCCTGCCGCGTCCGCCGCGTCCGCCGCCTCTTCCGCTTTCGTACGGTCCATTCACTCCACCCGTTCCTGTCCCCCGTACACATTGTCCGTTCTTCGGCTCTCGAACACTTGGTGACGTACTCCATAGATCTACTCAGACCTACTCCTGGAACGGAACAGGAGTTCCCCGCGTCTGTCCGGGCGGGGGAACCGATGGGGGTTCTCACAAGCCGCCCCCATCCCATGGCGCATCATGGGGTGATCACATCGGAGCCTCGGGCTCCCTTGCCCGAGGAGTAACACACCGCATGACCAGGCATCACGGTTATGCACTTCTGGCTGCCATGGCCGCCCTGATCGTGGCGATCTCCGCCGCCATATACGTCGGCGTCGGCATCGACGACAGTGCCCAGCAGCAGGAGACCTTCGCCCGCGCGCCCCGCAACAGCGCCGCCCCCGCCTCCACGGGCGTCTGGGTCGGCGCCTGGGCGACCTCGCCGAGCGGGGCGGAGCCGGGCACCGAGACGAACGGCTTCGCCGGCCGCTCGGTCCGCAACGTCGTCCACACCGCCGCCGCCGGTACGAGTGCCCGCGTCACGCTGTCCAACCTCTACGGCCATCAGCCGCTGACCATCACCCACGCCTCGCTCGCGGTCGCCGCCGCCACGAACACCCCGGCCGCCGCGGCCGACACCATGCGCCGCCTCACCTTCGCCGGCAACCCGACGGTCGTCGTCGCGGCAGGCCAGCAGGTGGTGAGTGACGCCGTACGGGTGGCGATCCCGCACGACAGCGACGTCCTCATCACCACGTACTCCCCCACCGCCTCCGGCCCCGCGACCTACCACGCGCACGCCCGGCAGATCTCGTACACCGCCGAGGGCGACCAGGCGGCGGACGTCACCGGGGAGCCGTACACCACCCAGTCACTGCACTGGCGGTACGTCACCGCGCTGGATGTGCTGAGCAACGAGTCGGAGGGCACGGTCGTGGCCCTCGGCGACTCGCTCACCGACGGGGTCACCTCCACCGTCGGCGAGAACCGGCGCTGGACGGACGTCCTCTCCGACCGTCTCCGCGCCGCCGCCGGCACCTCCGAGGCGCCCCGCTACAGCGTCGTCAACGAGGGCATCAGCGGAAACCGGGTCCTCACCGACGGCAACGGCCGCCCCGCCGAGAACCCCAGCGGCCTCGCCCGCTTCCAGCGCGACGTCCTCGGCCGTACGGGCGTCAAGGCCGTCGTCATCGACCTCGGCGTCAACGACATCCTCAGGAACCCCGGCCGGGCCGACCCCGACGCCATCACCGCGGGCCTCCGCCAGCTCGTCGACCGCGCCCACGCCCGGGGCCTGCGCGTCGTCGGCGCCACCCTCATGCCCTTCCACGGCCACCGGGGCTACTCCGACCAGCGGGAATCCGTCCGCCAGGCCGTCAACGCCCAGATCCGCTCCGGCGACGTCTTCGACGCCTACGTCGACTTCGACAAAGCCCTGCGCGACCCCTACGCCCCCCGCCGCCTCCGCCCCGACTACGACTCGGGCGACCACCTCCACCCGAGCGACAAGGGCTACGAACGCATGGCCGAGGTCTTCGACCTGGAGAAACTGAAGGGCGCGGCACCGGCGGAGCTGTAGCCCTTCGGGGGCGCGGGGAGCTGCGCACTTTTTGGGCGCGGGGAACAGCGCATCTTTTAGGGGCGCGGGGAACTGCGCATCCTTCAGGGGCGCGGGGAACGGCGCATCTTTTAAGGGGCGCGGGGAACTGCGCGAGCAACCACGACGCACCCGCACCCGGCATCGCACCCCGGCCTAGTGCTCCCGCTTCCGCCGCCGCTCCCGCTCCCGCTCCGACCGCATCGCATCCCGCACCTGTTCCATCGCGTCGCGATGCGCGTCATGCATCTCGTGCATGTGATCGCGATGGGACGCGTGCAGCTCCCGCCGCGCCTCCCGCCGTTCCAGCCGCTCCTGCCGCCGGACCTCCTTCAACCGCTGGCGTTCCGCCTTCGGCACCTTGCGTTCGACGCCGACGCCGCCCCAGAAGGCGAAGCCGGTGATGATCACGCGTGGTGCCACGGGGTCACCCGGCACGCCCTCCTCGCTGTGGTCGAAGCCGCCCATGACGCCGATGCCCCGGACGACGACCTCGACCCCGGGCGGCACGATCACATTGATCCCGCCCATGATCGCCACGCAGTTGATGGTGACCTCGCGCTCCGCGAAGTTCGCGCCCCGCAGGTCCAGTTCCCCGCCGCCCCAGAACGCGAAGCAGTCGAACCGCTTGGGCACGGTCCAGTGCCCCTTGCGCTCGAACCCGGACATGACCGCCACGCCCCACGTGGACGTACCGTCACCGCCGACGATCCGCTCGGGCCAACTCGCGCCCAGCGCAGGCCCCTTGACCAGCGAGACGGGCGAGGGCGGCACGACGGTCGGCGGCGCCACGGTCCCGGCACCCGGCAGATCACGGGTGATCGGCGCCAACTCCCTGTACGTCCGCGCCTTGTACGTCGCGTCCAGCCGCTCCTCGAACTCCTCCATGTCGAGCCGCCCCTCTCCGCGAGGGCGTCCCGCAACTGCTCGGAGACTCGTTCACGATCGGCGTCGGAAGCCCGAAGATCCGCGGCGGCCGGAAGATCCGGCAGGTCGTCCGTCATACGAATCAGCCTACGAGGAACCCCCCGCGCCGTGCTACGACACGGCCTGCCCCGGCTCCCCCATCCCCTCCCCCGCTCTCTCCCCCACACGCTCCGCCTGCTGCGCGTACATCTGGGCGATCACTGCCTCGATGTCCGGCTCCCGCACGGAGAGGTCCACCAGCGGATACTCGGACGCGATCCGCGCCACCAGCGGGGCCGCCGACTCCCCCGCCGGGAACGCCAGCCACTGCCGGGGCCCCTCGACCCGTACGACCCGGGCGGGCGCGGCCTCGATCGGCGGCAGCTCGCGCTCCAGGTCGACCACGAGGGTGCGCTCGCTCTCGCCGACCTCGTGCAGCCCGGTCAGCGGCCCGTCGTACATCAGGCGCCCGTGGTCGATGACCATCACCCGGCGGCACAGCTGCTCGATGTCCTGGAGGTCGTGCGTGGTGAGAAGCACGGTCGTGCCCTGCTCGGTGTTGAGGTCCTTGAGGAACTCACGGACCTTCGCCTTGCTGATGACGTCGAGTCCGATCGTCGGCTCGTCCAGGTACAGCACCTCGGGGTCGTGCAGCAGCGCCGCCGCGATGTCCCCGCGCATGCGCTGGCCGAGCGAGAGCTGCCGTACGGGCACGTCCAACAGGTCGCCCAGTTCGAGTAGTTCGACACAGCGGTCGAGGTTCTCGCGGTAACGGGCGTCGGGGATGCGGTACATACGGTGCATCAGCCGGTAGGAGTCGATGAGGGGGAGGTCCCACCAGAGCGTCGTGCGCTGCCCGAACACCACCCCGATGCGGCGGGCGAGGCGCGTCCGTTCACGGGACGGGTCGATGCCGGCGACCCGCAGCCGGCCCCCGCTCGGGGTCAGGATGCCCGTCAGCATCTTGATCGTGGTCGACTTCCCGGCGCCGTTCGGGCCGATGTACCCGACCATCTCTCCTCTCGCCACGGTGAAGGAGATCGAGTCGACCGCCCGCACCTCGCGCCGTTCCCGGCGCAGGAACCCGGTCTTCTTGCGGACGTCGAAAACCTTCTCGAGCCGGTCGAGTTCGATGAACGCACTGGATGCACCGGACGAATTGGGTGCACCGGACGAGCTGGACGCACTGTCTGCCACGTTTAACTCCCTGTACTCCGATACGAACGCAGCCCCGCCCGCCAAGCGACCCCCGCCAGCGCACAGCAGGCCACGCCGACCAGCGGGGGTGCGAAGGCCAGCCAGACCGGCAGGTCGAGCGGGTAGGGGCGGCCCAGGACGTACAACCCGGGCACCCAGTTGACGAAGGCGAGCGGCAGGACGAAGGTCACACCGCGCAACAGGTCCTTGGCGAAGAGGGCGGGCGGGTACTGCAGGAGGGTCGCGCCGCCGTACGTGAAGGCGTTCTGCACCTCGGAGGCGTCCTGCGCGACGAACTGGAAGGCCGCGCCCCCGACGAACACCGCCGCGAAGATCAGCCCGCCGCTGCCGACCATCAGCGGGATCATCAGCACCTTGGCCGGTGTCCAGGTGATGTCGAGCGTGGCGAGGGCGTATCCGAGGACGAACAGGCCCTGGGTGACGCGGCCGAGGCGGCGCAGCGCGAACTTGTCGGCGGCGACCTGGGCGAGGACAGGCACCGGACGCACGAGGAGGGTGTCGAGCGTGCCGTCGCGCACGCGCCGCCCGAGCCGGTCCATCGAGCCGATCATCAGGTCGGCGAGGCCGAAGGCGACGGCTGAGGTGCCGTACAGGAGGGCGATCTCGGGCAGGGAGAAGCCGCCGAGTTCGTCGACCTGGGAGAACATCAGCAGGATCGCGACGAAGTCGAAGGAGGTCGCCGCGAAGTTCCCGAAGGTCGTCATGGCGAAGGAGGCGCGGTAGGCCATCGTGGAGCGGATCCACATGGCGGCGATCATGCGGTAGGCGCGCAGACCGTCCCGCACGCGGTCGACCACGCCGTACTCGCCGAACGGGTTCTCGTCCTCGTACTCGCCGAACGGGGTCTCGTCCTTGGCTCTCGTGGTCGCGCGCTCGTCGAGGTCAGCCACCCTGGACCACCACCTTCCGTGTCGCCGCCGACTGGATCAGCCGCCCGACCGCGAGCAGCACCACCGCCCAGGCGAGCTGGAAGGCGTACGTCCCCCAGGGGTCGGCCTCGCCCAACAGGACGTCCGCGGGGGCCTGGAGCAGCGCGGACCAGGGCAGGACGCGGGCGAGGTCGCCGAGTGCGCCGGGGAAGACGTTGAGGGGGAGGAGCATCCCGGAGAAGAAGACACCGGTGAGCCAGGTGATCTGCATCGCTCCCGCGCCGTCGAGGAGCCAGAAGGCCCACAGGGCGACGATGTAACGGATCGCGAAGCTGACGAGGGCGCCGAGGGCGACCGCGACGAGACAGGCGAGCCAGTGCAGTGGGCCGGAGGGCAGGGCCAGGTCGAAGAAGAGGGCGCCGCACACCATGGGGACGACACCGCGTCCGAGCAGCTGGAACAGAGCGCGGCCCATGTCCGCGGCGAGCCACCACAGCTGGAGGTCGACGGGGCGGTACAGGTCGACGGCGATGTCCCCGGTGCGGATCCGCTCGATCAACTCCTCCTCGAACCCCACGCTGCCCAGCACCATCACGGCGAACATGGCCTGGCCGACCCAGACATAGGTGAGGGCCTGCGCCTGGTCGTAGCCGCCGAGGTGGGGCTTCTCGTGCCAGAGGGCCATGTAGGTGTATGCGAGGATGAAGCCGAAGACGGTGTTGGTGAACACCCCAGCCGCGGTGGCCACCCGATATGTCGCGTACCGCCTGAAACCACCGGCGGCGACGGCGGCGTACAACCGCCCTGTGCCCACGAGGAAACCCCCATCCGCTGCGAAGAGTTAGGCGAAAGGCCGAGGCCGAGACCGATTCGGGCCGAAGCGAAGAAGCCTAGTCCGCGGCCGAATCGGCCTGCCAGGCGTTTTCGGGGCGGATGGTGGTGCTTGTGGGGTGTGCGGGGCGCGTGCCGGGATCCGGGAACGGATCGAACGGTACGAGAGTCTTTACTCAGGGGTGCAGAACCGGCCCGGAGCGGGCGCAAAGCGTACGAGGCCGTACAGAAATGAACGTACGACGCGAAAACAGGAGCACGGCAGCACGATGAGCGACGAGCCGCAGCCGAAGCGGAACGGCCCGGGCTGGGCACCGAGAGACCCGGAGCCCCGAGCTCCGGGCACAACTCCGGGGTCCGGCGACAACGCCGCCGAGGAAACAACCGACGGCAGGGCCGACACGCCGCCCGAGGGGGGCGCCGGTTCGGGGTCCAGCGGGGGCGCCGGGGCGGGGTCCAGCGGGGGCGCCGGTTCGGCCTCCGGCAAGGGCGCCGGGGCGGGGTCCAGCGGGGGCGCCGGTTCGGGGTCCGGCAGGGGCGCCGGCTCGGGGTCCGGCGAGGCGCTTGGCGGCGGCCGGGGCGGGGCGGCGGCCGGTGCGAATCCTGGCGGCAGGCCCGAAAGGCGCTCCGGTGCGACGCCCGGTGCGAATCCTGGCGCGGCGTCCGGCGGGAGGCCTGACAGGGCGCCCGGCGGCAGGCCCGACGCGGCATCCGGCGGACGGACCGCTGGGGCAGCCGGCGGCAGGCCCGACGCGGCGCCCGGCGGGAAGCCCGGCACGGCACTCGGCGGGCAGCCCGGGGCGACGCCTGGCGGGAAGCCCGACAGGCATCCCGGTGCGAATCCTGGCGCGACGTCCAGCGGGGGTGCCGGTTCGGCGTCCGGCGGGACGCTTGGCGGCGGCCGGGGCGGGACGGCGGCCGGTGGCCGGCCCGACGGGACGCCCGGTGCGGCGCCCGGCGGGAAGCCGGACGGCAGGCCCGGCGCGGCGTCCGGCAGTAACTCCAGCGCGGCACCCGGCGGAAGGCCCGACGGGACGTCCGCCGGAAAGCCCGGCTCGGCACTCGGCGGAAAGCCGGACGGCAGGCCCGGCACCGCCTCCGGCGGGAACTCCGGTCAGGCATCTGCCGCCAAGCCCGGCACGACGCCCGGCGGCAGGCCCGGCGCGGCAGCCGGTGGCCAGTCCGGCGCGGCAGCCGCCCGTACGGCCGACGGGAAGCCGACGCGTCCCTCTGACGGGAAGCCGACTCGCCCCTCTGCCGGTATGCCCATCGGAGCCCGTGACAACAGGCCCGGCGGAGCGCCTGACGCCAAGTCCACCGGTACCCCTGGTGTGAGGCCCGGCGGAATCCCCGGCGGGAAGCCCGGCGGAGACCCTGGTCGCAGGCCCGGCGGAGTTCCCGGTCGCGGGACCGGGCCCGCGGTCGGGGCGGTGGGCGGTGGGGAGGGGGGCGATACTCCCACCACCACGCTCGGTATCACGCCCGCGCGGACGCCCGGCGAGGACACGCCCACTCAGGCTCTCGGTGTCATCCCCTCCGGGAAGGCCGCCGCCGCTGCCTCCGTCGTGTCCACCGACGTGCCCGACATCACGCCCGAGCCCGCGAAGGGCAAGGCGAAGAAGCGCAAGCGGCCCAAGCGCACCGGCTTCAAGCGACTGATCCCCACCTGGCGCATGGTGCTCGGCACCTTCGTGCTCGGCCTCATGCTGATCATGGGCGCCTTCGTGCTGGGCTACAACATGGTCCACATCCCGAAGCCCCAGGACGCCGCGACCAAGCAGTCCAACGTCTACCTGTACGCGGACGGCACCCAGATCGCCCGCGACGGCGAGGTCAACCGCGAGAACGTCCCGCTGTCGAAGGTCTCCAAGGCCGCGCAGCACGCCGTACTGGCCGCCGAGGACCGCGACTTCTACACCGAGCCGGCCATCGACGCCAAGGCCATGGTCCGCGCCGCCTGGAACACCGCGACCGGCAAGGGCAAGCAGTCCGGCTCGACGATCACCCAGCAGTACGTGAAGAACTACTACCTGGCCCAGGACCAGACCGTCACCCGCAAGGTGAAGGAGTTCTTCATCGCCATCAAGCTGGACCGCGAGGTCACCAAGGACGAGATCCTCGAGGGCTACCTCAACACCAGCTTCTTCGGCCGCAACGCCTACGGCATCCAGGCCGCCGCCCAGGCCTACTACGGCGTCGACGCCGACGAACTCACCGCCGGACAGGGCGCCTACCTCGCCGCGCTGGTCAACGCGCCCAGCATGTACGACGTCGTCGCCCACCCCGAGAACACCAAGGCGGCCGTCGCCCGCTGGAACTACGTCCTCGACGGCATGGTCAAGGAGGGCTGGCTCAAGCAGTCCGAGCGCTCCGGCATGAAGTTCCCGACGCCGAAGCAGACCACCACGTCCACCGCCTTCTCCGGCCAGCGCGGCTACCTCGTCGAGGCCATCAAGTCGTACCTCGTCACCAACAAGATCATCGACGAGGAGGCGCTGGAGAACGGCGGTGGCTACCGCATCACCACCACCATCCAGCCCAAGATGCAGAACGCCTTCATCAAGGCCGTCGACGACCAGCTCATGGACAAGCTCGACAAGAAGAACCGCAAGGTCGACAACTACGTCCGCGCCGGCGGCGTCTCCATCGACCCGAAGTCCGGCAAGGTCATCGCGATGTACGGCGGCATCGACTACACCAAGCAGTACGTGAACAACGCGACCCGCCGCGACTTCCAGGTCGGCTCGACCTTCAAGCCGTTCGTGTTCACCGCCGCCGTGGAGAACGCCTCCAACACCCAGAGCGGCCAGGCGATCACCCCGAACACGATCTACGACGGCACCAACAAGCGGCCCGTGAGGGGCTGGCCCGGCCCGGTCTACGACCCCGAGAACGAGGACTTCGTCAACTACGGCAACATCACCGTCCGCCAGGCCACCCAGAGCTCCGTGAACTCGGTGTACGCGCAGATGGCCGTGGACGTCGGCCCCGAGAAGGTCAGGAAGACCGCGATCGACCTCGGACTGCCCAAGAACACCCCGGACATGAACCCGTACCCGTCCATCGCCCTGGGCACCGCCACCGCGAGCGTCCTCGACATGACGGAGGCGTACGCCACGCTCGCCAACCACGGCAAGCACGGCACGTACACGATGATCGAGAAGATCTCCAAGGACGGCGAGGCGATCAAGCTCCCCTCCACGGAGTCCACGCAGGCCGTCAGCCGCAAGGCCGCCGACACCACCACCGCCGTGCTGCAGAGCGTCGTCCAGAGCGGCACCGCCACCGCCGCGCAGGCCTCCGGCCACCCGGTGGCCGGCAAGACCGGTACGGCCGAGGAGGACAAGGCGGCCTGGTTCGCCGGCTACACCCCCGACCTCGCCACGGTCGTCTCCGTCATGGGCCAGGACCCCAAGACGGGCGTCCACAAGCCGCTGTACGGCGCCATGGGCCTGCCCCGTATCAACGGCGGTGGGGCGCCAACGGAGATCTGGGCACAGTTCACCAAGGCCGCCCTGAAGGGCAAGAAGGTCAAGGACTTCGACCTCGACCTCCAGATCGGCGCCGACGTCGTCATCACCCCGCCCAGCACCCCCGCCGACGAGCCCGGCGCCACGGGCGAGGAGGAGACCGGCGGCGCCACGGGCGAGGAGGAGACCGGCCGGCCGGACGACGGCACCGACGGGGGCACGGCCACCGGCGGCACCCCCGCGACCGACGGCGGCACCACCACCGGCGGCACCCCCGCGACCGACGGCGGAACGACGTCCACCGGCGGCCCCACAACGGACGGCGGAACGACGTCCACCGGCGGCCCCACAACGGACGGCGGAACGACCACCGACGGAGGCACCACCACCGACGGAGGCACGACGGACGGCGGAGGGACGACAGGGGGCGGGACGACGGAGGGGACGTTCCCCTAGCGCCCTGACGGCCTGACGGCCTGAGCGGCCTTATCCGGACGACAGAAGGGGCTGGTGACGATGGTCACCAGCCCCTTCTGTCCACTGAACCCCCGCGATGTCCCCGCGCGAGACGCGATCAGAGATACAGGCCCGTGGAGTCCTCCGACCCCTCGAACCGGTCCGCGGCCACGGCGTGCAGGTCACGCTCACGCATCAGGACGTACGCGACGCCCCGGACCTCGACCTCGGCCCGGTCCTCGGGGTCGTAGAGGACGCGGTCGCCGGGCTCGACGGTGCGGACGTTCTGGCCGACCGCGACGACCTCGGCCCAGGCGAGCCGCCGGCCCACGGCCGCCGTCGCGGGGATCAGGATGCCGCCGCCGGAACGCCGCTCGCCCTCGGCGGTGTCCTGCCGCACGAGCACACGGTCGTGCAGCATCCGGATGGGCAACTTGTCGTGCTGGGTCTTCTCGCTCACGCCCCGAACCTACCTGTCTTCCCGACCCGTCTCCGTCAGGCCCTACGACGCCGGGTCCCGAGGGCGAGCAGCCCCACGACGCCGACGACCACGAGGGCGACCGGCACGATGCGCTCGACGCGCGGCGCCCCGTCCGCGTCGACGAACTGACCCCTGACGTCGCTGACCACACGATTGACCGATACGTACGCCTTGCCGAGGGTGTGGTCGATGTTGGAGACGACCTTGGCTTTGGCGTCGCCCACGATGGTCTTGGGATGCACCCGGACGCCGATCTCGTCGAGCGTCTCGGCGAGATCGGCGCGGCGGCGCTTGATGTCCGCCTCGATCTCGACCGGCGTCCTGGGGTCCGAGGTATCCGCCACCGCGCTGCCTCCGTTGTCGCTAAAAGTCTTTTGTTCCGGACAGTCTGTCAGCTCCACCCGGCCCCGGACCCTCAGGGCCCGCCATTACGCTGGACCGATGAGCGAGCGACTCCAGCCCGGGGACGTGGCCCCCGCCTTCACCCTCCCGGACGCCGACGGCAACGAGGTGTCCCTGTCCGACCACAAGGGCCGCAAGGTCATCGTCTACTTCTACCCGGCGGCCCTGACACCCGGCTGCACCAAGCAGGCCTGCGACTTCACCGACAACCTGGAGCTCCTCGCGGACGCCGGGTACGACGTCCTCGGCATCTCCCCCGACGCCCCCGAGAAACTCGCCAAGTTCCGCGAGAAGGAGTCCCTGAAGGTCACCCTTCTCGGCGACCCCGACAAGACGGTCCTCGACGCGTACGGCGCGTTCGGCGAGAAGAAGAACTACGGCAAGACGTACATGGGCGTCATCCGCTCCACGATCGTCGTCGACGAGGAGGGCAAGGTCGAACGGGCCCTCTACAACGTCCGCGCGACGGGCCACGTGGCGAAGATCATCAAGGACATCGGCATCTGAGCCCCCGCCCCGCCGACTGAGAACGGCCCGTACCGGATCACCCCCGGTACGGGCCGTCCGCATTTCAGGCGCGACTGTCCGATTAACGGTTCGTTACTCCGTACGAGACCACGAACACGTGGCCGGGATGGAGGGGTTCGATGGCGGCAAGCGCATACACCAAGGAGCGACTGGAGGAGGCGGCTCGGGGGGCATGGACGCTGTCGGAGGCGCTGGGGAGGCTCGGGGTGGATCCGAAGAGCTCGACGCGACGGTACGTCTTCGAGCGGATGAAGAAACTGGGAGTGGATGTCTCGCACTTCGAGCAGGAGGGCGTGAAGTGGACGCGGGAGATCCTTCAGGAGGCCGTTACGGCGTCGACGAACATGTGCGAAGTCCTGCGGCGTCTCGGACTCGAGGTCGTCGGTGGACACCACACGCACATCAGCCGCCGGATCAAGGCGTACGGCATCGACATCTCGCACTTCCGGTTGCCGACGCAGCGGGGCAGGACATGGCGTCCCCGAACTCCGGAAGCACTGCTCGTCGAGCAGCCGGTCGGCCAGGCTCGGCGTATCCCGAGCGACCGGCTCAGGTGGGCGATAAGGGCGTCCGGTGTGCCGGAGCAATGTGCCCTGTGCGGGACGGACGCGGTGTGGCGGGGGTACGCGCTCCCCTTGGAGGTCGACCACATCGACGGCAATTGGCGCGACAACCGCATCGGGAACCTGCGGTTCCTGTGCCCCAACTGCCACTCGACGACGGACACTTACCGAGGGCGCGGCAAAGGACGTTCCTCGTGAGCAGCGGTGTGCGGTACACCCGGGAGCGGTTGGCGCAGGCAGCGGCACAGTGTTCCGACATCGAGGAGGTCATCGCCTTCTTCGGCACACGGCCTTATGGGCAACTGCGCCGCCATCTCTTTCGCCGCTTCGATCGTTTCGGGATCGACGTGTCCCACATGCCCCGCCAAAGGCGAGCGAGAGCAACACCCGACAGACCAGCCGCCGACGAGCTGCGCCGAGCCGTCGAGGAAGCAACCTCCCTGGCAGGCGCACTCCGCGCTCTGGGGATGGAGCCCTACAACAGCAGGCTGCGCGCCCAGCTCCGCTGCTGGGTGACCGAGGCCGGTGTCGACACATCCCACTTCTTGGGCCAGGCGCATCAGCGTGGCGGGCCGGGCACCACACCCCTCAGGAGCGCCGAAGACCTCCTGATCCGGCACGACGGCGCGCGTCGGACGAGAACGCACCTGCTGCGCAGGGCGCTCTCGGAGGTGGGCGAAGTCGAGGAGTGCGCAGAGTGCGGTATCGGCCCCGAGTGGCTCGGCAAGCCCATGACCTTGGAGGTCGACCACATCAACGGGGATTGGCGGGATGATCGGCGGCAGAATCTGCGGCTGTTGTGCCCGAACTGCCACGCAGTCACCAGTACCTGGTGTCGAGGCGGTCGACGGCGAACCCTGTAACGTAGGGGAATGCACAGGCGCCCGTACGCCAAGGGCTGAGCGGCAATCTTTAGGTGGTTGTGTTTGTCGGTTCGAATCCGACCGGGCGTACAGAAAGAAGGAGCCCCGCGCCTTCGATTCGAAGGCGCGGGGCTCCTTCGTGAAGTCAGCCCAACAGCTCCCGCAACACCGGCACCAGCCCTCGGAACGCCTTGCCCCGGTGGCTGATCGCGTTCTTCTCCTCCGGCGACAGCTCCGCGCACGTTCGGGACTCTCCCTCCGGCTGGAGGATCGGGTCGTAGCCGAAGCCGTTCGTGCCGACGGGGGTGTGGCGGAGGGTGCCCCTCAGGCGGCCCTCGACGACCCGCTCCGTGCCGTCCGGCAGGGCGAGGGCGGCGGCGCAGGCGAAGTGGGCGCCCCGGTGTTCGTCGGCGATGTCGCCGAGCTGGGCCAGGAGCAGGTCCAGGTTGGCCTTGTCGTCGCCGTGGCGGCCGGCCCAGCGGGCGGAGAAGATGCCCGGGGCACCGTTCAGGACGTCGACGCAGAGGCCGGAGTCGTCGGCGATGGCGGGGAAGCCCGTGGCCCGGGCGAGGGCGTGGGCCTTCAGCAGGGCGTTCTCGGCGAAGGTGACGCCGGTTTCCCTGACGTCGGGGACGTCGGGGTAGGCGTCCGCGCCGACGAGGTCGTGGGAGAGGCCTGCGTCGGCGAGGATGGCCTTCAGCTCGGTGAGCTTGCCGGCGTTGCGGGTGGCGAGGATCAGGCGGGTCATGCCCACCAGTATCGCGATCCCCGCCGGCCGCCTCCCGCGAGTTACGACGTGCAGACCTTCGTCAGCTCGCCCGCCGCATCCGTGATGCCGCTGATGTCGGGGGTGGCGTCCCCGTTCTCCACGGCCGTACGCGTGTCGGTGACGGCCTTCTGGAGGTCGTCGACGGCCTTGTTGACGTCGGTGTTGTCGGTCTTGTCGCCGATCTCGTCGAGGTTCTTGTCGATGGAGTCGAGGGACTCCTCCAGCTGCGTCGGGTCGTTCGCGGCGCTCTCGACGGCCTGCTGGAGGTCGCCCACGCTCTGGGCGATGGCCTCGGCGGTCTGGACGCAGTCCAGGGCCTTGCTCACGGCGTCACAGCCGGTGGTGAGCCCGGCCGTGAGGGCGACGGCAGCTACGGCTCCGGCGATGGCGGTCATACGACGTCGGCGGCTCGCGGCCATGGAACGGTCCTCCTGGTGGATGCAGGCCTGACGGCCCCTGGGTACGGCAACTGCCGATATGGCCGGGCGCACGGTGGTGTGCCGTGCGCCCGTATGTGCAAGGACGCGGGCGAGGCCGTCGTGGTTGCTGTCGGCGGCCACCGCTCTTGGGGTGCTCTTTACCTTTCGAGGACCGTATCAAGGGCCTTGCGCTGCAGGAGCGCCAGCTCCGTGCAGCCGGAAACGGCCAGGTCGAGCAGCGAGTTGAGTTCCTCGCGGGCGAACGGCTCGGCCTCGGCGGTGCCCTGGACCTCGACGAAGCGGCCGTCGCCGGTGCAGACGACGTTCATGTCGGTGTCGGCCTTGACGTCCTCCTCGTAGCAGAGGTCGAGGAGGGGGACGCCGCCGACGATGCCGACGGAGACCGCCGAGACGGTGCCCGTCAGGGGCTGGCGGTTGGCCCTGATCAGCTTCTTGCCCTGGGCCCAGGACACGGCGTCGGCCAGGGCCACGTACGCGCCGGTGATGGCCGCCGTGCGGGTGCCGCCGTCGGCCTGGAGGACGTCGCAGTCCAGGACGATGGTGTTCTCGCCGAGCGCCTTGTAGTCGATGACGGCGCGCAGGGAGCGGCCGATGAGGCGGGAGATCTCGTGGGTGCGGCCGCCGATCTTGCCGCGTACGGATTCGCGGTCGCCGCGGGTGTTGGTGGCGCGGGGGAGCATGGAGTACTCGGCGGTCACCCAGCCCTCGCCGCTGCCCTTGCGCCAGCGGGGGACGCCCTCGGTGACGGAGGCGGTGCAGAAGACCTTCGTGTCGCCGAAGGAGACGAGGACGGAGCCCTCGGCGTGCTTGCTCCACCCGCGTTCGATGGTGATGGGGCGGAGCTGTTCGGGCGTGCGGCCGTCGATACGAGACATGGCGCTGAGCCTAGCGGCACATACGGAAGGGGCTCCTCCCCCAGCGGGAAGGAGCCCCTGCGACGGCCGTGGCGGTGCGTCCGGCCCACCGCCTCGGGGCGGGCGGGCGCGGTTCAGCCTCGGGGCGAGCGGGCGCGGTTCACATCATGTCTTCGATCTCCGCGGCGATGGGGTCGGCGTCCGTGCCGATGACGACCTGGATCGCGGTGCCCATCTTGACGACGCCGTGGGCTCCGGCGGCCTTGAGGGCGGCCTCGTCGACGAGGGAGGGGTCGTTGACCTCGGTGCGCAGGCGCGTGATGCAGCCTTCGACCTCTTCGATGTTGTCGAGGCCGCCGAGTCCGGCGACGATCTTCTCAGCCTTACTGGCCATGGCTACTCTCCCTGTTTCCCTGATCCGAGCCGCTTTGTCTCAGTGACCCACGGTTGACCGTACGCGGGACAGCTTGCGGGACCGCCCCGCGACTGGTCTACACCACTGAGGGAGTGGGTGCCAAATGACCCGCCCCGGCGGTCAGGTCGTGGGGGTGTCCGCGTTTTCCGTGCCCTGGCCGGGGATGGGCGATCCGCCGTGGTGGGGCGCCTGATCCGCGTTGGGGGTCGTCTGCCCCTCGTCGGGGGTCGTCTGATCCTCGTTGGGAGTCGTCTGATCCTCGTTGGGGGTCTCGGACTTGCCGCGGCCGGCGTCGAGGCCCCGGAGTGCGGGCAGGGCCACGATCGCGAGGGTGACCACGCACCAGGCGACGGCGAGGAGTGCGCCGGTCTGGCGGAGGCCGATCCAGTCGACGGCCAGACCGGCGACGAGGGTGCCCAGCGGGACGGCGGTCATCGATACGGCGTTCTGGAGTCCGAGGACTCGGCCGCGTACCTCCTCCGGGATCCGTTCGGTGACGAGGACCAGGAAGAGTGCGGGCAGCGGGCCCGCGCCGGCGCCGGCCAGGACGGCGGCCGCCCACATGACGGGCACCGGGGGCAGGAGCGCGAGCCCGGCGATGCCGATGGTGGAGGTGAGCTGGGCGGCGACGAAGACGGTGCGGCGTGTCCAGCGGGTGCCGATGGCCGCGTACAGGCCGGCGCCGGCGATGCCGCCGACGGCGAGGAGGGAGACCACGACGCCGAAGCCGCCGGGTGAGTCCTTGCCCACGAGGTGGACGGGGAGCACCAGGTTCTGGAGCGGGGCGAGGACGGCGACGCTGCCGGCCGAGACCAGGGTGACGGCGGTGAGGACGCGGTCGCCGCGCAGGACGCCGAGTCCGCGCTTGAGGTCGCTGCGCAGGCCGGCGCCCTGGGCCGTGGCGGTGGGCTGGGCGCCGATGGTCTTGGGGAGGGCGAGGGTGACGAGCGCGGCGAGGGCCGAGCAGCCGGCGGTGAGCCAGAGGACGGTCGCCGGGTCGACGAGCATGATGAGTCCGCCGGCGGCGGCCGGGGCGAGGATCACGACGCCGCCGGCGATGCTCTCGCGGAGTCCGGCGAGGCGTTCCATGCCGATGCCGGTGGCTTCGGCGATGTCCGGTGCGAGGGCCTCCCGGGCGGTCATGCCGGGTACGTCGAAGACGGCGCCGGCGACTCCGAGGACGACGAACCAGACGACGGTGAGGCCGAGGAGGCCGTCGACGACGGGGAGTGCGGCGACGCAGGCGGCGGAGGCGAGGTCGGCGCCGATGGAGAGGCGGCGGCGGCCGACGCGGTCGATGAGTACGCCTCCGGCGACGGCCGACAGGAGCATCGGCAGGGCGCTCGCGGCGGCGACGAGGCCGACCGCGGTGGCGTCGCCGGTGCGCAGCAGCACCAGCCAGGGGAGGGCGATGGAGGCCACGGTGTTGCCCAGCAGGGACAGGCCGTGGGAGATGAGGTAGAGCGGCAGCATCGGGGCATTCTGGGTCGGGGGCCGGTGGCCCGTCGGATGGTTGACCGGCGTCGCCGCCGGGTGGCCGGGGGTTCAGAGCGGCCGGGGTCCCCGGCAGTCGGAGTTCCCGGGTGGTCCGGGGCCCCAACTGTCGAGACTTCCCGAGCTGCCGGGGCCCCCGGCAGCTCGGATTCCGGGATGATCCCGGCCCCCAACTGTCGGGACTTCCCGAACGGCCGGGACCCCCGGCCGTTCGGGGCACCGTCGGCCCGGGTCCCGGCTTGCCGAGGGCCCCAGGGTGACCGGGGGCTCCCAGGCGACCGGGGGCTATCGGCCGACCGGCAGCTCCCAGGCGACCGGAGGCGTCCGGCTGGCCGACAGCTCCCAGCGACCGGAAGCTCCCGGGTAGCCGAGGGCTCCCAACAACCGGAAGCTTCTTGCTAGCCGGGGCCTCGCAGCGACCGGAGGCTCCGGCTAGCCGAGGGCTCCCAGCGGCCGGAAGCTTCCGGCCGGCCGAGGGCTCCCAGTGACCGGGGGCTCCCAGGTGACCGGAGACTTCCGGCTAGCCAGGTGCTCCCAGCAACCGGGGCCCCAGCAACCGAAAGCCTCCGACTAGCCGGGGCCCCGCAGAGACCGGAGGCTTCCGGCTAGCCGAGGGCTCCCAGTGACCGGGAACTTCGGCTAGCCGAGGGCTCCCAGCAACCGGGGGCTGTCGGCTAGCCGAGGGCTCCCAGTGACCGGGGGTTCCCAGGTGACCGGAAGCTTCCGGCTAGCCGGGCCCCGCAGAGACCGGAGGCTTCCGGCTAGCGGAGGGCTTCCGGCCGACCGAGGGTTCCCAGTGACCGGGGGCTGTCGGCCGACCGAGGGCTCCCAGCAACCGGAAGCTGTCGACCGGCCGGGGGCTCCCAGCGACCGGAGGCGTCCGGCTGGCCGAGGGCTCCCAGTGACCGGGAGCCCCCAGCTGACCGGAAGCTTCTGGCTAGCCGAGGGCTCCCAGTAACCGGTGCCCCAGCAACCGGAAGCCTCCGGCTAGCCGAGGGCTCCCAGCGACCGGAGGCTCCCGGCCGGCCGGGGGCCCCGTGACCGGAAGCCTCCGGCCAGCCGGGCCTCGCAGCGACCGGGCTCCCCGTAACCGAGGGCTTCCGGCCGGCCGGAGACCCCCGGCTCCGTCAGTCAGGTGTGTCGAAGGCGTAGCGGGAGATGTGGCCGATGCCGCGCAGTACCGGGAGCCGGGACAGGACGTGGGTGTCGATCCGCATGCGTAGCCGCAGTTTGCGGGGCAGGTGGCGCACATCGACCCCGGCCGCGGTGGCGTACGCGCTGTCGGCCTCGATCAGCCGCAACCCGGGTATCCCGCGCTCCAGTTCGCGTGGGTCGTCCACGCCCCAGGCCAGCCGGGCGCCCGTCTTGCGGAAGAGGGTCAGGGAGCGGGTGGACCGTACGGCGAACCGGGAGTACGTGTCGAACAGCAGCTCGCCGTGCGGGAAGCGGGCGACGAGGGTGCGCAGCAGGTGGGGCCCCTCGTCGGCGGAGAGGTACATGCTGAGGCCCTCGGCGACCACGAGGACGGGGCGGTCGGTGGGGACCTGGGCCGGCCAGTCCGTTTCGGTGACGGAGGCGGCGAGGGTCTCGTGGCCGGGGCGGGCCGGGTAGAGCCGCTTGCGCAGTTCGATGACGTCGGGCTGGTCGAGGTCGAACCAGCGCACGCCGGGGCCGGGGGCGAGACGCTCGAACCTGCTGTCCAGGCCGCAGCCGAGATGGACCACGGTGGATTCGGGGTGGGCGTCGAGGAATGCGCGGACCCGCCGGTCGAAATAGCGGGCGCGCAGGGCCACGCCGACGGCGGAGGTCTCTCCCATGCCGAGCCGGCCGAAGTCGTAGTCGATGCGGTCCAGCAGATCGGCCGCGATGCGGTCACCCAGCAGGGGGTGGGCGGATCGGGCGTCGAGCGCGCGGGCGTAGAGGGGGGCGAGGAGTGTCTCCGCCGCACCCGTCAGGGAAATCTTCACGCGACTTCTCGCCTCTCTGCGCATCTCTGCGCACAGAAATAGGGTCGGCGGGAAATTTGGTTCGGCGAGCGCATGATAAAGCCCTCGTCGGATATTTTCCGATCCGCAGGGCCAGCTCGCGTCAACTCCTGTCGCATCATGACGCAGGAGCACCATACACCGTACAACCCGATCGATGCCACTGTCCACCACGCCTCCCACCTGCACATATGCAGGCGACCTGCGAACCTCCCCCGCCGATCGCAAAGTTGATCACGAATACGTGGCCGCGCGCACCCATGAGTGCATGCTGGACGAATGTTTCCAGCCAACCTATACCAATGCTTTAGGCACTGTTGACTCGTGGAATCCACCCCTCCTACGGTGATTCGAGTTGCCGCAACCGGCTCCGGGGGTTGTTTTCGTGCCTGCCGCCAAAAACGTTTCCCTTGTATCAATGCCTTGGAACAGCGTCATCCGACCCTCGATTCAGGTCGGTATTCTGCGCTCACTTGCCGAGAGCGAAGGCTGGCAAGCAGACGCACGCTATTCCTATCTGGATTTCTACGGACTGGCCCAGAGAATGCTCGGGTTCTCCGACGAGAAATGGTCGGAAGCCTATGAGCTGGTCTCCGAAAAGCTCTACCACCTCTCGGTGGGCGACTGGATCTTCTCGTGCCGCCGGGGCGATGCCGAGCGGCGGGAGGCGTACTTCGCCCAGTTACGGGCGAGGCGGGTCGACGACGCGTCGATCGAGCTGGTCGACGCGTTGCGCGAGGTGGCGGACCGGCATGTGGAGCGGACGGCCGAGGCACTGCTTCAGTCCGCGCCGGACGTCGTCGGCTTCACCTCGATGTTCAGTCAGAACGGCCCGTCGCTGGCGGTGGCCGAGCGCCTGCGGGAGCTCGGCTACGGCGGGGTGATCGTGCTGGGCGGCAGCAACTGCGAGGGCTCGATGGGCCGCGCCCTCCTCGCCAACTACCCGGCGGTGGACGCCATCGTGGACGGCCCCGGCGAGGACGCCTTCGTCGCCCTGCTCCGCCAGACCGAGGCCGGCGGCCCGCTCCGTACGCGAGGCCGCCTCGTCACCCGGCTGCCCGCCGACGACGACGCGCGGGCCGCGCCGCTCACCGCCTCCGACCTGGACGTACCCACCCCCAACTACGACGGTTTCTTCGAGCAGTTGCACGCCGCCGGGCTGCACACCCTCGAACCCGAGATCACCCTGCCCGTGGAGTTCTCCCGCGGCTGCTGGTGGGGCGCCAAGACCCACTGCACCTTCTGCGGCCTCAACGGCGCGACCATGGCGTACCGCAGCAAGAACCCCGACACCGTCGCCGACGAGCTGCGGCATCTGATGGACCGCTACGGCGTCCTCGACTTCTTCGCCGTCGACAACATCCTCGACCTCAAATACCTCGACACAGCACTGCCGTTGGTGGAGAAACTCAACACCGACCACTCGCTGTTCTTCGAGGTCAAGGCCAACATGGAATGGGCCGACATCCGGGCCGTGCGCCGCGCGGGGGTCCGTTCCGTGCAGCCGGGGATCGAGAGCCTCAGCACGGAGGGGCTGCGGCATCTCAGGAAGGGCGCCACGGCGTACCAGAACATCCGGTTCCTGCTGGGCTGCGCCGAGTACGGCGTGCGGGCGGACTGGAACATCCTCACCGGGTATCCGCACGAGACGCCCGACTCCCTCAAGGCGCAGCTCGACGTCGTCGCGTCGCTGACGCATCTGACGCCGCCGCACATCACATTGATCCGCTTCGACCGGTTCAGCCCGTACGTCGAGGCGCCCGAGAGCTACGGGCTCACCCTGACCAGCCCGTTGCCGGGCTACCAGTACGCCTATCCCCGCCTGTCCCCGGAGGATCTGTGGGACATCGCGTACCACTTCGAGGGCGACTTCACGGACGATCCCGACAACGGGCCCGTACGGCGCCGGCTCGCCGCGCGCGTCCGGCTGTGGCGCGCGCACCACGAGTCCGCCCGCTTCACCTACCGGCTCGGTTTCGACTCGCTCACCCTCACCGACGAACGACCCGGTCTGCCGCCGCACACCACCACCCTGCGGGGCGAGGAGGCGCGGCTGTTCCGCGCCGTCGTCGGCGGCACCCGGTTCCGCGACCTCCAAGGGCAGGAGTGGCAGGGGGAACGCTGGGACCAGGCCCTGGAAACGCTGCGCACCTGGCAGCGCAAGCGGTGGGTCTACATCGAAGGCACGAAGGTCATCGCACTGGCGGTACGCGAGCAGCCCTCGGCCTATCGCACCCCACCGCCCAAGGGCACTCCCCGGCGGGCTCGTACCCCCGTACCCCTCACGCTCACCGCTCGACCGTAAGGAGGCCGCCCATCGCGCGGATGCGGGCCACCGCGTACCCCATGAGGCACTGGAACCGAAATCGAACGGCAACCCAGACCGACGAAAGGATCGAGACATGGGACCCGTAGTCGTATTCGACTGCATGACAGCGGATTTCCTCAACGACGACCCCAACAACGCCGAACTGAGCGCTCTGGAGATGGAGGAGCTGGAGTCCTGGGGTGCCTGGGACGGCGAAGCCACCTCTTGAGCGCCGGCCGGTGAGTAGCCGGCGGGTGTGAAGTCGGCGAGACGGACCACCGGGAGAGGGAGCATGCTCGAAGCGACGGCGACGGAGTGTGAGCTGCGCGAGATCGTCCACCGTTCGTATCCGTCGGATCGAACGGTGACCGTGCGGTGCACCGTGCGCCCCGCCGAGGGCACGGCGCAGGCCGATGGCTACGGCACCGCCACGACCGAGGCCGTGGCACGGGCGAAGGCCCTGTCCGAAGCCGTGGAGCGGCTGGTGGCGTGCACTCCCTACGCAACGGTCGCCCGTCCGCCGACGGCTTCAGCGGACCCCGGCACGGGCTCCGGCCCGGTCCCGCCCTTCCCGGCGGGCGGGGTGCGCACCGCCCCGGAGGGCTGCGCGAGCCGGACGTACCGGCCGCTGACCGGGGACCGGCCGCGCCGGGTGCCGCTGTACTGGTCCTCGCCGTGGGTCGCCGGCGAGGAGTTGCGCGCGGGCACGCTGACGGCACCGGAGGCGCGGCTGTCGAGCACGGTCGGCTGGGCCGTCGCTCCGACGCCGGAGGCGGCCCTGCGTGGGGCGCTGCTGGAGCTGACGGAGCTGATCGGTTACGGGGTCTTCCTGCACCGTTGTCTGGCGGGTCCGGCGCGGCCCCGGTCGGCGGGTGACGAGACGCTGGTGCTGCCGCTGGGCGGCGCGGTCCGTACGCCGGCCGTGCTCGCCGTGGAGTACGGCCGCGGGCGGCTGATGCCGGCCACCGGGCTGGGGTGCGGCGCGACCCGGGCCGAGGCGACCGACCGGGCACTGCTGGAGCTCGCGCAGGCCCGGACGATGTGGCGGTCGAACCCCACCGCCGAGCCGGCCGAGCGTTTCTTTCTGCGCCGCTTCGAGCGGTGGCCGCTGCTCACACGGTGCGCGACCTTGGACTTCGAGCTGAGCGGTCCGGCCGGCGGTCGGACGCCGTACGACGACGGGCCGCACCCGGCGTCCCCCCTGGAAGAGCTGGAGGCCGGCGGCATCACCGTGTGGGCCGACTCCGGTGCCGTCGACATCTCAGGCCCGGACATCCCCAGGACCCGTCTCTGCTTCGCCCATGTGGTGTCGGATCCGCAGCCTCTCCTGGGCCTTGTCCGCGCAGGCATCCCCGTGTTCGACACGGGAGAAGTGAGGAGGACCCTTGACCCGTCCCGCCGAGACGCCCATCAAGACGCCCATCAAGACTCCGGCCGAGACGCGGGCCGAGACGCCCGCCGAGACCGATCTGCTGACCGTGGCCCTGCTGGACGGGGCCGCCAAGGACGACGTTCCGCCTGAGCGTGAGACGGCCATCCAGCAGGCGCTGTCCGCCGTCGGGGACTGGCTGGCCGCGGAGCGGCTCACGGCCGACATCCGCAAGTACGGCATCGAGTCCGCGCCCACGTACGAGGTGCGGCTGACGGACGCGCAGGGCGCGCTCTGTTCCCGCAGCTCCGGCAAGGGGCTGGGGCACCGGAGCATGGCGAGCGCGCTGTTCGAGAGCGCCGAGCACTACCACCTGGACTGGCGCCGTGATCCACGGGCGTCGGAGGCGGAGTTCCTGCCGGGGCGGGAGATCGCGGGGCAGGCCACCGCCCGGCGGTCCGCGCTGCTGCGCCGGCTCGGCGGCATCATGCCGGACGCGCCCGTGCTGACCCGTACGTACCGGCCGGTGGACGAGGTCCTCACCGGGCGGGCGGACGGTGCCCCGGCCGGGCGGCCGCACCGGCACCCCGTGTTCCTGCGCGACGGCGGCTACCGCAACTGGCCCCACCCGGACGACGACCGGTCGTTCCAGCCGCTGTGGCACTACACCTCCAGCGCCGGTTACGCGGCGGGCGCCACCCCGCACGAGGCGCTGGTGCACGCCGTCAACGAGCTGATCGAGCGGGACGCCTGGTCGTACCAGCTGGCCCGGTCGTACTTCGGCCTGCCCGGCGAGGGGCCCGAGCTGCGGGTGGTCGACCACGACACGCTGCCCACGGAACTGCGGGAGCTGACCGGCACGGTCGAGGAGGTCCGCGGGGCGCCGGTGCTGATCGTCGACATCACCTGCGACACCGGCGTACCGGCCTATGTGGTGTGCGACGCGCGGAGCCGGGAGGACGTGCGGCTGATCGGCAGCGGGGCCTCGCCGGTGCGGACGTACGCGTTGCAGCGGGCCCTGCTCGAATACCTCCAGGTGCGCACGATGTTCGAGCACGGGCCGGTGGACGCGGACACCGAGGCCGGGCAGATCGCCACCGCGCTGGCCCGCTACCCCCGCCATCTCGCCGCCGCCCGGTTCGACGTCGCCCAGCTGCCGCACGAGCGGCGGGCGTTCGAGGCGGACGACGGGCTGCCCGCGTCCGCGAGCCCCGAGCGGTTGCTGCGGCATCTCGTGGACCGGCTGCGGGAGCTGGGCGTCGACGTCCACCACCGGGTGCTGACGCCGCCGGGGTCCGTCACGGTCGTCGACGTCGTCGCGCCGGGCCTGGAGATGTTCGACAAGGCGCGGGCGGGCTATCCGGTGCTGCCGACCGGGCGCCTCGGCGAACGGCTGGGGCCGCGGCCGCGCGAGGAGCACGGAGGTGCGCCCCGGTGAGGCTCGCGCTCGTGGCACCGCCCTGGAACAGCCTGTACCGCCCGTCCATCCAGATCGCCACCCTCGCGGCGCTGGAGGGCGCGGGGGACGGTGATCCGATCACGCCGGTGTACGCGTACCTGGACTGGTTCGAGTACGCCGTCGACGCGCTGGAGTGCGATCCGGCGGAGTTCGTCACCGTCTACGACACGATCGGCGAGGAGTTGTACGGGCTCGGCGTCGGGGACTGGATCTTCGGCGGGGTCCTGGACGCCCCTGGTCCCGAGGAGGAGGCGGACGTCCGCGCCCGGTACGCCGCCTTCCTCACCGAGCACGGGGTGGCCGAGGAGCTGGTGGCGCGGGTGCTGGCGCTGCGCGCAGTGGCGCCCGGGTTCGCGGCGGGGCTCGCCGGGCGGCTGGTGGCGACCGGCGCCGAGTGCTTCGGGTTCACCACGTCGTTCAGTCAGCTGATGCCCGCGCTGGCCGTCGCCCGGGCCGTCAAGGACCAGGCGCCCGAGCGAATGGTGCTGCTCGGCGGGGCCAACTGCGACCGGCCCATGGGGCAGGCCGTGATGCGGGCGTACCCGTTCGTCGACGCGGTCGTGCAGGGCGAGGGCGAGGCGGCGGTGGCAGCGGTCCGGGCCGCGCGCGGCGCCGGCGACCTTACGGCGGCCCCCGGTCTGGTCCTGCGGCACGAGGGCGGGTTGCGGGTGTCGTCGCCGACGGTGCAGCCGGCCGAGTCGGCGCCGGTGCCCCGGTACGCGGAGTACTTCGAGCGGCTGCGGGCACTGCCGCACCGTGAGCTGATCGCCCCGCACGTGGCGCTTCCGTTCCAGATGTCGCGGGGCTGCTGGTGGGGCGAGAAGCTCCAGTGCACCTTCTGCGGGGAGAACGGCAGCGGGATGGTCTACCGCAGCAAGCCGGGCGGGCAGCTGACCGAGACCCTGCGCCGGCTGACCGAGGAGCACGGTGTGTTCGACACGTACGCGGTCGACACGATCCTCGCCAGGAACGACAACGGTCTCGCCGAACTCGCCGCGGCGGAGGTCGACATCACCACGTTCTTCGAGGTGAAGGCCAATCTGGGGCCGCGGGAGGTGGGCGAGATGCGGGCGGCGGGCGTCACCATGGTGCAGCCGGGCATCGAGAGCCTGAGCAGCGGTGCGCTGAAGCTGCTGCGCAAGGGGGCGACCGCCTTCCACAACCTGCGTTTCCTGGTGCTGTGCCAGGAGTTGGGCATCGACGCCCAGTGGAACCTGCTGTCGGCGATGCCCGACGAGACGGCGGCGATGCTTCAGGAGCAGCTGCGGCTGATCCCGTTCATCACGCATCTCGCGCCGCCGTCGACGGTGAGCAAGGTCCGGGTCGACCGCTACAGCCCGTACTTCGAGAAGCCCGACGAGTTCGGTATCGCGCTGGACGGGCCCGAGCCGAAGTACCGCTTCGTGCACGCGGGCCGCACGGCCGCCGAACGCGCCGAGATGGCCTACTCGTTCGACCATGTGGAGCTGGCGGGGCGGGACGACACAGCCCTGGCCGCGGAGATGCTCGCGCTGCGGCGGCGCCTCGGGGCCCGGGTGGGCCTGTGGAAGAAGCTGCACGAACAGTCGCGGTTCTCGTTCCGGTTCGGGCCGAACATGACCGTGCTGCATGACGGCCGGCCGCATGTGGGCACCGGGCGGCATGTCCTGCGGGGAGGCGACGACCAGTTGTTCCGCTGTCTCGTGCACGGCGGGCGGCTGCACCAGGCCGTCGGCCAGGTCGCCGCGATGACGGGCCGGCCGGAGGACGAGGTGCACGCGACGGTACGGGAATGGGCGCGGCGCGGCTGGATCCATCTGGAGGGCCGGCGCGGTCTCGTCCTCGCGGTGCGCGACGGCATGCGGGACGAGCTGGGCCGGGCGGCCGAGCTGCGGGAGGCCGCGGCCGAGTCGGAGCGGGCCGCGGCCGAGTCGGGGCGGGCCGCCGTCGAGTCGGGGAGGGTCGGTGCGGGACGGTAACGGCACGAGCCGTCAGGACGTCTTCGAGGTGTTCTCCCGCGACGGCACGCCGATCCGGGGCTTCAGCAGGCCCGGGCCGGGCGAGACCCTCGTCCTCGTCCACGGGGTGGCCATGGACCGGCGGATCTGGGCGGAGTCGGGGTTCCTCGACACGCTCCCGGACGCCCATGTCCTCGCGCTCGACCTGCGGGGACGCGGGGAGAGCGGGCGCGTCGGCACGCCGGAGGGCCATGCCCTGCGCCGGTACGTCGAGGACGTCCGCGCGGTCCTCGACGGGTTCGGCCGCGCGCGGTACAGCCTGTTCGGCACGTACTTCGGAGGGCGGATCGCCCTCCAGGTCGCCGCCGTGGACACCCGGGTGGTCCGAGCGTTCTCCTTCTGCGCGCACGCCGAGCAGGTGGAGATCCCCGGGGACGCCGTCGAGGAGGAGGCGGTGGCCGTCGAGGGCCCCGGCGGGCACGCCTATCTGCGTGACCACTTCACCGGCCGAGGCGCCCCGCCGTGGATGGTCGAGGCATGCTCCCGCGTCGACCCCGGCGAGCTGGGGGCGGCCACCCGAGGTCTGCTGCACGGCTCGGACCGGCGGACCGAACGCGGCCACCCCGACCAGGAGTTGGTGCTGATCACCGCCGACGGCGACGCGGACCTGGCGCCCTTCCACGCTGGGGAGCGACGGCTCGGCGCCCGCCTGTGGCTCGTCGACGCTCCGACCCGGATCAAGGCCGCCGGCCGTCTCGCGGAGACCGGGCGGCGGGTGGCGGCGGTACTGACGGAGGGCGCCCCTACGGATCACACGAACCGCACGAACCACACGGACCGCACGGACCGCACGGACCGCGCGTCCGGCGACGCACCGGCCCGGGCCGGCACGATCAAAGCCGCACCGGCCGAGGCCCGCACGACCGGGACGGAGGTCGTATGACAGCGACCGAGGACACCATGTGGCGCCGGCGCCGGGGACTGCTGCCCGACGGGGACCCGCTGGTGCGGGCCCTGGAGGAGCTGGCGGAGCGCGGGCGCGGGCACCGGCTGCGGGCCGTCGGTCTCGTCGACCCCGCCACCGGGCGGCACGGCCCCCCGCACGACCTGACGGTGACCGACGGCACGGTCACCGCCTGGACCCCGACCCCGCCCGCCGCCGACGGGCGTCCGGCCCCGTACGCCGCGTACGCCGTGCCGGGCTTCGTCGACTCCCACGCACATGTCTCGTCCGCCGCCGACCTGGCCGGCCTCCTCGTCCACGGCGTGACCGGCTTCCGGCAGCTGTGGGGCGAGCCGGCGCACCTGTACGCCGCCGGTGTGCAC
Organism: Streptomyces sp. NPDC002787; assembly: GCF_053592095.1. Lineage (NCBI taxonomy): Bacteria > Bacillati > Actinomycetota > Actinomycetes > Kitasatosporales > Streptomycetaceae > Streptomyces > Streptomyces sp. NPDC002787. The sequence goes on along the minus strand of NZ_JBSFVC010000009.1, from coordinate 203,964 downwards.
CGCGCCCGGCACGCCGTCCTGCCCCGGCCCTGGGTCACCGCCGGGGTGGTCGACGGCCCCCGGTCGCGGATCCCGCAGGGGGTCACCGTGGTGGACGGGGTCCGGTCGGTCCGGCGGGTGATCGAGGACGCGCTGGCGTTCGGTTTCGACGGGGTCAAGGTGTACGACGACGTCGAGCGCCCGGTGTTCGAGACCCTGGTCCGGGAGGCGGAACGGGCCGGTCTGCCGGTCGTGGGCCATGTCCCCGAGGCGGTGCCCCTGGACCTGGCCCGTCGCTCGATGCGGTCGTCCGAGCATCTGTACGGCATCGTGCCGAATGTGTTCCGGCTGCCGCCCGAGCGGCGCTGGGACGCGCTGGCGGCGGCCCTTCGCGACGACCCGGCACTCGGCGCCGAACCCGGTCACTTCGTCTGCCCCACCCTCGTCTGCTGGCGGGCCCGCAGCGGCGAGCGCCGGTACACCCGCCCCTCCCGCGTGGCCCTCCAGGCGGTGGACGAGGGCCGGCGCCGGTCCTGGCAGTCGGCGGCCCGCGACGCCCTCCGGCTGGACGCCGCCGAGGCGCACCGGCGCGGCGGCCTCGTCGACGAGCTGGGCCGGATCGCCCGCGCCCTGACGGACACGGGCACCCGGCTGCTGGCCGGCACGGACTGCGGCAACCCGTTCGTCCTCGCGGGCCCCTCCTTCCACAAGGAGCTGGCCGAACTCTCCCGCGCGGGGCTCCACTTCGCCGCCGTGCTGCGGGCGGCGACCACCCACGGGTACGAGGCCATGGGGCGGCGGGCGGGCCCGGTGCCCGGTGATCCGGCGGACCTGGTCCTGTACCGGCGGCCGCCCGACGGCGACGTGACCGCCCTCGCCCGGCCCGACGCGGTGCTGGTCGACGGTGTCCTCCTCGACGGCACCGACCTCGACCGACTGTGGGCGCTCCGGCTGGCCTCGTCCGGCCTCGACGCGTCCGGCTGGGCCCGCGGCGACCTCGACCCACCGGTCACCACCGGCCGACCCACGAAGGAGACAGCCCATGCAGGCTGACCGGGAAACCGACCGTACGGGACGGGAGACGACACGCCCCGCAGGCCCCGACCCCACCGACCCCACCGGCCAGCGGCCGAAATGCCCCGTGGACTTCGACTTCTTCGCCGCCCCGCAGCGGTACCGCGACGCCGCCGCCGAACACGCCGGTGAGCAGGGCGCCTTCTACAGCGACCGAGGCTTCTGGGTGCTGGCGACGTACGACGGAATCGTGGGCGCGTTCAAGGACGAGGGCACCTTCACCGTCGGCCGGGTCAGCGCGGCGGAGGGCGCCGAGGAGGAGCGCTGGATCCCGCTGACCGTCGAGGGCCGCGAGCACACGGCGTGGCGGCAGCGGCTGGGCGCCTGGTTCACCCCGCAGCGGGTGCGGGAGCTGACCCCGTCCATGCGGGCGGGCGCCCGGCGGCGTATCGAGGGGTTCCTGGAGAAGGGCGAGGTGTCGTTCAACGAGGACTTCGCCCGGCCGTACGTCCTGGAGAACCTGATGACGGCGGTGGGCTGGCCGCCGGACGGGTTCGACCTGCTCATCGCCATCAACCGGGCGATGATCGACTCCCGTTCGGCGCCGGACCCCCGGGCGGCGGCGTACGGCGAACTCGGGCTTCCGGCGCTGGAGCGGTTCGCCCGTGAGCACATCGCCCGGCGCCGCGCGGAGCCCGCCGACGATCTCACCACCGCCAGCTTCGACTGGGAGATCGACGGCGCCCGGGTCACCGACGACGACCGTGCCTCCCTGCTGTGCACGCTGTTCCTGGCGGGCGTCGACTCGACGGTGAACCACCTGGCCAACGCCGTCCAGCATCTCGCCCACCACGAGGAGGACCGGCGGCGGTTCCTGGCCGGGCCCGAGGTCCGGCCGCCCGCGGTCGAGGAGTTCCTGCGGGCCAACTCGTGCATGTACCCGGGCCGGCAGGCCGCGGCCGACGGCGCGGGCGGGGTCGCGGACCGGGGCGACACGGTGCTGCTTCCGCTGGCCCTCGCCAACCACGACCCCGAGGTGTTCCCGGAGCCCGGCCGGATCGACTTCGACCGGGCGCGCAATCCGCACATCGCCTTCGGCACCGGCCCCCACCAGTGCCTCGGCGCGGCCTTCGCGCGCGCCCAGATCCTGGTGGCCCTGGAGGAGTGGCACGCCCTGGTCCCGGACTACGGGCCGCCTCCCGAGCGGCGCACGGCCGAGCCGCCGTTCCTGCGCAACTCCTACGACCTGAGGCTCGTCTGGTGAGGGCGCCATGACCGGGACGACCGAAAGGACAGGGGTGACCGGCACGACCGGGACGACCGCGCCCACCGGCCCGCCGGAGCCCTCCGGGGCCGGCCGAGTGGCCCTCGTGTCCATGCCCTGGAACAACGTGCGCCGCCCCTCCATCCAGGTGGGCACCCTGCGGTCCGTCGCCCGCGCCGAGGGGTGGCGGGTCGACTCGCACTACGCCTACCTCTCCTTCTACGGCCTCGCCCGCACGGCCCTCGGCATGCGGGACGCCGAGTGGTCTCACGCGTACGAGACGGTGTCGGAGGGGCTGTACCAGCTGTCCGTCGGCGACTGGATCTTCGCGTGCCGTGACGGCGGGGCGGCGCCGCGCGAGGCGTACTTCCGGATGCTGCGCGCCAAGGGTGTCGACGACGCGACGATCGAGCTGGTCGACGCGTTGCGCGAGGTGGCGGACCGGCATGTGGAGCGGACGGCCGCCGAGTTGCTGGCCTCGGCTCCCGATGTCATCGGTTTCACCAGCACCTTCAGTCAGAACGGCCCGACGCTTGCGGTCGCCGAGCGCCTGCGGGAGCTCGGCTACGGCGGGGTGATCGTGCTGGGCGGCAGCAACTGCGAGGGCTCGATGGGCCGCGCCCTCCTCGCCAACTACCCGGCGGTGGACGCCATCGTGGACGGCCCCGGCGAGGACGCCTTCGTCGCCCTGCTCCGCCAGGCCGAGGCCGACGACCCGCCGCGCTCGCACGGCCGTCTGGTCACCCGGCTGCCCGCCGTCGCCGACAGCGCTCCGGCCGGTATCTCCGCCGGTCAGTCGCTTGAGGTGCCCACCCCCGACTACGACGGTTTCTTCGAGCAGTTGCACGCCGCCGGGCTGCACACCCTCGAACCCGAGATCACCCTGCCCGTGGAGTTCTCCCGCGGCTGCTGGTGGGGTGCCAAGACCCACTGCACCTTCTGCGGCCTCAACGGCGCGACCATGACATACCGCAGCAAGAACCCCGACACCGTCGCCGACGAACTCCGCCACCTCATGGACCGCTACGGCGTCCTCGACTTCTTCGCCGTCGACAACATCCTCGACCTCAAATACCTCGACACAGCACTGCCATTGGTGGAGAAACTCAACACCGACCACTCCCTGTTCTTCGAGGTCAAGGCCAACATGGAATGGGCCGACATCCAGGCCGCCCGTCGCGCCGGAGTCCGCTCCGTACAACCCGGAATCGAAAGCCTCAGCACCGAAGGACTGCGGCTGCTGAAGAAAGGCGCGACCGCCTTCCAGAACATCCGGTTCCTGCTCGGCTGCGCCGAATTCGGTGTCCTGCCGGTGTGGAACATCCTCACCGGATTTCCCCACGAAACCCCGGAGTCGATGCTCACCCAGATCGATCTGCTGCCTTCCCTGACCCATCTCGAACCACCCGACAACGACATCCTGGCCGTGCACTTCGACCGGTTCAGCCCGTACGTGGAACACCCGCAGGACTACGGCCTCACCCTCACCCACCCGCTGCCCGGCTACCAGTACGCCTATCCCCGTCTCTCGCCCGGCGACCTGTGGGACCTCGCCTACCACTTCGAGGGCGACTTCACCGAGGACCCCCGCAACACCGCCGTCCGCGAACGCCTCGCCACGGCCGTCCACCAGTGGCGCACCCAGCACCACCGGGCCCGTTTCACCTACCGCCTCGGCTTCGACGCCGTCACCCTCACCGACCACCGGCCCGGCCTGCCCGCCCACACCACCGTCCTGCGGGGCGCGGACGCCCGGCTCTTCCGCGCGATCATCGGCGGAACCCGGTTCCGCGATCTCCAGAGTCAGGAAGGGCTGGAGCAGCCCCTGGAAAAACTCCACAGCTGGCAGGAGAAAAGGTGGGTCTACATCGAGGGCACGAAGGTCATCGCCCTCCCCGTACGCGAAAAACCCTCCGCCTATCGCACCCCGCCCCGCAAGGGAACTCCGCGCAGGTCCCGAACCGCCGTACCCCTCACGCTCACCGGTCCGCCTCCCTCGCGGCAGCCTGGCTGAAATCCGTCCCGCACGGCGTTTCCCGTTTGCGGTGACCGCCCACCGGCGCGGTACTCGTAGAGGATCACCGTGCACAGCTCCGTGCACAGCTTCGAGCGCAGCCCCGAGCACAACGCCGCATCACGACCCGGAAGTTGATCACTATGACCACGGCCCCCACCGAGGACCAGACCCGCGCCGAGGACCTGCCGCCGTCCTGCCGCGACCTGATCGGCATCCTCGCCCAGACCGACCGGCGCGACGCCTTCGCGGCCCTCGCGCTCGGCGCGACCTCCGTGGCGCAGGTGGCGGAGCGGGCGGGCCTGCGCCCGGCCGCCGCCGCCGTCGCGCTGCAAAAGCTCGTCGACGGACGGATCGCCGCGTACGACACCGAGGCCCGCACCTACCGGCTGATCGACGACACGTTCCGGCTGGCCGTCCAGGCGGAGGTCAGGATCTCCGGCCGGGGCGGCGGTGACGGGGCGGGGGCGTACTTCCGCAAGGGGCGGCTGACCTCGATCCCCGGCAAGGCGGAGGTCCGCAGCCGGGTGCTCGCCGTCGTGGCCGACTCCTTCGAGGCCGGTGTCACCTACTCGGAGGCCAAGGTCAACGCGATCTGCGGCCAGTGGTTCGACGACTGGGTGACCCTGCGCCGGGCCCTCGTGGACGAGGAGCTGCTGCGCCGCGACGAGTCGGGCACCCAGTACGAACGCGTATGACCGCATGACACGGGTCGTCGCCGGTGACGTCGGCACGGACACGGCGGGCGCGGCGGATACGGCGGGCGCGGCGGACCGGGGGGCCGACGTCGTCGCGTACGGCCGGCACACGGGCGCGGCCGTCGGCGTCTTCAGCCGCCGCCGGGGCTTCGTGGCGCGGCCCGGGCAGGTGGTCGCCGAGCCGTCCGCCGACGGCCGTGCGGTGGTGCTCAACGTGGGCCTGGGGCCGGCGGGTTCGGCCACGGCCGCCACGTTCCGCGCCGCGGCCGCCGCCTCGGTACGGGCCGCGGGTCCCGCCCGTTCGCTCCGGCTGGAGCTCGCGCTGGCCGACGGCAGCGGGGTCCCGGCCGCCGACCGGGCCCGGGCCGTGGCGGAGGGCGCGGTGCTGGGCCTGTACCGCTACGACGAGTACCGCTCGACGCGGGCCGCGAACCCCCTGGCCGAGGTGATCGTGGCGACCCCGGAGCGGCGGGCCGTCGCCGAAGGCCTGGCGGCCGCCGAGGCCACCTGTCTGGCCCGCGACCTCGTCAACTGCCCGGCCGGGACCCTCACTCCCCCGGCGTTCGCCGACCGGATCCGCGAGCTGGCGCACACCTCCGGCCTCGACTGCGCGGTGTACGAGGGCGCCGGCCTGACGGAGCTGGGCCTCACCGGCCTGACCGCCGTGGGCCGGGGCTCGGCGGAACCGCCCCGGTACGTGGAGCTGACGTACGACCCGCCGGAGGCCGGCCCGGCCCTCACCGTCGGGCTGGTCGGCAAGGGCGTCACCTTCGACTCCGGCGGGCTGTCCCTGAAGCCGTCCGGCGAGCGGCACGCGATGAAGGCCGACATGGGCGGCGCGGCGGCCGTAGTCGCCGCGCTGACGGCCCTGCCCCGTCTCGGCCTGCCCCTGCGGGTACGCGGCCACCTGCCCCTCGCCGAGAACATGCCGGACGGCGGCGCCCTGCGGGTGGGTGACGTCGTACGGCATCTGGACGGTACGACGACGGAGATCACCCACACGGACAACGAGGGCCGGGTGGTGCTGGCCGACGTCCTGGTCCGGGCGACCGGCCCCGGCCCGCACGGCAGCGACCTCGTGGTCGACGTGGCCACCCTCACCTCCGCCGCCGTCCACGCGCTCGGCACCCGCACCGGGGCCCTGTTCACACCGGACGACCGGCTGGCCCGGACGCTGCTGGCCGCTTCGGAGCGGGCCGGTGAGTCGTTCTGCCGGCTGCCGCTGCTCGCCCATGAGCGGCGGCATCTGCGCTCCGCCGTGGCCGACCGGGTGAACTGCTCGCACCGGTTCGGGGACACCGTCCAGGCGGCCCTCTTCCTCCAGGACTTCGTCGCCGCCGGTGTCCCCTGGGCCCACCTCGACATCGCCGCGCCCGCGTTCAACGACGAGGGTCCGTACGCCGAAGTGCCGTACGGCGGTACCGGGTTCGCGGTGCGCACGCTGATCGAGACGCTGCGCGCCCTCTCCGAAGGCTCACCGGACGTCCCCTGAACGCTCACCGACCGCTCCGCGAGCGGTCCGGAGGCCGGGTAGAAATCGAGGGTTCCTGATCCCTTCCCCATCTGCTACAACAGGTCTACACCACTGAGTGGTGTAGACCACCACCCGATGGAGGAAGTCTATGAGCACCGCCACCGCGCCCTCGGCGGCCCCCGCCAAGAAGTGGGGATCAGGCCTGATGCAGGGCCTGCAGAAGGTCGGCCGCAGTCTGCAGCTGCCGATCGCCGTACTGCCGGCCGCCGGCCTGCTGGTCCGGCTCGGCCAGCCGGACGTCTTCGGGGCCGACGGCCTCGGCTGGGACAAGGTCGCCGCGGTCTTCGACAAGGCGGGCGGCGCCATCACCGGCAACCTCGCGATGCTCTTCTGCATCGGCGTCGCGATCGGCTTCGCCAAGAAGGCCGACGGCTCGACCGCCCTCGCCGCGCTGGTGGGCTTCCTGGTCTACAGCAAGGTCCTGGAAGCGTTCCCGGTGACCGAGGCCAAGATCGCCAAGGGCGCGGACATCGCCGCGACGTACAACAACCCCGGGGTCCTCGGCGGCATCGTCATGGGTCTGCTCTCGGCGGTCCTGTGGCAGCGGTACCACCGCAAGAAGCTGGCGGACTGGCTCGGCTTCTTCAACGGCCGCCGTCTGGTGCCGATCATCATGGCCTTCGTCGGTGTCGCGGTCGGTGTCTTCTTCGGCCTGGTCTGGGAGCCGATCGGTGAGGCCATCGGCAGCTTCGGCGAGTGGATGACCAGCCTCGGTTCGGCCGGCGCGGCCCTGTTCGGCGCGATCAACCGGGCGCTCATCCCGATCGGCATGCACCAGTTCGTCAACACCGTGGCGTGGTTCCAGCTCGGTGAGTTCAAGGACGCCGCCGGCGTGGTCTCGCACGGCGACCTGAGCCGCTACCTGGCCGGTGACCCGACCGCCGGGATGTTCATGTCCGGCTTCTTCCCGATCATGATGTTCGGCCTCCCGGCCGCGGCCCTGGCCATCGCGCACACCGCCCGCCCCGAGCGCCGCAAGGTCGTCACGGGCATGATGGTCTCGCTCGCCCTGACGTCCTTCTTCACGGGCGTGACCGAGCCGATCGAGTTCTCGTTCATGTTCATCGCCCCGCTCCTCTACGTGATCCACGCGCTGCTGACCGCGCTCTCCATGGCCATCACCTGGGGGCTGGGCGTCCACGCCGGCTTCAACTTCTCCGCCGGCTTCATCGACTACGCCCTGAACTGGAACCTGGCCACCAAACCCTGGCTGATCGTCCCCATCGGCCTGGTGTTCGGCGCCATCTACTACGTCGTCTTCCGCTTCGCCATCGTCAAGTTCAACCTCCCCACCCCGGGCCGCGAGCCCGAGGAGGAGATCGAGGACATCACGAAGGCGTAAGCAGAAGACGTAAGCAGAAGGCGAAAGCCGGCACCGAACGAGGTCGGGCCCCCGGAGCGTACGGCTCCCGGGGGCCCACTTCGTGTCTACGGGCTCAGATCTCGTACGACGTCCTGGGCACCGCCAGCTCCACCGGGCCGTCGTACACCTCGCGGGCGTCGGCCAGGTTGATCTGCGGGTCGGTCCACGGCGGGATGTGAGTGAGGACCAGACGGCGGGCGCCCGCCCGGGTGGCCGTCTCCCCGGCCTCGCGGCCGTTGAGGTGGAGGTCCGGGATGTTCTCCTTGCCGTGGGTGAAGGCGGCCTCGCAGAGGAACAGGTCGGCGTCGCGGGCCAGTTCGTCCAGGTGGTCGGTGACCCCGGTGTCCCCGGAGTAGGTCAGCACCCGGCCACCGTGTTCGATGCGGATGCCGTACGCCTCGACGGGGTGGGCGACCCGCTCCGTGTGGACGGTGAAGGGGCCGATCTCGAACGTGCTCGGCTTGACGGTGTGGAAGTCGAAGACCTCGCTCATGGAGGAGGCCGACGGGGTGTCGGCGTAGGCCGTGGTGAGGCGCTGCTCGGTGCCCTCCGGTCCGTAGACCGGGAGGGGGTCGCAGCGGCCGCCGTCATGGCGGTAGTAGCGTGCGACGAAGTACGCGCACATGTCGATGCAGTGGTCGGCGTGCAGATGGCTGAGGAAGATCGCGTCGAGGTCGTAGAGACCGCAGTGGCGCTGCAGCTCGCCGAGGGCACCGTTGCCCATGTCGAGGAGCAGCCGGAAGCCGTCGGCCTCTACGAGGTAGCTCGAACAGGCCGATTCCGCGGACGGGAACGACCCCGAGCAGCCGACGACGGTGAGCTTCATGAGAGCTATAACCTCCGCGCTGGCGTGAAGTCGTGACAGTCGTGTCGTGTTGTCAGTCGTGTCGTGCTGTCGGTCGTGACGTGCTGTCGGGTTGCGGACTGCGAGACGCGTTACGGGTGCGGAGTGCGTTTTGCAGTCAGCGGGGTTGCGTACGACGGACGTGGGTGTGGCAAGGGTTGTGCGGTCCGTTGAGCGTAAGGCGCAAAAGGGTGGGTCGCTCCTCCGCCAGGGGCCGTTGTGGGCGAACTCACCTGTGCGGCGCCGCCATCCGAGCTACCTGGTGTTCAGCCGTTCGACCAAGATCGGAGGGCACATCGAGGGCACATCACGCGGCCTCGGATAGGAACTCCTCCACCGCCTCGCGGGTGTCCTCGTCCTCGTCGGGGAACAGGTGCGCGTAGATGGCCATCGCCACGGTCACGGTGTCGCCCAGCCGCGCTGCCACGGTCTTCGGCCCCTTACCGTGCTTGATCAGGACGCTTGCGTACGTGTGCCTCAAGGCGTGCAACCGAGTGCCCTTCGGCAGGCCGGCCGCCTTCACCGCCGGACGCCACACGTTGTCGGCGAAGTGGTCCGCGTTGACGGGGCCTGCGAACACGAAGTCGTCCTGGTCGGCCGGGTACGCCTTCAGGTGAGCGGCCAGGGCATCGATGACGTTCTGAGGCACGGGCACCGTCCGATACGAACGCTTCGTCTTGGGCGGGCATACGACCACGCCGGGATACGCCCGCTGAACCTGCTGCTCGACCTTCACCGTACGACGGAGGAAGTCGATGTGCCTGACCTGGAGGCCGAAGAGTTCTCCCGCCCGCAGCCCGCTTCCGACCGCAAGGATGACCAGCACCCGGTACCGGTCCGGCATGGCGCCGGCGAGCTTGTGCACCTCTGCGGAGGTGAGCGGGGTGACCTCGCTGTGAGGGACCTCCACAGCCTTCAGGCCGGCGCAGGGTGACGCCGGTATCAGCTGGTCGCGTACAGCCGCGTTGAACACGGCGGAGACCTTCTGCTGCACCTTCCGAGCGGTACGAGGGGCGAGGCCGTGTACGCGGACCAGGGCGGTCAGCCAGGCTTGCAGCTCACTAGGCCGGATCGATGTCAGCCGCCGGTCGCCGAAGGTCGGGTAGGCGTAGAGCCGAAGGACAGTCTCAACGTCGCGCGCCGTGGTCGCCCGATGCGGTTGCGCCTTCCGCCACTGCTCGGCGTACTCGCGGAAGGTGGTCCGCAGCTCGCTGGGATGGACGTACCGTCCCTTGTCCAGATCAGTGGCGATCTCGGCCGCCCTGCGCTCCGCCTGGGGCTTCGTGGTGAAGTTCTCCTTCACCTGCTTTCGGTCCGGATCGCGGTATCGGACCTGCCACCGCTTGCCGTCGCCGTGGACGCTGCTCGGGTAAAGCGTCTTGGACTTAGTGGAGTGCTCCCGGCAGGGCCGGCCGTCCTTGTCCGGCCGGGACAGGTGCCAACGATCACATACTGCCGCCACCGCCCTCACCTCTGTCTTCCTCGATGAATTCGCTGATCATGAACTCGTCCGGGGTCGCGGCTGGACGCAGCCTCTTGTGGGGCCGGTTGACGCGCCTCCATGGCAAGAGCTGTTCCCACCGCTCCTCCGGGTCGTCACGCAGCTCCAGTGGGGTCTCGCCGGTCGCCCACCGCCAAGCTGCTGCCCACGGAACCGAATGCTTCTCGGCGATCTTGACCGGCTCGCCTGGATCCTCGGGAGGCAGCAGCAGCCTGGCCGGACTGACGGACAATGCGTCCGCGAGCGCGACCAGGTCATCGGCATCGACGCGGCGCTCCCCGTTCTCGATCCGTCCGAGACCGAGTGTCGGGATCTTTCTGCCGATGTCTTCCAGCCGTCGCGACAGCTCCGCCAGCGAGAGGCGTTGCTCTTCCCTGAGCCGCTGCACGTTGACCCGGACGTTCTCGCCGATGGGGCCGAGTGGGTTCCGCTTCTCCGTCATGCACCCACCATCGCATCATTATCGATGCATCGCAATACGACTTGATCCCTGATGGCTCGCTCTTGACGCCTCCCTAGAGATCATGCACTCTTGAATTCGAATGCATCGATGATGATGTTGTCTGGGATCAAAAGGAGGTGAGCGCGTGACCATCAAGCTGGCCTCCCCGGCCGAAGTCGCCGAACACCTGGGTGTCCCCGTGGCGACGCTCAGTCAGTGGAGGTACCTGCGCCGGGGTCCCAGGTCGATCAAGGTCGGCCGGTACGTCCGCTACCGCTGGACCGACGTGGAGGCGTGGCTGGATGAGCAGTCGCGCGGCGGTGATCGCGATGCCGCCTGAGGAGACGGCCGGCGTTTACGAGGCCAGCCACGTAAAGCGAGTCCGTAGCACGAACACCCAGCTCAGCGCCCTCGATGACGCGATCGTCCAGGTGTGCCAGGAGAACCAGCCGATCACTCTGCGCGGCGTGTACTACCGCGTGATGTCAGCGGGTGCCGTCGAAAAGACAGAGGCCGCGTATAACAAGGTCGGGCGGCAGCTCAAGAAGCTGCGCGAGGACGGCCGCGTCCCTTACAGGTGGATAGCCGACGGCACCCGCTGGCTGGTCGAGCCGCAGTCCTACCGCGATGCCGAAGCCGCCCTCGAAGCGACGGCTGAGGCGTACCGGAAGATGCTTTGGCTCGACCAGCCCGTCGCGGTCATGATCTTCACCGAGAAGGACGCCATCACCGGCGTCGTATCCGGCGAGACCAAGAAGTACCAGGTACCCCTCGGCATCCTCCGGGGCTACTCGTCACTGTCCTTCGCTCACTCCACCGCCTCGGCGATCCGCCGGTATGGCAAGCCCGTGCACGTGTACCACCTCGGTGACCATGACCCGTCGGGCGTGGACGCCTGGCGCTGCTTCAGGGAGAAGCTGACCGAGTTCGCGCCGGACGCCAACATCAGGTTCGACCGGCTGGCGGTCACCGAGGAGCAGATCGAGGAGTTGGCGCTGCCGACACGGCCCACCAAGCGGTCCGACACCCGATCCAAGAAGTGGACCGGTGGTGAGTCCGTAGAGGTCGACGCCATCGAACCCGACACCTTGCGCCGGATCGTTCGCGAGGCCATCGAGCAGCACATCGACACACATGCACTGGAGCTGACCGAGGCGGCCGAGGAATCCGAACGTGACTACCTGTGGGACCTCGTCGCCGAACTCTAATTCCCCCAACCCCCAAGGAGGTTGAGCGCCCGCACCGCCACTCTCCTTCGCGAATAACGAAGGACCGAACACATGGCAGAAACAGCAGAAGGACCCCCCATCGCCCAGTCGGAGGGCCCTTCCGAAGGAACCGATCATGTTTCCGTACCCACGGTAACACCCGAGGCTCTGGCTGCCATCAGCTACGCCGAGCGCGATTGGCGGGTGATCTGGGCTCCGCGCGGCAGCAAGCACCCGGCCGTGAGGGCGTGGCAGGACCGCGCCACGACCGATATCGCCACGGTCGTGCGGTGGTGGACGGCGAACCCTGCGGCGAACGTGTGCATCGCTACCGGCCGCGCCTCGGGCATCTTCGTGCTCGATGTGGACGACAAGGGCGGCGTCGGAGGCTCAGTCACCCTCGCAGCCCTGGAGCGCCAACATGGCGACCTCCCGGACACGTACACGCACGGCACTGGTTCGACGGGCGTGCACTACTTCTTCAACTACGACGGCATCGACTTCGACGTCCGCAACTCGGCCGGAAAGTTGGGGAGCGGGCTCGACATCCGCGCCGATGGCGGTCAGGTGGTCGCACCTCCGTCGCGGGTGGACGAACCGGAGCACGTGATGCCGTACGTGGCGCTCGTGGATGCCCCGGTGGCTGCCGCCCCGAAGTGGCTGATTGACCGTCTGCGGCCCCCGCGGCCGACCGTGCGGCCGATGCCACCCAACGCATGGCTGTCGCCACCCCAGGAGCGTGCAGCCGGCCTCCTGGGGTGGCTCGCCAAGGTCCAGCCGGGGCACGGCCAGGACGACGCGCTGTGCTGGGCCGTACGGGCGCTCAGGGACGAGGGGGTGTCCCGCGAGGCGGCAGGCGATCTTCTGCGGCCGGTCGTCCTCGGATGGCCCTGCTCGAAGGAGGAGCCGTGGACCGAACGCGACATCGAGCGTCACCTTCGCTCCGCGTACAAGGGGGCGGCATGACTACCCCCGACGCGTTCATGGGCGGTGCCGCATCCGACCTGTGCGAGCACGACCAGCTCAAGGGGAAGTGCCGTCGTCCTGGTTGCCCCGACGGGTTCACGTCCTCCTCCGCAGCCGCGCCCGAGAGCCGCTTCACCAGCGGAGGGAAGTTCATCCTCGACGCACCGAAGAACGTCCCAGTCGTCTGGGGGGCGGGAGGCGACATCCTCTGGGCGCAGGGGCAGTCCGTCATGCTGTGCGGCTCCAACGGTGTCGGCAAGACGACGCTGGGCGGGCAGCTGCTGAAGGGCCGCCTCGGGCTCGTGGACCAGGTCCTCGATCACCCCATCGCCTCAGGGCGCAGGAACGTCCTGTACCTCGCGATGGACCGACCCTCGCAGATCCGGCAGTCGCTGGCCCGGCAGTTCCGGCCGAGCGACCGCGAGGTGCTGGACGAACGGCTCAAGGTGTACGAGGGGCCGCCGCCGTACGACCTCGCCAAGCACCCTGAGATCCTCCTCGCCCTCTGCGAGGAGGCCGACGCCGACACGGTGTTCGTGGACTCGCTCAAGGACGCCGCGATCGGGCTCACTAGCGACGAGGTGGGGGCGGGCTATAACCGGTCACGGCAGCTCGCCATCGCGGGGGGTGTCGAGATTTTCGAGGCGCACCACCAGACGAAGCGGTCGGCCACTGGGGGCAGGCCCGACGGCATCGAGGACGTGTACGGTTCCGCGTTCCTCACGGCCGGTGCGGGCTCCGTCGTCCTCCTGGCTGGGGAGGCCGGTGACCCGGTGGTGCGGCTGAAGCACCTCAAGCCCGTCGTGGACTCGGTCGGCCCGTTCGAGGTCAAGCACGGGCAGGACGGCACCTCGTACATCGTGGATCAGCTCGACCTGCGGGCGATGGCAAGCGCCACCGGGGTGGGCGGTCTCACCAAGCACGACGTGGCACGCCGGATCTTTGGCACGACCCAGCCGACCAGGAGCCAGCTCGAACGAGCGGCCAGGAAGCTCGACAAGCTGACTGCCGAGGGGGGTCTCACGAAGGTGCCGGGGGAGCGGGGCAACGCTGGCCGGCCGAGCCGGTGGTACACCGCATGAGTAATCACGCTCGAAATCACGGCCATCACGTTGATCTTGCTAATCACGACGAAATCATGGCTAATCACGCGACCAGCAAAAGCCCAGGTCAGAGGTAATCACGGCTAATCACGCTCTCTGCCCTGACACACAAATCACGCAACCCACTGTCTCTTTAGAGACAGGGGGTGTGTGTAGGCAATTCGATCAAGGATTCAAGGAGAAAGATCAGCATGGGCCGCAAGAAGAACAACAAGCCGAGGCGCAACAGGCCGGACCGCTCGATGGCCGAGAAGGCGGCCGACGTCTACCGCTGCGGTCACTGCCACTCGGCCGTCGGCTGGTCGGTCGACGAGGACGGTACCGGCCACATCAACATCCATCACGACTCTGGCTGTCCCGTGCTGGCCGCGACCCTCAGCGACGTGCCCGACATGCTCCGGGCGGCCGACATGACCGGTGGCACCGTGATCACAGATGCCAGCACCGGCCGGGCCATCGGCCTGATCCATCTCGGCTCCGACGAAGGGGGGACTTCGTGAGCGAGGACCTCCACACTTTGGTCGTGTCCCTCCAACGCTTGGCCGTTGCGGCCGAGCGCCTCGCTGACGCGCTGGGAGCCTGCCAGAGTCCCTCCCGCTACGGACTCCCGGAGTCCCGCAGCACCGTCCAGAGGGCTCCCGCCCGGACTCCCGTCAGGGCCCGTGGGTCCTTGCGGGCCGCCTGCCCGTACTGCTATGCCCAGCCGGGCTGGCGCTGCCGCACCGCGCAAGGTGGCGAAGCACGCAGGGCACACAAGGACCGCCGCCGCGCGGTGTACGGGCGAAGCAAGGGGGACGCGCGATGAACCGGCATTGCGCTGCCAGACGGCCATGCCGGCGCCGGGACCTCAGAGCCGAAGCCTGATTGAGCCAGTAGACGGAAGGTCTCATTTCCTGACGAGGCAGATCCGCCGGCCGCCTACTCCTCGTCGATGAGGTGAAACGTCCCGATGATGGGCGCGTCATCAACCTGGTGCGGCACCTGGGTACGTGAGGGGGCCTCTGCGGCCCGCTGCGGCGAGTCAGGCAGACGCTGTTGTCGCCTCCACGCGGCAGCACGAGCGCGATTGATCTTCGCGGCGCCCGCAGCGCGATTGCAGCTCGAATGACTCCACGCCCACCCATCGCCATCGTCGCGATGGTCAAGGTCCAGCGACTGGCCCGCGAGCATGAGCTTCCCACAGCGGTGGCAGTTCTCACCGACGGCCGTCGCACGATTCTCGGGCGATGACGCGCGCCGAAATGCGGGGTCGCCGTGCTTGCCCCGGCACTCGACACAGCGTTTCGCCGGCCGACCGAGCTTCTGGTAGAAACTCGCGCTGCAGTCCTGGCATATACGGTCGGGCATTCAATCCCCTTGATCATTTTACACTGGCGTGCCGCAGAGAGAAACGAAAGCAGAGTGGCGGAGTCGCAAGCCGTCCAAGATCTACGCGCACCCCCTCCCCCCCACTAGCCGGGGGCCCGAATACCCGGCACGCCTGGAGTCCTGCCGACTCCCGCCAAAAGTCGCCACTCATTCCGCTTCACGCACGCATGCCGCTTCCATGCCAGGCAATTAGAGCATCACGCCCTGCAGGAAAATCGAGGCGAAGGGAATCTCCCATGATCGCCGTTGCTCGGTGTTCGACTCGCTTCGAAAATTTACCGGTTGCAAATGTGCTTACTGCGGCGTGGTGACGTCTCTCATCGAGTAACAGTATAGGTGCTCTCGCGAGACATACCAGCACAGGACCGGCACGGACATGGGTATCTCCGATACCTGAATATGATGATTCATATTTTAGTTGCAGTCACGATCATCCGTACATGCCATACGAGGTATGAATAATGGAAATGAGTGGGCGCACATGAGAGGTGACTAGAGGGCCGAGGTCGAGGCAAGGAAACACCAGTTGAATAGTAGGACGAGTGTCCCATCGCCCCTTGGGCTCCAGCACGCCCAAAACTGTGAGCCGGAAACCGTGGTTCTTCCTCGATCGAATAATCTGAGGATCCCTGCTCCTCCCCCCCAAGGCGGACATCAGACGTGCAGCACCCAGAGGGCGACCTATGATCCAGAGGTTGCGATTTTCTTCGTCAGCGTTCTTTTCTCCGCGAGTGGTTCCGGATATCTCTTCTGCCCACCGATTGGTACGAACCACCGCCACCAAGCCGGGCGAGCGTAATTAGGTAGCGAAACGGGAGCAGCTTCGACACCTGCGCGGTGGGCGGTCATGCGGCCCCTTGGTGGTGGCCCGGCTGGGAGGGCGATGACGTAGTCATCACTGCCCAAGGGGCACCAGCGAAGGAAAGGCAGTGAGCACCCCGTTAATAGACTCTGTGAACGGCGGGCATGCCGTCGGTGGAGGCCAAAAACCGGGTACTCCCCGAGCCCGTGGGCCTTGGTATGACTACAGGTCCCTTCTATGACCTCCCGCGCCGTCAAGCTCCTCGCCGACGCAGCCACCCCGGAGGACCTGTTCCACGGGCAGTGACAGGGTCGGCCATCCATACTCGACGCCTTCAAGCCCTACCTGGATGACCGCTGGCCCCAGGGCCGCACGAACGCCGCCTGGACGGTGTGGGAGGAGATCGTGCCGCTCGGCTATCACGGCAGCTACCAGCGGGTTCGCGCCTATTTTCAGGAGAAGCGGCTCTCGCCGGGCCCTGTCATCGCTCGGCCACCTTCACCCGGGTCGTCGCCGGATGGATCCTCCGCTTGGCCGGAGACCCTCACCGAGACGGAGCACTGTCGCCTCAAGGCGGTTCGGATCCACTGCCCTGAACTGGACGCTCTCACCGGCCACGCTCCTTCGTCCAAGTGCTCACCGAGCGCCAAGGCGAACCGCTGCCGCAGTGGCTTGGTGCCGTCCGGCGAGGCGACCTCCCCGGCCTCCACACGCTCGCCGCAGACATCGACCGTGACCGCGATGCAGTCATCGCCGGCCTCACCCTGCCCCTGGAGCTCCGGCGTCGTCGACGAGGCGTACGGGCATCCGTACCTTGGGGCCTTTGCGGTCGGCTTCGGGGAGGCGGTCCGTCCTTCCCGGCTATTGCGCCGGTGCAGCCGTGTTCGGACAGATACCTCGGTCTACGTGAGTAACGGCTCACTCACTGAAGAAGCGACCTACGACCAAATGGGGCCGATTTTCCGGTTACAGACCAGTTAAATTCCCGACCTACACCTTCCCAGGACCCTGAGCCATCCGGATGATGTTTGGACCCGATAGGGTGCACTCGCGAAGCCATGAAGACGTGCCGCGATTATAGCTGATGCAGCTCGGGGTAACCTGACGAAATATAGTCGAGCAAATCAGGAGGCGCTTTGGAGACGGCACGCAAAGCACGACACAGTCGTCCCCCGCGCTCGTATGCTGAGGTCGATTGGGCGTCGCATGCGGCACACCTACGAGACTCCATCGTCGTTGAGTTGCGAAAGCCTGGGCAGCATTCAATTAAATCAATCCGAGCCACACTCATGAGCATGGGTCTTAAGCGCGTCGGAGATGTCGTCGTCCTGGCTAACAATGCGCGAAATCGCGGAAAGGTCCGACGCGTGCAGGGTAACATCTCAATCATCGACCCCTCAGCGTCAGATTTTTCCGACAAGCTGAACAGGAAGAAGATGGGCGTCATGCAATTTCGCAACTACGAGAACGGCCGATATGCAGGACGGATCGCCACCTTCAAGACTACAGGAGAATATGCATCCCTTGAACATTACGAAGGCTACTCGATCTTGGCCTGGACTTCAGGGATTGAATATTCGGGAATATTGGAAGTCTCAAGGCGATTCCTAATCAATGCCAGCACCATGCGCGTCTTCATTGGATCTGACGCGGTCGATCCAGACCAGGAACTGGAATTCGATATCGCCGAAAATCAACTCACCTCTGACACCACCATTGATTTCGTTCGCGTCAACGGCGGGCCTGAAGCGTTGTCGCTAACAGAGCCACTTGAGCGCGAAGTCGGTATTTCTCACCTATCGCAGCTTAGCTTCATGTTCCTAAACCCTGACCAGAAGCGCCTGCTGGAACTTCTTGAAGAGACTGGGTCTCCGATGGTACAAGCTAAAGCTGGCAACCTCCTACGAAACCTGCTGGTTTTGAAGCGTCCGGCAGGCGAAACGTGATGCCTCTCTTCTGCTCCCCTGAAGGTCGGCGCCGCGCTATCAAGGTGCGCTCGAACCTTGACGGCACGCACTGCGTCGTAGGTAGTACTGAGGTAATCCACCAGATCACCGTGTCCACAAGCTTTTTCTTTCCGGTTCGGGTTTATCTTTACTGGGTATGCGATAATGGCTCCACTGAAAGAATTCCACCGTACGCCGATCCAATCACTTTGGAACTCAACGGCGAGACTGGACCGGTAGAGGCGTCTCACGAGTGGAGACTTAAAAAATCTCAGAGTGCAACCCCAGGCCCCTCGCAACTGACGGTCAATGTCAAGTGGCATAAAGTCCTGACGCCTGGGCACGTCAGCGCCCCAACCCTCCTTCGCAGCCCGTTGATTTACAATTTCCGTATCCAATAGCGCGGAGGGTTAAGAGTGAAGCTTTTGGCTCTGCTTTTTCCTTTCGTGTTCGCTATCGGATTGATTGCTGTCGGCCCACTGGTCAGCGACAAGATCAAGGGCTTCGAAATCGCGTACTATAGGATAAAGTTTGCGGAACTCAATCTTGCCGAGTACGTTGACGCTGAGACAAGCGAAGAGAGTATCGCCGAATTAACGCAGTATCTAATGGATGCGTATCAATGGGTAGCTCTCACCATGGCCCCCGTGGCAGGGGTGGTCACTGCATTCCCAGATGCCAGGCTGCACTGGTGGGTGATTATGGCGTACCTAACTGTAGCTTTGGTAGGCTTTTTCGGCTTCATTCGTATGCTCAGAGACGCTGCTGCTGTCGACCCTGAGAAGTATTTTCAGGAGTCAAGGCTGAAGATTGGAAAATATAGCCCTGTCTCCGTCCTTGGCTTCGCTGTAAATGCTCTGGCATTGGCAGTCGTTTCACTCATTTACCTTCTGGGGTGACCGGGCATAAGGGGATTCCTTCGGTCTCACCGACCGCTGCTCCGCCACCGGTCGCAGAGCAGCCTCCTGCTGGGGACGCAGCACTGACACCATCCGAGACGGCCTCCGCCTCCGGGACGCCCTGGGTGTGCTGACCTCGTGCATCGCGCGTGTCTGACGCTCCGGACGGTGGTGCTCCGGTGGCACCATCCGCCGACGGCTGACACAGATGACATCGACGGCACGCATGGCAGTCACCTACTCAAGCTTGGTGGCACGCGCTCAAGGTTCCATGCCACAGGACAACGGCCACCTGGGGGACCGCCTGAAGATCGGGGAGTGTCACAGAGTTGACCTGCGCGCACTAAGGTGCGGGATGTGCAGCGCCTCTTGGTTCTCTTCGATCTCGACAACACGCTCGTGGACCGGCGGGGAACGCTTGCCGACTGGGCCGCCGAGTTCACCACCCGGCACGGTCTGGAGGACAAGGAGCAGGCGCACGTCCTGGGCGTGGTGG
The DNA here is from genome assembly GCF_053592095.1 of Streptomyces sp. NPDC002787. Taxonomy (NCBI): domain Bacteria; kingdom Bacillati; phylum Actinomycetota; class Actinomycetes; order Kitasatosporales; family Streptomycetaceae; genus Streptomyces; species Streptomyces sp. NPDC002787. The sequence continues at coordinate 184,523 of NZ_JBSFVC010000009.1, read as the reverse complement.
CCGAGCGGGCCTATCCGTCCAGCTTTGATGCGATCCGCACCCGGTACCGGCTGCCCATGTCGACGGCGGATTTGTGGCACGAGTACTGCACCGACATCGCGGGCTTGGTGTCCTGCCCAACCGAGGTCCTCGACGGCTTCGACGAGCTGCGTGCGGCCGGCTGGCGCGTGGGGGTGGCAACCAATGGTGCGGCGGACATCCAGCGCGCCAAGCTGCGGGCCACCGGTATCTCCGAGCGCGTGGACGGCGTCTTCGTCTCCGAGGAGGCCGACGCGCGCAAGCCGCAGACCCGGCACTTCGCCCTGGCCGCGGCCCGCTGCGGCACCGTGCTGGGCGACGGCGGGTGGATGGTCGGCGACAACCCTGCCAACGACATCGGCGGCGGACGCTCCGCGGGGCTGCACACCATCTGGATCAGCAACGGCCGCTCCTGGCTGGCGGACGATCACTCGCCGGACCACGTGGTGCCGAATGCACGCGCCGCCATCGACCTGCTGCTTCTGCACTCGGCCGACCACACGAGGACCACGGCATGACGGACACCATCGGGCTGCTGCACCCCGGCAGTATGGGATCCGCCTTCGGCGCCCAACTACGCAGCCGCGGCCACATCGTGCTGTGGTGCCCCGACGGACGCAGCGACACAACCCGCCTCAGGGCTGAGCAGGCGGGCCTCGAACCCGAAGCACTGCCCGCGCTCGTCTCCCGCTCCGACGTGTTGCTCTCCCTGTGCCCTCCCGCCGCCGCAGAGGAGACTGCCGCCCAGGTAGCAGAGCTCGGTATGGCCGGCGCGGGCACCATCTACGTCGAAGCGAACGCCGTAGCGCCGTCGCGCATTGTGAGTATCGCCGACCAAGTGGCCCCTATGCCGATCATCGATGCCGCGGTGGTCGGATCGCCTCCCGTGGCTGGCAAGTCCCCGACGCTCTATCTGTCAGGCCCCGGGGAGCAGGCCGACCGGATCGCCGAACTCTTCGTGGGCACCGATGTGCGGATCTACCTCTTGGGCGACAGCATCGGCAAGGCCTCCGCACTCAAGCTCGCGTACTCCAGCTACCAGAAGGTCTCCCGGGTGCTGGCCGCCGTGGCGTATGGAGCGGCCGAAACGTACGGTGTCGCGGACGAGCTGCTGGAGATCGCAGCCAAGCGCACCCGCAGCTACCTCGTGGAGACCGACTACATCCCCAAGACCGCTTCCCGGGCCTGGCGTTGGGGCCCAGAGCTTGAAGACGCAGCGGCTCTGCTCACCGACGCCAGGCTGCCGGACTCCCTCATGCACGCCGCTGCCGCGACGCTCGCCCGGTGGGAAGACAGTAGAGACGAGCGACTGGATATCGCCGAGGCGCTGGAAGCCCTGCGCGGCGAGAGGGACCCGAACGACCCGAGCTGACGTCCTGGCCTGTCAGGACCGCGGTGACCTGGCGCGGATGCAGTCGTCGATCCGCTCTGCGGCATCACGGGCTGCCGTCACATCCGTATCCACGCGCAACTCCCACTGAGCCTGCGGATGAGCCGCAAGATCGGCTTGGGTGGCGTCCCACACGGCCAGCCGGGCAGCCGTGTCGGTGTCGCCCCGCTGCGGTGAGCGTCGGGCGGTGGTCTCCTTGGAGCACCACAGCAGAACGCGCACCCAGCGCGCTGGGTAGAGGGCGGTCACCTGCTCCATCCCCACCATCTGACCGAGGTGGACGACGGGAATCCTGCCGCCCTCCATGGCCTGGTCGAGGCCGGCCCGGTCGACTACGTAGATGTTGCCGTACCGGTCGTTGCGGTAGATGACATCGCCGCGTGCCTCTAGGCCAGCCAGCTGCTCCGGCGTGCCCATACGGTAGCCCTTGGTCTTCCCGCTCCCGATCTTCAGGCGGGTGAACGGCACATATCGCGCATCGAGTTCCTTGAGCGCGGCCGTGATCGTGTCCTTGCCTGCCGCCGGCGGCCCGTACAGAAGGATGCCCTGCCTCACTGGAACACCGTCCCGAAGACCTGTCGCACTTGATCCGTGAGCGAGATCGCGGAGCCAAGCCGGTTGTCGACAACCAAGTGCGGCACCACGGGCCGCAGCTCCAGATCGATCCCGGCGGCGTACGTGTCCCAGTTCTGGAGTTTCCAGCTGTCCCGGGCGGCGGACCGGAAGCTGATGTACTCGTGCATCGTGTCGAGGTCGCACTGAATCCAGACGACGGCCACAGTTACGCCACGCGCTTCGCAGCGGTTGATCAGGCGCCGCATCCACCGAGGATCGGTGGCCTCGGCGATGAAGGGTGCGCTGAGTACGGTGCTGATCGCGCAGTCGACGTTCGCGTACGCGGTCTCCAGCAGGCACTGGTACTCCAGCGGGCGGACCTTCTCCCGGTAGAGGTCGGTGTGCCGGTCATTCGGCTCGCTGCCCATCTCTACGAGGAGGCGCTCAACGAGGGGGCGTGTGATCGGGTCCTTGTCGAGGACGGGCCAGCCGGTGAGCTGAGATATGAAGCGGGCGAACTCCGATTTCCCGCTGCCTGCGTAGCCACCGACCATCATCAGCGTCGGCTTGTTCGGGTCACCCCCGGTGTGACGGCGCTTCCAGGCGTCGAGGATTCGCTGCTGTACGCCCCTTCCGTCGGTGTCTTCCGTACCGGGCGCGAGCTGGAGCAACGCGCGCTCCACAGCCAGCACGTGTGCGCCGCTGTGCGATTCGCTCGACTCTGTGAACTTGAGCTTCCTGGCCTCGTCGGGCAGGGCGCTACGGAAGCCCAGCTCCGGCTCGGTCGCGCGGTACAGCAGGCAGTACGCGCGACGGTAGTGCGGTCCGGGATAGACCTCACCCTGCTCGTGCTGCCACAGCGTCTGAAAGTTGGCGGCCGGCACCGTGAGCCCCGCAGCCCGGGCCACCTCGCGCAGCTGCTCGCCCGCACCTTCCAGCGTCAGGCCGTGGGCTTCGCGTTGCTGCCTCAGCTTGTCCGGGCGCCACCCCGGGCGACTCTTGCCCACCGCGCCTACCGCCTGTCCATCCCTGGTCATGATCCGGAGGCTAAGTCTGCCTGTCATGAACCCGTGTGTAAGCGGATGTTGAAAAGTCAGACCAACCGGCCATGAGCTGCTGATGAGCAGCTTCGGCAACAGCTTGTGATACTCCGCACACCTCCGAGCCGCTGTCATGGTCACACCGACGTGGTCGTCGCATACCCGCCTCGGTTTCCAATATCCGAACGAGATCGGAGGGGCTCCGCGGTGGCTGTCGAAGTTGCTGTCCTGCTGATCCTCGGCATCGTGGTCGTCTTCTTGTGCCGGGGAGGTGGGCTCAAGGCTGGTCACGCCGTGGTGTGTGCGGTCTTCGGCCTCTACCTCGCCGGGACCCACAACGTCGGGCCTTTCGTGAAGGACGTCACGGCGTCGATCGCGAACCTGCTGTCGGGGCTGAGGCTGTGAGCTCGTCGATAACTCCGCACTCGTCCAGCTCTTGGAACGACTCCACGGAAAGGAGGCAACCTGTGCTCGATGGCAACGTGACGGTACGTGAGGCCGAGACCTTGTACGGTCCGTTCGACCGTGCGTCTGTCAAGCCGTACGCCATGATGCAGCGGGCAGTCGACGGCGGTTCTCTACTCAAGGTCTACGCGGGGGTTGATCCCGAGGGCCGGCGGCACCGTGAGGCGGATGCGGTTCGGCGTGCGGCTCACTGGGGTCTTTCGGTGCCGGAAGTCCTGGCCACAGGCAGGTGTGACGCTGGATCTTGGTCGGTGTTCCGCATGGTGCCGGGCGTGCCATGCGGCGTGAGCACGGACCGGGCGATCGAGGAGTACATCGATCACGTCCTTGGACTGACGGGCAGGCTTCACCGATCTTCGCCCGATCTCGCACCTGGCTCCGGCTGGAGCGATGAACGAGGGAGCCCTGCGACGCAGTACCAATTCCTGCTCGACCAGCTCTCCCCTCGCTGCCGGGAACGGCCGTGGTGGGCAGCGCTGGCCGAGGCCCTCCAACCGCTTGAATCCCATCCCGTCGTCTACCTCCACGGTGATCTCAAGCCCGAGCACCTCATGGTCGACGACCACCAGCTGAGCGTCGTTGACTGGGAGGCCAGTGCCCGCGGGCCTGCCGTCGTCGACTACGCCGACGTGGTGTTCCACCTCGTACGTGACTTGCTGTACACGGGCATGAAAACCGGCCGTGTCCCGATCGATCTCATGAATCGGCTGCCGTTCAGCGGTCCTGTTCTGGCTTGGCGCCTATTGCTCTGGCTTGATCGCCGTCGCCCTCAGGACATCGACCTCATCCCGGCGCGCGATGTCCACCTGCTTGCCGCCGAGGACCACGCTCCAGCTGCCTACGCGTTGCTGGCTCGGGCTGTCTCAGCCATGCGCGCCGCCGGCGTCCCGCGCTGAATCGTCGCTCCCTGCTCGCGCAGGCGCGTCGACGCCTGCACTCATCCACCTTTCGCCCAAACGGGAGTTCGTCATGCCTCGTACCAGCACGACCATCGGCAAGAGTCACCTCGTCATTGACACCGCCATGGCCAGACCGGACGCGACGACCATCGTCGAACGGAAGGGCCTCGGTCACCCGGACACCCTGGCAGACCACCTCGCCGAGCGGCTTTCCCGCGCCTACAGCCATCACACCGTCGAGCGCTTCGGTGCTGTGCTGCATCACAACTTCGACAAGCTCGCCCTCCTTGGCGGCGCCAGCGAGGTGCGGTATGGCGCCGGCCGGATGACCGCCCCGGTCAGGGTGCTCGTCAACGGCCGTGCCGCGCCCATGTGTGGCGGGGAGCGGATTCCTGTCCAGGAGATTATGGAGGCTGAGGTGCGGGCGTTCTTCGACCAGCGGCTCCCCGAGGTCTCGGACCATCTCGACATCATCTTCAATATCACCAGCAATTCGAGCCCGGGTGCCGTTCTCACGAGTGACGAGGTGCCCGACCGGACGCGTTGGTTCAACCCGCGGTCGATCGAGGACCTGCGGGAGCGGCGGGTGCGGCTGTCCAACGACACGTCACTGGGAACCGGTTGGGCACCGGAGAACATTTTCGAGTCGTTCGTTCGCGAGCTGGTGAACCACTTCTCCGGGGACAGCGAGTTCACCCGCACCCACGCCTGGTGCGGGTCGGACGTCAAGCTCATGGGCTACTGGGACGGGGATCAGGCCGATGTCGTGCTCTGCGTCCCGCAGAAGTCGCGGTTCGTCGCCAGCCGGGCCGAGTACGAGCGGAACACGGAGAGCGTGCTCGCCGAGTGCCACAGGCTCGCGGGCCTTCGGCTCCCCGATGCCGGGGCGCGGTTCCGACTCAACGCGCGTGACGTCCCGGAGAAGGACGAGCTGTACCTCACGTACACCGGCAGCTCGATCGAATCCGGCGACGAAGGCGTCGTCGGCCGCGGCAACCGGGTCAACGGGCTCATCACGCCGCTGCGGCCGATGAACCTGGAGGGCGCCAACGGCAAGAACCCGGTGTACCACGTGGGCAAGCTTTACAACATCGCCGCGCGACGGCTCGCCGAGCGGCTGCACGAGGCGACCGGTGAGCACGCCGAGGTCCACCTGGTGAGCGCTACCGGACAGCGCCTAGACCAGCCGTGGCGCGTCCTTGTCCGTCTGTCGTCTCCAGACGCCGAGGTAGACAAGGTCCTGGCGCTGGTAGAGGAAGCGCTCGGAGAGTTCCCCACCCTCACTGACGAGTTGATCTCCGACGGGATCGTGCTGAGCTGATGGTGCAGCGGACGCTTGGAGAGGTCACCACGGAGTGCCGGGAGCGCCTGATCACCCACTACGGTCCCGAGATTTCCGGGTGGCTCGACATCGTGCCCACTCTGCTGGACCAGGCGGCTGATCGCTGGAAGCTCACGCTCGGCGCGTACCACGACGCCGGACACGCTTCCGTGGTCGCCACGGCCGGCACCCTCGACGGGCGTCCGCTGCTCCTCAAGGTGTGGGCGGATCCCACCCGGTTCCGCAACGAGGTGACCGCTCTGCGGCTTTGGGCGGGGGGTCCCACGGCGGACGTTGTCGAGGTGGCGGATGATCTCGCCGCGGCGGCCCTGGAGATGATCGGCGGCCAGCCGGGCGGCGGCGAACGGCCGTCACGGGAACTGCAGACAGTGGCTGCCGCCCTCAACGGCCTCCACACCTCAGGCCGTCGCCGTAGCCGACCGCGTGACCTCACACGGTTGGCCACATACCTGGACCAAGAAATACGCCCACGGGTGCGGCGCAGGCTGGAAGCGGTCGAGCTGGGCCCATGGCACGACCTCGCCAACGCGATCCTCCCCGAGGTCCTGGCCTTGGAGGAAGACCACGGCCGTGCGACGGTCCTGCACACGGACCTCTACCGCGAGAACGTGCTCTTCGACTGGCTGGGGCACCCGCGGTTCATCGATCCCCTTCCGATGGTGGGCGATGCTGCCTTCGACTGGGCCTTCTGGAGCGTGTACTACGAGCTCGGGCACGGCACGGACGCTCGCCTGGCCACAGCCGCCCGGATTAGCCGTATCCCCGTCTCCGTGCTCGCACCGTGGTGCCGAGCCCTGGCAGTGGACGGTCTCCTCTACTACCTCGAAACCGCTGATCCACGCGCACCACGGATGGCCGACGTCCTCACGCGGTTGTCGGCGCCGACCCCAGGGAACCGACTATGACGACTTACGTCCTTCGCCACGGACCAACCGACTACAGCCGGCGCTACCTGGTCAACGGTGACCCGGCCAAACCCATCCACCTGAATGATGACGGCCGGCGGGCGCTGACCAAGGGGTGGAACAGCTTGCCTCTCCATAGCGTGAGTACGTGGGTGGCCAGCGATTTTCCCCGCGCCCAGCAGACCGCGAACCTGTTGATGGGAGTTCCTGGACCGGAACTGATCACCGAACCGCGGCTGAACGAATTGGACTACGGGAAATTCGAAGGAGGTCCGTTCCTCGAATACGCCGCCTGGCTCGATGGGCACGGCGCCGACGAGCGACCGCCCGGCAGCACCGAGTCGCAGAGCGAGGGAATCCGCAGGATGCTCACGGGGGTCCTCGCCGCTCTGGACCACCCAGGCCCTCGCGTCCTCGTGGCTCACGGACTGCTGGTCTCCGTACTCCTGTGGCACCGCGCACGGACTCCGAACCCGGCCATACCCCTGTTCTTCTCCGAGGCCCCGTACGTCGAGCCCATCGCCATCCCTGACGAGGAGCTGCCGGAATTCATCGGGACGCTGATGAGCGATCTTGAAGTCGACGCTGAACGCCGTGCCTTCGACAACAGCGGCGCGAGGGTATTCCGGAACAGGGACGGCTCGGCGGTTGCTACCGTCGACTCCGCATCCCCATCCCACTCGCAGGATCAGAAGGATCTTCCTCATGCATGATGCCCGCGCCCTGATCGACATGGGTGCCGAAGCGGTTCGTCGGCTCGCTCGTCGCGGCTACACCCTGGACCTGTCCGAGCTGGAGTCCCTCCACTCTCGGCGCAACCAGAACATCCGCTCGGCCGACGAGCTGCGGGCAGAGTCCAAGCGAGTGGCGAGCGAGGTCCAGCAGACCGCGAAGCAGGGCGGTGACATCACCAAGCTCAAGGAGCGCGCCCGCGAGTTGAAGGAGCAAATCCGCGAGATCGAGGCCGGCCAGGAAGAGGTCGAGACCCAGCTCCGCGATCTGCTCCTGAGCATCCCGAACCTGCCGGACGACTCAGCCCCCGACGGCGACTCCGAGGAGTTCGCCATCGAGATCCGGCGTGTCGGCACGCCCCCCGCGTTCCCGTTCGAGCCGAAGGACCACGTCGATCTCGGCGAGGCCACCGGCATCCTCGACTTCGGCAGGGCCACGAAGCTGTCCGGCCCGCGCTTCGCAGTCTCCCGCGGTGCCGGCGCCGCCCTGGAACGGGCCCTGGCCACGCTCTTCCTCGACCTCCACACCCGTCGGCACGGGTACGTCGAGTACTCGGTTCCCTACCTGGTCACCCGCAAGACCATGACCGGTACCGGCCAGCTCCCTAAGTTCGAGGAGGACCTGTTCAAGACCGGCGTCGCCGACCGGGACCTGTTCCTCATCCCGACGGCCGAGGTCCCGCTGACCAACCTCTACGCCGACGAGATCATCCCCCCGGCGGAGCTGCCGCTGGCGCTCACCGCACACACCCCGTGCTTCCGGTCCGAGGCGGGCTCGTACGGCCGCGACACCCGCGGCCTGATCCGCCAGCACCAGTTCGCCAAGGTCGAGATCGTCCGCATCGTCGACCCGGCCGACGCCGACGCCGAACTGGAGAAGATGATCGGCCACGCCGAGGCGTGCCTGAAGGAACTCGGCCTCGCCTACCGCGTCATCAAGCTGGCCGCCGGTGACACGGGCTTCTCCGCCCAGCTCACCTACGACATCGAAGTCTGGATCCCGAGCCAGAACACGTACCGCGAGATTTCCTCGGTCTCCAACTTCGGCATCTTCCAGGCCCGTCGGGCGAACATCCGGACCCGCGGTGAGGGCGGCAAGCCCAAGCTCGCCGCCACGCTCAACGGCTCCGGCCTGCCCATCGGCCGCACCCTGGCCGCTCTCCTTGAGCAGTGCCAGCAGCAGGACGGCTCCATCCTCCTGCCCGAATCCCTCGTCCCGTACCTCGGCTTCCGCCGGATCTCGGCGGACGGAACACCGGAGGCATAGTGCTCGTCGGCGTCTGCGACTTCCCTGGTAGCTACGCCTTTCCACCCGCCGGCTACGGTGGAATCGAACGATGGCTGTGGGCGGTCGCCACAGGCGCCCGTGCCGCAGGCGCCGACGTACACCTCGTCGGGCCGGGCTGGCTCGCGGACCTGGAGCATGATTGGGTCCGCAAGCCGGTCCGCCTGGAGGACATCAACCCCGGAACGCTCGCCGAGCGCGAGCTGCGCGACAGCGGGTACGACCTCCTGGTCGTGGGCCACGAATACCCGTCGCTTCCGGCCTGGACCCGCATGTGGAGTGAGCTGGACTGCGACGTCGCCACGTTCCAGCACTCGCCGGTCTTCCAACACACGGACACTGCCTTCGACGGCCGGCGGTCGCGGCTCTACTGCTACTCGCCCGAGATGATCGAGCGCTACGCCGACCACCGACCGATCCCCGAGCTCGCCGTTCACCTCGGCCTCCAAGAGGAAGAGCCTCCAGCCACTGCCGGTACCGACCTCGTCTGGCTCGGCCGAATCGACGAGGACAAGGCCCCGCACATCGCCGTGCGGGCGGCACAGATCCTCGGCCGCCGGATCCGAATCGTCGGCCCGGTCTTCGACAAGGAGTACGTGCGACTCCACGAGCACCTCCTTGGCGCCGAACACGTGGAGTGGGTCGGGGAACTCGGCGGCACCGCCAAGACCGCCGCGATCGCCGAGGCGTCGGTCTTCGTCTATACGTACGCCCGTGCATACGTGGAGGCCGGTGCCGCCGTCTTCGGTGAATCGCTTCGCGCTGGCACTCCCATGGCCGCTCTCACCTGGCGGAAAGGGACATGCGCCCAGGCAGCACTGTGCAACGAGACCGGCGCGGTCACCGTTGTCGACCCGCGGGAGGACGATGAGACGGCGGCGCGGAGGCTCGCCGACTCGATTCAGCAGGCGGAAGACCTCGACTACCGCCGGGTCCAGGCTGTCGGGATGCAGCGCTTCGACCCGATCCGCCATTTCCAGATGATGGCGACCCGGCCGTGCTAACCCGCACGGTCGGGGACGACTTGGCCCAGCAGATACCGGGTGTGCTGCGTGCTGCGTTAGGCCCGCACTGGGAGTTCACGGCCGACGGCCGCCACATCGAGGTCCGCCACCCGAACCGCGTTACCCCCTACAGACCACCGCGTAGGCGGCCCTCATGGAGAGAACTCCTCGGCTCCCTGGAGAGTGGCTTCGCGCAGGACGGAGCCGCACGAGACGCCTGCCTTCCCCTCCGCTGGGGCCGGGAGACCGAACTGACCATCTCCGCGGTCCAGGCACTCGACCCACTCCTCAAGGATGGCCAACTTCGCACGTACCGAAGCGGGTTTCTTCCCCAACCAGTCGTCCGCTTCACGGGGCAGCGCGACGCCATCGGCCACTTGAAGGACGGTTTTCTGACCTCCTTTGTCAACGTCTCCCGGGTCCAACGGATAGGCAGCCTGGACGAGTACGGCGCCATTCTCGACGGATGGCTGACGGTCCTCTCCCAACTCGGCTTCCATGCCCGGCACCTGAGCATCAAGGGCAAATTGTCCCCGTGGCACCGGAGGCAGGTCGAGGGCATCACGCTGCGCTTCCACCACTTGGACCGCACCCTTGGCGACATCGTCCTCCTGTGGAACACCGAACACCCAGGCCGCATGGCGATAGACCTCGGCAGCGGACTGGAGCGTCTGGCGTGGGCTCGCACCCAGGAACGTTGGCACCAACTGATCTACGGCAGCTTCGCCGATGCTGCGCCGCCGACCATGTTGGATGCCATCCGTACGGCCACGCTCCTGCTCGGGCACGGGATCATCCCAGCTGCCCGAGGCGCAGGGGGAGTCACCCGGCGGGTCATAGGCGCAATCGACCGAGACGCCGCACGCCTTGGCGTCGGAGCCCTGGTCCGGGAGATGCACAGCTACTGGTCGCTCGTCAGCGTCCTGCGCGCACCGTGGCCAGAGATCGCTCGCGCTATCGAGGAAGAGATACGTCATGGCCTCCGCCGTGCGTGAGAAGTTCCCCAGCCCGCATCATGAACCGCATGAGGCGGGCCACGGAGTGCCGCGACTTTGCGGAATAGGCTCGGCCCTTCGGCCTCTGGCAGCAAGCCGCCTGAGCATGGGGCGCGTCCGCGTCCGAGTGGTCTGTTGGTGCCTCATGCATGGCTCCATGGTGACGGTCGGCCCGTCTGGCGCGCTCGGCGAGGTTGAAAATGGCTCGGTGACGAACAAATCCGCCAGGGTGGCTTGACATGTGGTCAAGAGACGTGCGCCCGGAGGAAAGAACGGTCTGACCGTGAGAGACTTACACACCCCCCACTGCCCCGATTGACCGTCTGTGAACGACCAGCACAGTCGGCTCCGAGTTGGTTCCAGGAGACAGCGTTCGGTGGAAGCCTTCGGCCAGTTGAGCGCGCAGGACCGCTCCCAGGCAATCCAAGTACTGAGTCGGCGTCTCGACCCACGGGATCTGCGGGCGGTGATCAAGGACCTTGAGAGCGGAGGAAGATCTCGCTCCAATAAGTCGGTGGAGGGGATCATCGCGGCGGTCGAGACCCATTCCGGAAGACTGCGGTCAAGGCTTCCCGACGACGAGCTTGCCGAGTTCCTGGTGGACAGGTCGGGCTTCGGTCTTCTCGAGTCCAGGATGCTACGGGAACGGCTTGCGCTTTCCGCATCAGAGGACGAGCTGGAGAAGCTGCACGACTACCGAGGTGGCGAACGCAGCCGTGGCGGGAGCAGAGCGAAAGCCAAGAAGATCGCGGAGCGCACGTGGAGGCCGGGTAAGAGCTGGCCTCGCCACTTCGTGCGAGTCCTGGATATTCCGCCTGCCTTTGCCGGCCTGCCGGGGAGTACACGGGAGCCGGACACCCTGGAAGTTGCTCCCTTTGTACCTCTCCGAGACTTGGAGGATTTCCAAGAGGACCTCAAGGAGCAGATGATCGAGGTGCTCTCAGGGGCACCGGGCGCCAACCGTGGTGTTCTGACCCTACCGACCGGAGCTGGCAAGACCAGGACTGCGGTGGAGAGCCTCATCGAGTGGCGCATCTCCCAGCAAGGCCGTCAGACCGTTCTATGGATCGCCCAGAGTGAAGAGCTGTGCGAGCAGGCCGTCCAGGCGTTCCGTGAGGTGTGGACAGACCTCGGGCACCGTAATGACCAGGTACGGCACACCATGGAGATTGCCCGACTGTGGGGGAGCCGCTCGCTTCCGAGCGACCCCGACGTCGTGGTGGCCAGCATCCAGAAGCTTGACGCGGTTCTTGGAAGTACCAACGACGACGTGCGACAGGAACTCGAGCTGCTACGCGAGACCCTGGGCGCGGTGGTTGTGGACGAGGCGCACCGAATGCTGGCTCCCAGCTACAGCAGAATCCTGCGTTTCCTTGGGATCGAACTCGGGCAGAAGGCCCCGGTGCCCCTCATCGGGCTGACAGCCACACCCTTTCGCAGGGTCGACGCCGAGACTCGCCAGCTGGCGGCGAGGTTCCACAGCAAGCTTCTCAGTTCCCGCTCCCTGGGAGACGACATCGTGTCCGAGCTCCGTCGGAGAGATGTCCTGTCACGGCCTGAGCACAAGGTGCTCTCCTATGCCAGTCCTGCGTTTCCGATGGAGGACGTCGAAAAATACCGAGCTTACTTCGCTCAGTTCGAGGACTTTCACCCTGACTTTCTCCAGCAGGTCAGCGAATCCGACGCGAGGAACCGTGCCCTGCTGAAGCAACTGTTGGAACTGCCGCCGGACTGGCCGACGCTGTTCTTCGGCTGCACAGTGGAACACGCCATAGCAATGGCTGTCCTACTGCGGCGGGCCGGCCGAGCTGCGGAGGTCGTCACGTCCAACACACGCACTGCGACGCGGCGCGCACTCATTGAACAGTTCCGCGACAAACACTTGTCCGTCCTCTGTAACTACGGTGTGCTCACGACCGGTTTCGACGCTCCGGCGGTGCGAGCCCTTGTGGTCGGTCGCCCCACGACCAGTCCGGTTCTGTACGAGCAGATGATCGGTCGGGGCATGCGCGGACAACGGTTCGGTGGAACAGAGAACTGCCTGGTTGTGGACGTCGAGGACAACATCCGGTTCAGCGGACAACTCGCGTACAAGCAGTACTCCCGCTACTGGTCAAGCACCCAGAGCCGCACATAGCCCGACCGCATACCGCTTCTGCGTCGGCTGTCCGTCAGCCAAGCAGAAGCGGTCAGGTGACACCGGCCCCAGCCGATCAGCAGGTCACGGCAGGTTCTCAGCGAGGAGAAGGCGGTCCAACCCCTGGTTGCGATGTTCACACGAGGTCTCCGACGCCAGGAGACACGAGTAGCATGCAACTCCCTCTGCCCCCACCGACGGCGCTTCCTGACACAGCGGGTCGTTCGAGCAGCTGTCGACGTCTCGCAGCGCGTGCGAAAGAACGTGCTCGAACCGGTTGACGAGGGCGACCAGTCCTCCAAGGGTGCCGTCTCCACCAGGTTGAACCGTGTAGAGGAGAAGTCCACTGCCCGTGACGCTGCCGTCCTGCACGCTGAGATAGACCCGCTCACGGATCGCTGCGGACGAGTATCCGGAGTCCACTGACAGCGCCCGGAGAAGGCGGTGGGAGAGGGTGTGCCACCAGACGTGTGCGGGGTGAAGTGACAGATCACCGTGTGGATCACTCCTGAACCGTTCGTTCCACTGGTTGGCCCTGCTGCCTCCCAGGGTGAGCGAGTGGCCCGCAAGATCAATGAAGACGCCCTCACCGAAGAGCTCGATGCCTGGGTACCAGGCGGTGCCGTTCCAGTCGAAGGCGGTCGACACCTTCTCAGCCTTCTGCGGGTCCAACCGCTGGTAACCGGTCTGGACCATGACCATGCGGAGACGGCTGACGGGTGCTACTCGCAGCCTGTGACGGTGATCGGGCCCCTGTACGAGGCGCACGTCGTCTTGGCGGACCTCGAACAGAGGAGGAGAGCCCGGATGCGGGTGGGGCACTGCCGGAACACCACAGGTCGCTGCCTGGCGTAGGCGGTCGAGTTCGTCGTCACGTAGTGACGACGAGGCCGCGTTGCCAACCTCCAGTAGTTGGTCAACCGCCTTGCTGATCTCAGACCAAGGTGTCTGTTTCAGGTACTCGATCGCGTCCGGGGGAAGCCCGGCCCGTTCAGCCCCAGCCATGAGTGCCACCTGGTCGAGGAGACCAAGGGGATGCAGTGCACCGACTGCCCCCATAAGGGATCGATCGCTGAGGATGTCATGAAGCCTGGTCGGCATATCCACGATCGTCAGCGCGCTCTGGAGCAGGCTGAGCCGCAGGTTGGCAGCCCCTCGCTGGACGATACGGGCTTTCTTCACACACCGTGCCGTCGCCGGGCGCCCCCCGTGCTCCACGATGCGGCCACTACACCGCCAGGACTTGGCGTACGCCTGGCCGAAGTTGGCGGTCGCATGGCAACGGGGACACTCAATGCGGACGAGCCGGAGGGCGCGGCCACCCCCGTGCCACAGATAGTGCTTCGTGTCACATCCTCCACCCTCGTGTACGAGTCCGTGCCAATGGACCTCGTCCAAGTGACCGTTTTCGCAAGCCTGTACGAAACGGATCGCCTCACGCCCCGCCTTCTCCCGACGCTGCTGCGGCGACACAGACGGGCACTCGGGGCAGCCGCTATCGGCCGCATACAGCACTTGGTGCGGTCGGTGCTGCGTGCACAGGGACCAGAAAGGAAACGCGTGAGTGGGGTAGATCGTTCTGTCAGAGGGAAGTCCGAGTTCGGCGTTGGTGGGCACACGAGCGATACGCGCACCGTCCAGCTCGAGGCGTGAGAGCCGTTCGTCGACGATCTCGAAGTCCTGGGGCTGACGGCCGATCTCGTTGAAGAGTGTGTCAACCGTCTTCAGTACGACCGGCCCGGATCCGGTCTCGAGAATGCTTCCAGGGCCGAGGGTGATGACGAACTGGGACGGGCGGATCTCCTGGTAGGGACGGCTCACGATTCATCCCCTTCCCTTGACAGTGGTGGTGGCCTCCACCTCACGCAGCGAGTTCGGTGCGTTCTCGTAGGCCTCACCGGTGTTCGCAACGAGGTGCGCGAGGTCACCGAGGACGACCGGCCGAGAGGCCGAACGCGTGACCGTTGGCTCGTTGTACAGCAAGGCACTACCTACGCGATCAGCAACCTGTCGCCAACGTTCCAACTCCGAGCGGGCGTGGTTCTCCGTATCCGAGGTCGGTGGGCGGCGGAGGGCAGGCTGATGGGCGGCACGTTCCTCGAGGATTCCGGGGAGAACGTCCACCTCGGGGTCCAGGTGAGCATTGCTCATCTCGTGGGCACGGCAGAACCAGCCCCCGTTGCTGAGCCGCTGTTGGATCCGCCACCGCTGGTCTACTTCCACGGAACCCGTCGTGGTCGGAACGCTCGCTGCCTGACGGAGGACACTCACCATGACCGGGCCGAGCGCCCTGTCCCTTGCCCGGGGCGCGAAGGGGTTGACCGTGACGGGCTCAACGTGGCGGTAGAGCGTGGTGTGGTATCCGGTGAAGTACTCGTAGTGGCTGAGGTCCCGAGGGCGCGAGGCCCGGTAGAAGGTGACGACGAGACCGCCGACACCACGGCCAACACGACCGGTGGCCTGGATGTAGGAGGAGGTGGTCTTCGGCTGCCCGTGTACGACCATGAGTCCAAGTCTGTCCACGTCGACACCCGTGCCGAACATCGAGGTGGCGACGACCGCGTTCGCAGGTTCCCGGCCAGGCGCCAGCCGGACCCCCAGCTCCTCGAGCATGCCCGGGAGCCGTAGGGAACTGGTACGGCTGGACAGCTCCATCGGTTCCTGCTCGTCCAGAGTACGAGGCGACGCGGCAACGCTCCCCAGACGTTGGGGAATGTCCTGACGGGCCAGCGCAACGGCTCCGGCGAGTTCGCGGATGGCGTTGAAGTAGCCCACGAGCGTCCAGAACGGATCCAGCTCGTCCCGCGCGACGCCGGCGTCGAGTCGGTCGCGGGGTGCCTGGAGTAGACGCGACCACATCCTGACGATGGGTGTCTGCGCTCCGCGGCCGGGGCCGATCACTCCGACGTGCAGACGGCCCGCCCCCTGTGCGTCGAGTGGATGGGAGGAGCCGGTCGAGGAGAAGAACGTCTCCTCTGCGCGAAGTCCCTGCGGAGGGAAAACCTGCAGGCTCCGGTCGAACAGCGAACGGACCTGTTCCTCCGCCCTCCGGACGGTCGCGGTGGAGGCGACGTACTTGGGCCGGACGGTGTTCTCGCCGTCGTGCACTGTGGAGAGGAGGTCGATGCCAGCCTCGTAGAGGCCGACCATACTGCCCAGAGGACCTTCGATGAGATGCAGTTCGTCCTGCAGCACGAGGTCGGGTGGGCGGAATCCACTGACCGGAACGTTCTTTCCGGCTGTCACCTCCTCACGGGCGTTTGGTGGGAGGGTCGCCGGCCCCAGCGGAGGTGCCCAGGCCCGGTAGTAGCCCAAGTGCTCGTTGAGCCTGTCGACGTTACCGAACAGAGCGCCGGCTCTCGGTTCGAACGCCAGACGGGCGAACTTGTCCACCGTCGCCACCACCATCGACGGGCACCTGGCATAGACCTGCTCGTCCACCGTCCACGCCGGGACAGGGCAGTGCGTCGAGGAACCGTCACCCCGGTCGAAAGCCGGCGGCACAGGCCAGGCACCGACCTCGGTCGTCTCGGACCAGGCCAGGTCGGAGTTGAGTGGACACTCCGGGTGCGGACAGAAGATCTCGAACTCGACGGGCTTCTCGCTTCGTCGCTTGCCCCACTCGACTGTCCGCACGAAGTACCCCGGTCGGCTCGCACGTGCTGAGACGAGCCAGGATCTGGAACCGAGTAGACGACGCACATGCCCGTCGAACCACTTGTCGATGCTCTGGTCAGACACGTCCGCAGTGGCGCGGAACCGAACGGACACGGTCACGAACGACGGGTCCGGATGACGGGTGACCGTGACCGCGGTCACGTCGAACGGTTCTTCCGACAGCTGCGGTGCCACGTCCGGGCCCAGAGCGGGATCAGGGTCGCCCACCACGAGGTGCAGCACACCCGTGTCGCCTTCGCGCAGGCCCTCCGGGGGAAGGGCCAACGTAGACCTGCAGGCCGGACAGTTCAGGATTTGGGCCGGATCGCCCTCGCCCTCCGCCCCCTCCAGAATCGAGATGGCTCCGTGCCTCTTGACGATCCTGTTGTTCGCGTCGCGGTATTCGAAGTCCTGCAGGTTGTTCGGGGTCACGTTGCCACCCACCCACAGCCCGACCGAGAACCTGGTGGAGCCCCACGGCACGTCACCGAGATCCTCCCACCCGGAGGGCCGCCAGCCACGCTGCCCGGCCGAGCCACTGACCCTGAGGTACTCGCACGCGGTCACCATCGCGAGCGCCCTCCGGTACTGCTGGATCGTGAGGAGCCGCAGTGTGTACCGGGAGAGGACGGTCACTCCTGCTCCTCCCCCGGGCTCCTGCTCGTGCTGGGCACGGAGCCGCCGAAACGCGAGAGTGAATCCAGCAAGTCCGAGGTATGCCTCGGTCTTGCCTCCGCCGGTCGGGAACCACAGCAGGTCACACACCTCGCGGTCCTCATGGGTGTCGTCGACGATCCCCCGTAGGTTGACCAGCTGGAACGCGAGCTGGAAGGGCCACCAGCGGTTGGCCTTCCCCTTGGTCCACTGCGACTGAAGGGCGATCGCACGGTTGGCGAAGCAGAACGCGAGGAGGGCGTCGCGGTCGCCTGCCAACAGCTCTATGCCGTCTCGGATCCGATCGAGCGCGCGTCGGCACCCGGAGAGGTGTCGATGGGCCGCCGTACCTGGCGCATGGTCTCCCACCCCGCGGACCTGGCCCTCGATCCAGCGTTCGTATGCGTCCGCGAGCGGCTCCAGTCTTTGGCGGACTACGGCACCATCCGT
Source organism: Streptomyces sp. NPDC002787 (assembly GCF_053592095.1). Classification (NCBI taxonomy): domain Bacteria; kingdom Bacillati; phylum Actinomycetota; class Actinomycetes; order Kitasatosporales; family Streptomycetaceae; genus Streptomyces; species Streptomyces sp. NPDC002787. The sequence continues at coordinate 166,996 of NZ_JBSFVC010000009.1, read as the reverse complement.
GATTTCGGCCAGTTCCGTCGGGTCCAGCTCGGGTGGATCCCCCGCGTCGGATGGCCAACCCTTGTCCGGGGCGTTGACGGGAACCACAGGAACGAACTCGGACCGGACGTCGGCCGGCTCGAACTCGGCCACCGTCCCGTCGTCGAACAGGTGACGCCCATCGGACCACCTGAACGGGGGCCGAGTTCCTTCCAGCCCTCCCGGATGTGGGCGCTCCGGATCGACCTGCCGCCAGACGGCGGAGCATAGATGGCCCCGCGCAAGGACGGGGCGGCCCTCGTAAAGAAGCGCCAGGCTTTCGTCCTCCTCATCCTGCGCCAAATGCTGGTGTTCCAGTGGAACCAGCTCAACTCCGCTCTGACAGCGCAGACGTACCTGCGGCTGGAACACGTGGTCCGACGGCGAGGGGTGGTCTGATTCCACGGTGCTCTGGTTGACCACGAACACCGAGATCTTCCAAATGCCGTGGGAATCCCTTCGGCTTCGGACCCTCACCACGACCCCTGGATCCGCGGGGTCGCTCAGCGAGGTGTCGACGGAACAGTCCACGTCGCGCCAGACATCCCCATGTGGCTCCCTGCGCCATTCCCCGTTCGCCTCATTGCGGTACCTGGCCCAGGTTCCGCAGATGTCGAGGCGTGGCCCCTCAGGGGCGCTGACAGCCAGGGACACGCCCATCGATGACGGTCTGGCGCGGGGGTCGATAACCAGGGGCGGAAGGCCGGCGCCGACAGGCTGATGTCCTGAGACGGAGTCGCCTGGATCGAGGTCGTCGTCACCGTCCCGGAGCTCGTCGCCGACGAGCTCCTGGTCCGAGTCGACCTCGACCGATGGGGATGAGAACGGAGCCAGGACACCGACTATGTACTCGTCAAGCGGGTCCTCGTCACCCCCGAGCCTCTCCATCGGCCCTTCTCGGGGACCGAGGACCTCAGCTACGAGATCCTCGACGAGGTGGTCTCGTTCACTCATCGGGGTGCTCCTTATCGCTTTTGTTCCTCGTGGGGGAACTCGATCTCAACGTCGTTGAAGTCCTTAGGCCTGTGGCACGAGCAGCCACACGAGTTCCACAGGTTGTAGAGGACGAGTTTCAGCGCCGAATTGTCCCCGCGGACGTACCTGACGGTGTTGGCCATACCCCCGAGTTCCACCCCAGGACGGAGAGGAGCCCGCCCCACTTGGCCATGTTCGGGGCGGGGAGTAACCAACTGCTGCACGGACATCCGTCGATTCCGCGCGTTCCCCCCGGAGAACGGCTGGACTCGAGAGGCAAGGAGGCCGGTGATCGGAGCCCTGGGTGAAAGCAGGGCCATCGGTGGCCCGGCGAGCCTCGTACGCTCCAGGTGAAGCCGGTCGCAGGTGAGGAAAGCATTGAGCGCCGATGGGCCTGCAACGAAGGCTCGTTATTCGCGAGCGTGGCCCGTGCTGTTGAAGGTCAATCAGCATGTTCGGTCGAGGGCGACGACCGGCGGGGCGTGGTAACCGGGCGGAGCAGGACCGGGAGGACGGCGTGGCACAAGCCCAGCCCACCTTCCCTGGTGACTTCGTGAGCACGCCCGCAGGCTACGCCGTGGTGAGGTTCGTGGTCACGTGATATGCCCAATGGCTCCAGTACTATCGGGCTTTGGGTGGGGGCCTGTCGTGTGCGACAGACCGAGTACGCGGTGGGGCGTCCCCCGAATCTGAGGTGCTCGCCGCTCGGTTCCGCTGGATCTCCGGGACGACTGCACTCCAAGGAATGCTCGTAACGGGGAAGCAGGGCTGGATCCACCCATGACGTACGACATCGCGGCTCCTGAGCCCGCGGGAATGGTGGCTTCGCTCAGCTCCCTGGGGTACTCCCTGCCGGCGGCCATCGCGGATCTCGTGGACAACAGCATCTCGGTAGAAGCCCGGAACATCGACGTCGAGTTCGCCTGGGCAGGACGGGACTCATGGATCGCGGTGGTCGATGACGGATGGGGCATGACCGCTGAGGAGCTCATCACGGCGATGACCGTGGCTGCTCGGGGGCCTGCGACGTCGCGCTCCTCCACGGACTTGGGCCGCTTCGGCGTCGGCCTGAAGTCGGCCTCGTTCTCACAGTCGAGGCAACTCACTGTGGCCACCGCCAAGGCCGAGGGTGAATGGCACACGCGCACCTGGGACCTCGATGTGGTCGAGGAGACCGGCGAGTGGCGACTGCTCCATGGAGCCGACGACGACACGACAGCCCTGCTGGACAGGGTCCGGAGCGACAACGGCCACGGCACGATCGTGCTCTGGCGACGGCTCAACGGCTACCACGGCGGTGACGTCAGCGAGGACGACGAGCGCACCCAGAAGCAGTTCTACGCCGAGGCTGCCCGCACGGAATCGCACCTCGGAATGGTCTTCGCCCGCTTCCTCACCGGGAGTCGGCGCCGGAATCTGCGAGTGTCCGGGACCCCGGTGGAACCCTGGGATCCCTTCATGGGCAACCACCCTTCGGTCCAGCGGCTCCCCACCGAGGAACTCCCTCTCGGTGGCAGTTCTGTACGAGTAGAGGCGTTCATCCTCCCGAGCGCGCACAGGCTCACTCCGGAGGAGTACGGCAGAGCCGCAGGACCACAGGGGTGGCTCGACCAACAGGGTTTCTACGTCTACCGCCGTAACCGCCTGATCCTGGCGGGCGACTGGCTGGGGCAGAGAGGCATGCGCCGCGAGGAGAAGTACAACCTGGCGCGCATCGCCGTCGACATCCCGACCGAGACGGACGCCGAGTGGGGCGTCGACGTGAGGAAGTCGAGCGTCGTGCCGCCCGTCGGTCTGCGTCCGCACCTCCACCGAATCGCACGGCAGGCCCGGGCCAGGGCAGCGGACGTGCTGCGGCACCGCGGGCAGGTTGCTGCGCGTACCCACGGTGATCCTCTGTCGTACGCGTGGAACGTGCGCCGACCGGACGGCAGGGTCACCTGCAAGATCAACCGCAGCCACCCACTGGTCCAGGCTGCCCTGAGACCTGGCGGCAACAGTACTGCGGACGTACGCGCGTTGATCCGGCTCTTGGAGGAAACGGTGCCCGTCGCCGCCCTCCGCGTGATGCACGAGACGGACGCCAGCGACGACCCGGAACCGTTTGGTGGACCGGGGCCAGCCGATGAGGGGGCAACCGAGGTCGCACAGCGCATCTACGAGTCGCTCGTCTCAGGCGGCCGCTCGCCGGCAGCCGCGCGCGAGAGGTTGCGGACTATGCCTCCCTTCGACCAACTGCAGGGCTTCTGGAGCGGATGAGTTCTGAGCCGTTGTCAGTGGTCGCCCCTACTCTGCTCGATACCGTTCCAAGTTCCGCTGGAGGTCCCACGTGAGCACCGTTCCCGACGAACCCATGGCCAAGGCCACACGCCTGGTTCTCGGATTCCTGCCACAGGACCGTCAGCCGAAGCCGGAGGAGGTGCAGAACGCGGTCAACGCCATCTTCGGGATGCTGGCCGCGCAGGGGGAGAACCTTGACCGGGACCAGCTGGCCAAGGAGATCGAGGCGATGACCGCTGTGTTCCAGGAGCGGTCCCTGGCACTCGTCGACCCCAAGGGGCACGAACCGTGGCTGCCCGAGGCGAAGAACGACCGTGCCTGGGACTTCTGGGAGCGCTACCGGCGGTACCTCGAAGACGTTGTGAACCTTCCGCCGTGGGTCGTGAGGCGTCTCGACCAGAGTTCGGACGAGGTGCTGAGCCAGCTGGAGGACCCTCGCCGCGCCGGCCCCTGGCGTCGGCAGGGTCTCGTGATCGGCCAAGTGCAGTCGGGCAAGACCGGCCAGTACATCGGGCTCGCGGCGAAGGCCGTGGACGCCGGATATCGGTTCATCGTGGTCCTTGCCGGCATCCACAACGACCTCCGCAGTCAGACACAGCTGCGGATCGACGAAGGGCTCCTGGGTTTCGACACCCAGCACCAGAACCGGTCGAACGAGGACGGTCGTTCACGCGCGATCGGTGCGGGAGCCATGCCCCTCGCCAAGAAGCTCGACATCGCGTCGCCGACGAGCAGCGCTGAGAAGGGGGACTTCGGCCTCGCCACAGCCAAGGCCATCAACTTCCCACTCGGCAGCTTTCCCGTCGTCCTCGTCGTCAAGAAGCACTACAAGATCCTCGAGTACCTGCGTAACTGGGTGATAGACGTCCACGGGACCGAGGACGAGAACGGCGAGAAGGTCGTCAAGGACCTCCCTCTGTTCGTCATCGATGACGAGGCCGACAACGCCTCGATCAACACGGTCCGTGACCCTGAGGCAGACCCGACCAAGACCAACGCCGCGATCCGCAAGCTCATGAAGAGCTTCCACAAGGCCGCGTACGTCGGGTACACGGCCACTCCCTTCGCCAACATCTACATAGACCCGGAAGTGGACCACGACGTGGCTGGGGAGGACCTCTTCCCCTACAGCTTCATCCGCAGTCTTCCTTCGCCGTCGAACTACCTGGGCCCTGAGCGGGTCTTCGGGCTCCAGGTCGACGACGAGGACGAGGAGGACGTGGAACCGCTGCCGCTCGTGCGCCACGTGGACGACGCGGACGCCTGGCTCCCCAGCAAGCACAAGTCCGGTGACAGCCCGGGCGAAGAGCTTCCGCAGTCCCTGCGTGACGCGATCTTCTCGTTTGTGCTCGCCTGCGCGGCTCGCCGGGCGCGGGGCCAGACGAAGGTCCACAACTCGATGCTGGTGCACGTCACCCGCTTCACCGCGGTGCAGACCCTCGTACGCGACCAGGTCGACGACCACCTGCGGCTCATCGTGGACATGATCCGAGACCGGTACGGAAAGGGCCCTGAGCTCCGTTCCGAACTCCGGGCCCTCTGGGAGCGGGACTTCGTCCCCACCACGGAGAAGTTCCCGGCTGACGAGGCGGAACGCCTGACCTGGGAGCAGGTCTCCGAACAGCTCCTTCCTGCCCTCAGGAAGATCCAGGTCAAGACGGTCAACGGCACTTCCAAGGACGCGCTCGACTACTACGAGCCCGCGAACCGAAGGAACGGCCTGTCCGTGATCGCCATCGGAGGCCAGAAGCTCTCCCGCGGGCTCACCCTGGACGGCCTGACCGTCAGCTACTACCTGCGCGTGTCGAAGACGTACGACACCCTTCTCCAGATGGGCCGGTGGTTCGGATACCGCCCCGGCTACGAGGACGTGTGCCGTCTGTACACGACGCCCGCGCTTGAGGACGCCTACGTGGAGGTCACCGCCGCGACGGATGAACTGCGCAGGGAGGTGGAGGAGATGGCGGCGCTCAGCCTCACTCCGAAGGAGTTCGGGCTGAAGGTCCGGTCCTCCTCTCTGGGGCTCACGGTGACCGCGGCCAACAAGATGCGGCAGAGCACGAAAATCCTGCTCAGCTATTCCGGGGAGGGCCCGGAGACGGTGATCTTCAAGCTCGCCGGCAGGACCGTCGAAAACAACTTCAAGGCGCTCGAGACCCTCGTCCGTCGGCTGGGCGACGTCGCAGAACCCGTCGTCGGAGCTGCAGGGGGCAACGTGCAGTGGGGAGGAGTGCCCCCTGAGGTCGTCGCCGAGTTCCTCTCTTCCTACGAGACCGACCGCATGGCTCAGCGGGTACGCCCTAGGCTCATCGCGAAGTACGTGGAGCAGTGCGTCAAGGTGGGTGAGCTCGGCAACTGGACGGTGTGCCTGGTCGGTAGCACGACGTCGAAGACACCACGGGACATCGCCGGGCACACGGTCGGCCTCGTGACCCGCAAGGCGCTCAACGACGGCTTCAGGGCCGAGGGAAGGTACACGATCCGCCGGGTGCTCAGCCCGCCGGACGAGCTGATCGGCCTCGACGAGGTACAGGAAGCCGCGGCGCGCGAGGCAGCGAGGAAGGCAGCGGAGCAGAAGGAGAAGGCGTCGACCCCGAAGACGCCGGCGGGCCCGCACATCCGGAGGCAGCGGCGGACCGACCAGGGCCTCCTGCTGATCTACCCCATCGAGCTGCCGGAGTCCGACGACGGCGAGTCGACGACACCACTCGTGGGCTTCCAAGTGAGCTTCCCGCACTCCGAGTACCAATCCAAGACCGAGTACATCGCCAACACCGTCTGGCTCCAGGAGGACATCTACACCATCGACGAGGAGGACGAGGCGTGACCGTCACCGAGGACGAGTGGCGCGAACTGGAGAGCCCCCAGGACGCACCGGGGCGGTCAAGCCTCCGTCTGCACCCGGAGTCCCCGCTCGACATCTTCCTCTCCGTCTCCCACCCTGGCCGACAGCGCATGTTGGTGCTCCGGGCGGACGCCCGCTCCGCAGACCCGATCGTGCGGTCGGTGGGTCGTCTCCCCAAGGCTGCCGGGATCGAGATGAATCTGAGTGCGGTGTCGCGGGTGGAGTACGAGCTCCAAGTGATCCTGACAGCGAACGAACTCCGTGAAGTGTTCAACCCGCTCGTCACCGACGTCGCCGAGACCGCCAAGGCCGCTCCGACCGCCGAAGAGGCCCTGGCTGCCGCAGTAGACAGGTTCGGGAGGTGGCAGGACCTCCTGCGCGCCGTCAGCACAGACGGGTTGAGCGCCGAGGCACGTCGGGGACTCTACGGCGAACTCCTAGTGCTGGGCGACGTCCTTCTGGTGTCCCTGGCCCAGTCCGAGGCCGTCGAGGCGTGGACCGGTCCGGCAGGGGCCAACCAGGACTTCCAGCTGCCCGGGGTGGCCATCGAGACCAAGGCCAGTGTCGCGAAGCGCCCTCGGAGCATACAGATCGCCAGCGAGCGGCAACTGGACGGAACAGGCACTCCTGCTCTGCTTCTCGCCCTCGCGCAGCTCGACGAACGACGTGGTGGTTCGGGAGAGAGCCTGAACAGAAGGGTGGAGGGCATACGACAGCGGCTCACGAGCCCCGCCGCTCGGGCCCGGTTCGACGGTCTGCTCATCCAGGTCGGCTACCTCCCCGGACACCATGACCTCTACGAAGAACCCCGGTACACCCTCCGCGAGCTTCGGTTCTGGCATGTACGGGAAGGCTTCCCCAGGCTGGTCGAGTCGGACCTCCCCGAGGGAGTCGGCGACTGCACATACAACGTGAGCACCTCGGGTCTGGACGCCTACCGCGCGACGGCCGACGTGGTGAGGGAACTGATCGGGGGATCCCATGGCTGAGCTCGACCTGGCCGAGTTCTCGCGGAGCCTTGTCGCCGACGTCCAGGCGACCGCTGACGCCGAGGGGACGACCACCCCAGAGGCGTTCACTCGCCGGGTCTTCGAAGACCTGGAGCAGGCCGGCGTCGTGTCCAACACCTTTACCGCCTATCACAAGATGCACGGGCACGAGGTTCACGGCTACGGCATCGGCGAATCGGGCGAGTCCCTGGACCTGTTCGTGACCGACTTCCAGCTGGCACCGCTGGAGACCAAGCTCACGAAATCGCAGACCGAGACGTCCTTCAGACGGCTTCTGGCGTTCGTCCAGCGTTGCCGGGACGGTCTGCAGCAACACATCGACGAGTCCTTCGACGTGTACGACATGTGTGCGGCGGTCGAGAAGGCTCTCACCGAGGTGCAGCGGATCAGGCTCTTCCTGCTCAGCAACCGGGTGAGCACCTCGACCGAGGTCCCGGTCTCGCACTTCGATGGCCTGCCGGTGACCCACGAGGTATGGGACCTGGCACGTCTGCACCGTCACGCGACGTCGGGCGCCCTCGGCGAGCCCATCATGGTGCCTTTCAGCCCCCCGCTTTCCTGTGTCTCCGCGCCCAGTTCCGAAGAGGACCACTCCGTGGTCCTGGCGGTCATACCCGGCGAGTTGCTCGCCGAGTTGTACGCGGAGTACGGCACCCGGCTCCTCGAACTCAACGTCCGCTCCTTCCTCCAGACCCGCGGAGCGGTCAACCGGGGTATTCGGGAAACCCTGTTGCACGCACCAGGCAGATTCCTGGCCTACAACAACGGGATCACCGCGACCGCGTCGCAGGTCGACTTTGTGAGGGGACCGGACGGCGAGCCGACCCACATCTCCGGAGTACACGGGCTCCAGATCGTGAACGGAGGTCAGACAACAGCCTCACTTCACTACGCGCGGAGCCGCGACAAGGCCGATCTGTCCCACGTGCGGGTCCAGATGAAGCTGACGGAGGTGGCGCCCCAGCGGCTCGCGGAGATCGTTCCGAAAATCTCGGAGTTCTCCAACACGCAGAACCGGGTGACCCAGGTCGACTTCAGTTCCAACCACGACTACCACGTGGACATGCAGCGCATCACCCGCTCCCTGTGGGCTCCCGCGATGGACGGCAGCGGCCAGGAGACCCACTGGTTCTACGAGAGGGCGCGCGGCCAGTACACGGACGAGCTGGCGAAGGCCCGCACCCCCGCCAGGCAACGGCAGTTCAAGAAACTGAACCCGACGAAGCAGAAGTTCACGAAGGCGGACCTCGCCAAGTTCGTCCACTCCTGGAACCAACTGCCGTACCACGTGAGCCGCGGAGCACAGAAGAACTTCGTCGAGTTCATGGTCAACCTCGACGAAGCGCCGCCCCGCGTCGACGTCCAGTACTGCCAGAGAGTGATCGCAATGGCCATCCTGTTCAAGGCAGTGGACCGGATCGCCACCATCCACAGAGCCGGCAGCCACAAGAGCATGATCACCACCTACACCGTGGCTCGCCTGTCCCTGGCGACGGACCGAAGGATCGATCTCGACCGGATCTGGCGAGAGCAGTGCGTCTCACCAGTGCTGGAAGCCGCGATCCACGATCTCTGCCCTCGCGTCATGCAGGCGGTGACCACGCCGCTTGAGGGAAACCACGTGGGCGAGTGGGCCAAGAAGGCGGCTTGCTGGGACGCTGTGTCGAGGGTGCCCTGGACGGTTCCTCGTGCTCTGGTGTCGGAGTTGTTGGACCATTCGCTGGACGAGGCAGCACTCGCCGGCGGCGACGGTGATCACGAGGGGGCGGCCGAGGCGGTAGCACTGATCCCCTCCGACGAGTGGTTCGCGATCGAGCGATGGGCCAAGGAGACCCGCAACCTCGAACCCTGGCAGCGACAGCTGGCCCAGTTCGTCGGCAGGCGCCTCGAACTGGAGCAGGAAGTTCCCGAAACGCAGGCCGTCCAAGCCCTGCACGCTCGTACCGAGGCACTGCGGCTGGGATTCACGCCCCAGCCGTAGCCGGTGGTTCGCACATCATGCGAGAACCACCCACATGTCAGAAGGCAGTTCGTCAGGATAGAGCCATGATTCCCGAGTTCGATGTGGACATCCGTCGCGACTACGACCTCAAAACGCTACTCACTGGCCTGAGCGCAGAAGACGTGGCCAGAGGGTTCACGGAACACCAGGAGTACGAATGCCTAGGGCTCCCGAGCTGGGAGGAGGCCGCAGAGTGTCTGACGGAGGAGGCTGCCTTCCTCGAACGGGCGGGAAAGTCTGACGCGCCCGACGGGATGGAGGCGATCCTTGACGAGTTGCGGGACGCCGACGACATCGGCTACGCCGAACTGATGGCGTACACGTTCCGCTGGAACGATGTCGGGGTAGCAGGTCTCACTTTGGCGCTCAGCGCCGCCCGGATTGCCACCTTCTACTCCTGCTCGAGCGGGCTCGACGAGCATCATCGCGCCGACCATCCGATGGTGGGTGCTGTGCCCGATCCTGAGCGCGCCGGTCTGCTCGTCCGGCTGATCGAGACGCACGGTTGCGGCGTCGGTCAGAAGTACGGGCGTTGGTACATCTACGGGCGCTCCATCAAAGACATGCATGTTCTCGGTAGGGCGGTCCTACTTGCGCGCGATGCCTTCGATGCGCTGCCCCAGCCAGCGTGGACCGAAGGGCTCTCTGAGTTGCTCGAGGAATTGGCTGGCGATTAAAGCAGCCGATGGCCTGGCCGCGGCACCTGGCCCGTTGGTCGACAGTCTCGAACCGGAGCAGCAAGATCCCGGACGTGGGCCGTTCTGGCCGTGGATTCGTGCCTCAGCGGCGAAGCCACCACTCAGAGTGTTCCCTTCTCGATCAGGTCCTTGATCGCGTCCTCAGCCCTCTTGAGCACGATACGCCCGTCACCATCACTGAAAGCAACGAGACCAGTACCAGGCGTGATGCCGGCTTCTGCGAGCAGGCCGAGCGGCAGCTCTACACGTCCCTGGTCATCGACATGAATTTCGGCTGGTTCTCGGATCATGAGGAGAGTGTGGCACTCTCCCCCTCGGAGAACGTCGACAGGCTGGGGCTGTGAGCATGGCCGGAGGTGGCAGGACGCCGGACCGGCAGTGGGTGGCCACTGCGGAGGGCGAGCACCTTCGCGGTCGGCGGGTGAGGGACACCAAGCCCGAGGTGGCGCTGAGGAAGGCGGTACACCGGCTGGGCCTCAGGTTCCGCCTCCAACAGAGGGTCGCGCCCCGGTGCACGGCCGACTTCGTGCTTCCCAGGTACCAGGTGGCGGTCTTCGTCGACGGCTGCTTCTGGCACGGGTGCCCGGCCCACGGTCCCAAGGCGTTCCGAGGACCGAACGCCGAACGATGGACGGACAAGATCGAGGCGAACAGAGCGCGGGACAGACGCAACACGGAGGCTGCGGAGGCATCGGGCTGGAAGGTGGTTCGCATCTGGGAGTGCGAGGTTCGTACAGCTGTGGAAGAAGCCGCGCTCAAGGTGGCCGCAGAGTGCGGGCGCCGACCGGAATGACCGACCGGCGCGCGTCGCTCTACTCTCCCTCGTCCGAGCCATCCGGGAGGAGGTCGGACTTCCGAGGGCAGTGCTTGCTCAGCGGACAGTCGGAGCACACAGGCTGCTGTGAGCGACACACGGTGTTACCGATCAGGCGCAGTGCCGCCATACGGAGCGGCGCCTGATCACCTGCACCGACGAGCCTGACGAGATTGAGCCGACCATCGCTGAGCTTGTTCTTCTGGTCTGCATCACTGTCGTTCAGGCGAGCAGCGACACGCAGGGCACTCTGGCCGACCCACAACAGGTCGTCGTCGATCAGCAGGCGGTACAGGGACGCCTCGGCCGGCTTGAACTCCAGACGCTCCGGTACCTCCTGGCGCTTCTTCCAATCCCACGCGTACTTGTCGCCCACGAGCGGGGCGAGACGACCAAGTCGCGTCCTGACGGGCTCGGTGGGTGCGACGGCCACCAGCGCCTGGAACGCCACTTGGGTAAGGGTCTTGCGCCGCGCCACGACCTCCAACATCTCGTCCAGTTGGGCAGGCTTCAGCTTGGCACCCGACAGTACGGCCACCACGGCGGCGTGCAAGGAGGCCATACGGCCACCGGGCAGGTGGTACCAGTCGCGGCCTTCACGCCGCTCCTCGGCCCACTGGGTGAGGACCTCTCGGACGCCACGCCAGTGGGCCTGCAGACCACCCTTCGGAGCACGAACGCCGTCCACCGGTGCGAGGGCCTCGGCAGCGGCCTGGCCGAGCAACGGGGGTACGGCGTTGCCGATCTGACGAAAGGCGTCGCTACGTGTGCCGGCGAACCGGAACCTGTCAGGGAAGGTCTGGACTCGGGCTGCCTCACGCACGGTGAGAGTGCGGGGCTGCTCCGGGTGGATGTACCAGTACCCGTCCTTGGCGATGTGCGCCGTGATCGACCGGCTGCGCTCACGCCAGTCCAGCTTCTTGTACTTGTCCGTGAAGTGGTCCGCCTTGTAGCGCCGTAGGTTCTCCGGGAGATGGGAGTACAGGGTCTTGGAGTCCATGTGCTCGGAGAAGATCTCCAAGTCGTCGGCGCGGACCCTGCGCGTCATGTGGTCCCAGACTAGATCGTCCGGGGCCCCCTCACGCATCTGATCTGCGAACGCGGAGAGTTCGGACTGCGGGGAGTACGGCATTTCCCTCTCCCCCACACGCTCCCGGGCCTTCACCTCGAGGAAGGGAAGATCTCCGATGGCTTGGCGGAGGGTGGTGAAGCCGTCCTGCTTCGGCGGCCAGTCAAAGCGCTCGATGTCGTTCCGGGCGAGCAGGATCAGCCGCTTTCGGTGCTGCGGAACACCGTAGTTCCAGGCGTCCACCAGTCGGACCTGCGTCGCGTACCCGATGCTCTCCAGTCTGTCCTCGATGATGCGCACCACGCGGAAGTCGTCACCGAGCCCCATGTCCGGAACGTTCTCCATGAGAACCGCGCGAGGCCGAAGCTCCTCAACGACGTGGAGGTAGGCACGCCACAGCTCCTTGCGGAGGTCGAGTGGATCCCGATTGTGGTTGATCACCAGATCGCGGATCTTGCTTCGCCCGGCTCGACTGAAGGGCTGGCACGGGGGGCCACCTGCGATCAGGTCGATATCTGCCACTTTGAGGAGATTTATCAGCTGGGCGCGCTCGTCCGGATCGCCCAGGTCCACGCGCAGACTCATACCCGAGAAGTTCGCCGCGTGCGTCTCCAGTGCGCGTTCGTCGGAGTCCACGGAGGCGGCGATCGTCCAGCCCGCCCGCTCGACGCCGAAGCTGAGACCGCCGGCACCCGAGAAGAGGTCGACCGCCAGCCGCTTTTCCTTACCGAAGCCTTTCAGCCACTCTTGGAAGCCCTCGCGAGTGCAGCTGTTCTCGTGCGGGGCGAGGGGCAGACAGTCGCTCCGCTCAAGCGGGACGCCATAGTGCCCCTTCTCCACAGCACACCCCTTCGTATATGTGACGTAAACGAGCACCAGGAGATCACAGACGGGCTGGTGGAAGCAAGGTTTCCGGCCCGTTGATCACCGCAACGACCTGGGGTTACGGCGGTGTTCTCCCAGGTGCTCGCCGTGAGTCCGGAGGACTCCCAGGTCACGGCTTCGAATCAGTGTTCTGGTGCATTCTGATGTGATCGATCGTAATGGACGGCACTGACAAGGCCGCGACCGGGACCCGCTCCGAAGCCGTCCGCACTTCCGTGCGGCCTGCCTAACGACTTCGCGGGGGGTGAAGACACGTTCGAAGGGCTTCCAAGTGTCGCAAAGTATCGGACACTTGGAGACAACGAGTCCCACGGTTCACGGCTGAACTGTTTGTAGAATCTCCCCGCACAGCAGGGAGCAGTGCGGCAGCTGACAGTCATCAGGAGCGGGGACGCGGGTGAAATCCGAGGAGACGGAGGCGTACCTCCGGCCGCGCGCACGACTGATGACCACCCTCGGTGAAGAGCTGATCAGCAACGAGCGGGTTGCCCTCACCGAGCTGGTGAAGAACGCGTACGACGCCGACGCGAGTCTGGTCCTCATCAGGTTCAATGCCCCTCTCGAGGAGGGGGCAGGGTCCATCGAGGTGTGGGACGACGGACACGGCATGTCACCAGACACCGTCCGGGGCACCTGGATGGAAATCGCCACTCCTCACCGTCACCGAAGCCACCACAGTGAGGGGCTCGGGCGACGCGTTCTCGGAGCGAAGGGCATCGGAAGGTTCTCCGCCGCCCGCTTGGCGCACGTGACCTCACTGACCACCTGTCGCGGTGACGGCCAGGACGAGGTCACCCTGCGGCTCGACTGGGGGGACTTCTCGAACGACGACGCCTACTTGGACCAGGTTCCGGTCAACTGGTCCGTCCGGCCTCCGGACGTGTTCTCCGCTGGTGGCGAGGCCCAGCGGTTGTTCGACAGCCTCACCAAGGACTTCAGGACGGACGGCGCCCCCGAGAACAACAAGGGGCCGCACGGGACGGTGGTGCGTCTCGAGGGACTGCGCCAACGCTGGGACACAGAATCAGTGGAGACGCTGAAGCGTTCGCTTTCGCGGCTTCTCCCGCCCCCGCCCCCGGCGGAGCTGGCCGTGCCGGACCAACCGGAGTTCTCCATCTACCTCGATACCCCGCCCGGTGAGCTGAAGCACCTCGCGGGCTTCGTGAGCGCGAGCGAGACTCTGGCGCATCCCCTCTACCGGCTCGTCGGCACCATGGACGCCCATGGCCACGCTCACCTGACGATGACGGCGGCTGGGATCGACGAGAAGGTCGTCATCGACGACGACCTCCTCCCAGGAGGGAAGCGCCCCACCTGCGGACCGATCAAGCTCGACGTCCGGACCTGGGACCTCGACAGCGGCTCTCTGCGCCAGCTACTCAAGATCGACATCAGTGCCCGGAACATCAGCGATGTCCGGAGACTCATCCGCGGCAACAGCGGCGTCGCCCTGTATCGAGACGGGTTCCGGGTCCAACCCTTCGGCGAAAGCGACTACGACTGGCTGGGGTTCGACCAGCGTCGCGTCAACAACCCCACCATGCGGTTCTCGAACAACCAGGTCGCAGGGTTCGTCTACATCTCCGCTGACGAGAATCCGGGGCTACGAGACCGCTCCCACCGCGAAGGGCTCATTGACTCCGCGGAGTACGAGGACCTCAAGAGCGTCATGATCCAAGCCGTGAGCAGGCTTGAGACATGGCGTTACGCGCTGCGGCGGCCAGATCCTCCCAAGCCTGCAGGTGAACCCCTGGCGCCGACAGCGCAGGGGGGCGGACACGGAGTGTTCCAGAACTTCACCCTGGACCCACTCCGCGCCGTGGTCAACCAGCGCTATCCGGACGACGTGGAACTCGGCCGCGCGCTCGACGAGGCCACCGAGGTCATCAACGAGAGTGTGCAGAAGGTACAGGAGATCCTCTCGCAATTCTCCCGACTCGCCACGCTCGGAACACTCGTGGACGTGATACTGCACGACGGCCGGGCTGCCCTGACGCGTATCGCGTACGTGCTGCGAAGGCTGAACAAACTCGTGGCGCGAACACATGACCAGGATCCGGGGCTCTCGGCGACTCTCGGCAAGGTCCACACCGACTTCACCGCTCAGGAACGAGCCCTCGACCGGCTGTTCACCAGAGTGGAGCCCCTCAGCGGCCGCCGCCGTGGCAGGCCCAAGTCCGTCTCGCTCCACGAGATCATCGACGAGGCAGTGTCCGTACACGAGGCGGACCTCAAGAAAAAGGGCATCACGGTCACCGTCGGTGGCGAAGACGTGACCGTGACGGTCGAGCCGAGCGACGTCGCCCAGGTGATTCTCAACCTCGTCGGCAACTCGATCTACTGGCTGTCGACCCTCCCCGAGGGCGTCGAGCGTTCGATCCTCATCGAGACGGCGCGCACGCCCGACGGCGAGGTCGACATCGACGTGAGCGACAGCGGGCCCGGAGTCAGGGAGGAGATCAGGGACTTGATTTTCGACACCTACTTCAGCGACAAGCCCGACGGGATCGGCCTCGGACTGAGCATCGCCGGCAGCGTCGTCAAGGACTTCTACGACGGTGATCTGTACCTGATCTCTCCAGGGCCGCTCGCCGGAGCATGTTTCAGGGCACGCCTTCGAAGGAGAGTTGGGTGACAGACGGGGATGCGATGTTCCGGATACTCATCGTCGACGATGAGGAGGACATCGCGGGGGACCTCCGGAGCATGCTGCGGGAGGAACTCGACGACCTGGGCTCCGTCTCCATCGAGACGGAGCAGGACTTCGACGCCGCCGAACAGATGCTTCAGAACGAGCAGATCGACTTGGTCGTTCTCGACGTCAGGGACTCATCGCAAGGGCCAGGGATAGTTCCAGGTCTGGAGCGACGGGGGCGGGATCTGTACGAGAGGATCACCAGTTCCCGTTGGGTTCCGGTCGTCTTCTGCACCAACGCCCCGGGACAGGTACAGGACCTGGCAACGCCCCCTCTCGTCCAGGTCGTCGCGAAGCACAGACTGGATGAGGTCTTGAACGCCGTGCGCGTCGGTCTGGAATCCGGGGTTCCGTCGCTCACGCGGCGTCTCGGTGAACTCGTGGACCGCGAGATCCGGGACTTCCTGAGGAAGGTCATCGCACCGAGCTGGTCCGACATGGCCGAGGCCGACCAGCAACAGATCGCGCCCGTTCTCGTGCATCGGCTCGCGGCCTGGCTCAAGGAGAACGCGATCCGGGAGCTGGCTGGCGCGCTCGACGGCGCTGAGCAGGCGGTGGTCGACCACGCGTCAGCTGCAAGAACGTACCTGAAGCCGCCCGTCACCACGCATCTCACAGCCGCTGATCTCCTTCGTGATGACAAAGGACAGTGGTGGCTGGTGCTCACCCCGGCCTGTGACTTGTACGAGGACCCTCCGGCATCCGGGGGACGGCGGGCCAAAGCCGAGTACGTGCGGGTCGTCAAGGCGGTTCCCGTGCACGAGTCGGCGCTCGTGGCTAAGTGGCGGGAGGAGGGGACGAGCAAGAGCCGTGATGCCGCTCTGAGGGCGTTCCGGCCGGACGACAACAGGTTCCGAGTACTGCCGCAGTATCTTGACATCCCTCACCTCTTGTTGGACTTCGAGTACGTGAAGTCCGTTCGCCTGGCCGACGCAAGGGCCTGGGAACGCGTCGCCACCCTCGACAGTCCCTTCGCCGAATCGATGCTGACCGCCCACAGCCACACCGTGGGGCGCATCGGCACACCGGACCTCGTCTTCGACCAGCTCAAGGAAGAGCTGGGCCTCACGAAAAAGAAGCAGCCAGCGAAACAGAAGCCGGTTCCCCCTGCACGAGTCGCGGATCAGGTCGGTCCTGCAGGAGTGACATACATCGTCGGTCAGTCGCACGACCCGCGTCCTTCGGCGCTCCCTCCCGCCTGATCGGCCGCGCCGCCGTCCAGTTGCCAGAGATCGCGGTAGAGCGCCACGACCCTCCTGCACTTGTCGAGATCGAGAGCCTCCTCGGGCGGCAGGCTCTCACAGTCGTCACGGATGTCGGTGAGGATCTTCGCCAACTCGGGATCGATCTCTTCTGCGACGCGATTGCTTCGTCTTCGCTGGCCATGGTGATCACTCCTTCGCTCAGCGGACGCTGCGCTCAGTCCCGGAGGTAGGGCCGGTGCCAGTGGCGTTCGCTGAGGACCTTGGTCCACTCGGCGGCGAGCCGCTCCCGCCTGTCGTCAGGAAGCTCGTCCAGAGTGGGGCGGAGTCCCTCGATGATCTTCGCGACCTCCTGCGGGTCGCGCCGGACAGGCAGACCGAGGTGACGGGCGATGGTGCGGAGAGTCATCGTGATCAGCTTCCTCGGGGTTGTGATTCCAGTGTGCGCCCCGCTCCCGGCATCCAGCCGAGGGCACATCTGAGGGCACATCGGTACGGGAATCGCCGCGAAACCGTGAGAACTGCTGAGATGCGTTTTCGCACGTCAGCGACCCTCCCCTGACATCCACCCAGCTCACAGAGGTGTTCGAATCAGTTGTGGGCGAACTCACCTGTGGTGTCACCGGTTCGGCTGGTGGCGGGGCCGTTGAGGCGCGCGTGGGCCGGGGTGAGGTGGCGCCGAAGGGCGCGGGAGTGTGCGACAGGGCGGGCGTGGGGTGGTGCGCGCCGGTACCGTCGTGACTATGGACACGTCCTGGTGGTTGGCGCTCGCGGCGGTGGTGTTGCTCGCGCTCGTCGCGACGGTCGTCGACGGGTGGGGGCGGTCGCGGCGGCCACCGCGGCGGTCCGGGCGGCCTGGTGGGCGTACGCGGCCGCCGGGGCGTCCCGAGCGGACGCGGGGGCCGGTGCCGCGGCCTCGGCCCGCGGAGATCTGGTGGGCGAGTGTGCCGTTCGAGGACGGGCCCGGGGGTAAGGACCGGCCGTGTCTCGTGCTGGCCGTTCGGGGGGATCGGGCGCGTGTGGCCAAGATCACCAGTCGGTACCGCGATGAGCGGGCCGGGGTGATTCCGTTGCCGCCGGGGACGGTCGGCGACGCTCGGGGGCGGCCCAGCTTCCTGGAGACCGGCGAGCTGCGGGAGGTGCCGGTCCGGGACTTCCGCCGTAAGGCCGGCGTGGCCGACCCGGTCCTGTGGGACCAGGTCCGCCACCTGTCGAACTGACCGGAGGGGCCCGCTCCAGGGGTGGTTGGTCGTCTGCGGGTGAGTGGGGGCTGGCCGCGCAGTTCCCCGCGCCCCTGAAAAGCAGGGGCTGCGCCCCTTGCTTTTCGGCCCGCGGGGCCGCCGTCTTCAGGGGCGCGGGGAACTGCGCGAGCAACCACTCACCACCCGCAGCCGCCGACGAACCCGTACCCCCGCCCCAAGAGGCGCCCCCACATACACCCCTACGCCCAGAGCTGGCCCTGGAGCGTCTCAATGGCCTCCTCGGTCGTCGCGGCGGTGTAGACGCCCGTCGAGAGGTACTTCCAGCCGCCGTCGGCCACGACGAAGACGATGTCGGCCGGCTCGCCGGACTTCACCGCCTTGTTGCCGACACCGATCGCGGCGTGCAGCGCGGCCCCCGTGGAGACGCCCGCGAAGATGCCCTCCTGCTGCAGCAGCTCACGCGTGCGGGTGACGGCGTCGGCCGAGCCGACCGAGAAACGCGTCGTCAGCACCGACGCGTCGTAGAGCTCGGGGACGAAGCCCTCGTCGAGGTTGCGCAGGCCGTACACGAGGTCGTCGTAGCGGGGCTCGGCGGCGACGATCTTGACGTCCGGCTTCTGCTCGCGCAGGAAGCGGCCCACGCCCATCAGGGTGCCGGTGGTGCCGAGGCCCGCCACGAAGTGGGTGATGGAGGGGAGGTCCGCCAGGATCTCCGGCCCCGTCGTGGCGTAGTGGGCGCCCGCGTTGTCAGGGTTGCCGTACTGGTAGAGCATCACCCAGTCGGGGTGCTGGGCGGAGAGTTCCTTCGCCACCCGTACGGCCGTGTTGGAGCCGCCGGCCGCCGGCGAGGAGATGATCTCGGCGCCCCACATGCCGAGCAGATCGCGCCGCTCCTGGGACGTGTTCTCGGGCATGACGCAGACGATGCGGTAGCCCTTGAGCTTGGCCGCCATGGCGAGCGAGATGCCGGTGTTGCCGCTCGTCGGCTCCAGGATCGTGCAGCCGGGTGTCAGCCGCCCGTCCTTCTCCGCCTGTTCGATCATGTGCAGGGCGGGGCGGTCCTTGACCGAACCGGTCGGGTTGCGGTCCTCCAGCTTCGCCCAGATACGGACGTCGGCGGACGGCGAGAGCCGCGGCAGGCGCACCAGAGGGGTGTTGCCCACCGCGGCCAGCGGGGAGTCGTAGCGCATGGGTGATCAGGCCATGCCGCCGGCCACCGCCGGCAGGATGGTCACGTTGTCGCCGTCGGACAGCTTGGTGTTGATGCCGTCCAGGAAGCGGACGTCCTCGTCGTTGAGGTAGACGTTGACGAAACGGCGCAGCTCACCGCCGTCCACGATGCGGGCGTGGATGCCCGTGTGGCGGCTTTCGAGGTCGGTGAACAGGTCGGCGAGGGTGTCACCGGCTCCCTCCACCGCCTTCTGACCGTCGGTGTACTGGCGGAGGATGGTGGGGATGCGGACCTCGATGGCCATGGTGTGCGGCTCCTGTCGGGAGTGGTGGGTCGGTGGCGCGCGGCAGCGCGAGGTGCGTGGTCACACAGGTGTCGGCGCCGCGGCTCACGGCCGTACGGCGGCAGGGGTCGGCGTCAACAGATGGCGCTGGCAAGCCTGCACAGGTCGACGTGCAGCCGCGCCACGAGCAGTACGCCCGGCGTCTTCTCGCTCACGTCGTCAAAAACCATGCGCTCATCGTATCGATTCCCGGTCCGGGTCCCGGAATGTGATCCCACATGCCGGACGGATGGGTGTCGGTGCGTGAGACCGGGCACGTCAGCGGCCCGATTCGGGCGGATGGCCGGGCGGACGCTCAGGCCGACGCCCGCACCACCAGCCGCGTCGGGGTGACCACCGAGGACAGCGGCCCCGCCTCCGTCGCCACGCCCGTCACCGGCCCCTCCGTGCGGCTGAACAGCAGCCGGGCCATCAGCCGGCCCATCCCCTCGATGTCCTGGTGGACGGTGGTCAGCGGCGGGTCGGTGTGCTCGGCGATGGGCGCGAGGTCGTCGAAGCCGACGACGGCCACGTCCTCCGGCACCCGGCGCCCGCGCTCGCGCAGCACCTGGAGGGCGCCGGAGGCCATGAGGTCGGAGGCGACGAAGACGGCGTCCAGGTCGGGGCGGCGGTCGAGGAGGGCGGTCATGGCGGCGGCGCCGCCCTGCCGGGTGTAATCGGCGTGGGCGACGAGATCGGGCGAGGCATCGCGGACGACGTCCCGGTAGCCGTCCAGGCGGTCCACGGCGGACGCCTCCTGGTCGCACGGGCCGGTGATCGTCGCGACGCGTTCCCGGCCGAGCGAGAGCAGATGCCGGACGGCCTCGCGGGCCCCGCCCCGGTTGTCGGCGTCGACGTACACGCACTCGCGTGCGCGTTCGCCCTCGCGGACCAGCGGCCGGCCGCCGAAGACGGCGGGCAGGCCGAGCCGTTCGATCATGCCGGGCAGCGGGTCGTCGGCGCGTAAGGAGAAGAGCAGGGCGCCGTCGACATGGCCGCCGCCCAGGAAGTCGCCGACGCGCGGGTACTCCTCGGGCTCCTCCAGGAAGAGGAGGACGGGCTGCGCGCCGTGGGCCACCAGTTCCTTGCGGATGCCGCGGAGGTGGAGGTCGAAGAAGGGGTCGATGAAGAGGCGGTTCTGCGGCTGGCTCGCCACGACGGCGATGGCGTTGTTGCGGCGGGTGACCAGCTGGCGGGCGGCGGAGTTCGGTACGTAGCCCAGGTCGGCGATCACCTCACGGACCCGCTCGACGACCTCCGCGCGTACCCTGTCCTCGCCGTTGATCACCCGCGACACGGTGGACTTCGACACTCCCGAGCCGCGTGCGACGTCGTCGAGGGTGGGACGCCGGCCGGGCAGTCGTCGCGTCTGCTGTGTCAACACCGTCTCCGTCGCGGGCAGTTGTGTGCGTGCGCGTGCGTACGGACACCGTATCCGCGATTCCCGCCCACCGACGGGTCGGTACGAGTCAGCGCGGGTCGGTAACAGTCAGCGCGGGTCGGTGCGGGTCGGTGCGGGTCAGTACGCCTCCACGATCCGCACCTCCTCCTCGGTCACCTCGCCCTCGACGATCCGGTACGAGCGGAACTGGAAGTCGCCGAGGCCGTCGGTGTCGGCGGTGGAGACGAGGACGTAGTGGGCGCCCGGCTCGTTGGCGTAGGAGATGTCGGTGCGGGAGGGGTAGGCCTCGGTGGCCGTGTGGGAGTGGTAGATGACCACCGGCTCCTCGTCGCGGTCGTCCATCTCGCGGTAGAGCTTGAGCAGGTCGCCCGAGTCGAACTCGTAGAACGTGGGCGACATGGCCGCGTTCAGCATCGCGATGAAGCGCTCGGGGCGGTCCGAGCCCGCCGGGCCGGCGACGACGCCGCACGCCTCGTCGGGGTGGTCCTTGCGCGCGTGGGCGACGATCTGGTCGACGAGGGCCTGGGTGATGGTCAGCATGGTCGTCAGGATAAGCAGAAGGGCCGCCCTGTACCGAGGGGTGGTACGGGGCGGCCCACATGCTGAGCTGGACGGTCAGCCGACCTTCTCGAGGTCGGTCTCGCGGCGCTCGGTGATCTCCGGGTTGCGGGTCTTCAGCACGGCCCAGCCGATGGCGAGGGCCGCCGCCCAGCCGGCCATGACGTAGAGGCTGACGCGGGCCTCGTGGTCGTAGGCGATCAGGCAGGTGACGAAGAGCAGGAACACGATGGCGATCCAGCTGCCCACCGCGCCGCCCGGCGCCGGGAAGGAGGAGGCGGGCAGTCGGCCGGCGTCGACCGCGCGGCGGTAGCGGACGTGGCTGATCAGGATCATCAGCCAGGTCCAGATGCCGGCGCCGGTGGCGACGGAGACGACGTACTCGAAGGCCTTGTCCGGGACGACGTAGTTCAGGACCACGCCGATGCCCATGAAGAGCACGGAGACGCCGATGGCGAGCGCGGGCGTCTTGGTGGCGGAGAGCTTGTTGAACGCGCCGGGCGCCTCGCCGCTGTCGGCCAGGGTGCGCAGCATGCGGCCCGTGGAGTACATGCCGGAGTTGCAGGAGGACAGGGCGGCGGTCAGGACCACGAAGTTGACGATCGCGGCGCCCGCCGGGATGCCGATCTTCGCGAAGGCGGCGACGAAGGGGCTGACGCCGGGCGCGAACTCGGTCCACTTCACGACGCAGAGGATGACGGTGAGCGCGCCGACGTAGAAGAGGGCGATCCGCCAGGGCAGGGTGTTGATGGCCTTGGGGAGGGTCTTCTCCGGGTTCTCGGACTCACCGGCCGTGACACCGACCAGCTCGACGGCGAGGTAGGCGAACATCACGCCCTGGAGGGTCATCAGGGAGGAGCCGATGCCCTTGGGGAAGAAGCCGTCGTAGGCCCAGAGGTTGGAGACGGCGGCGGTGTCACCGGCGGCGCTGAAGCCGAAGGTGAGGACACCGAGGCCGATCACGATCATGCCGATGATCGCGGTGACCTTGATCATCGAGAACCAGAACTCGATCTCGCCGAACAGCTTCACCGAGATCAGGTTCGCCACGAAGAGGACGACCAGGAAGACCAGCGCCGAGACCCACTGCGGGATGTCGGGGAACCAGTAGTTGATGTAGATCGCGGCGGCGGTCAGTTCGGCCATGCCGGTGACGACCCAGAGCAGCCAGTACGTCCAGCCGGTGAAGTAGCCGAAGAACGGGCCGAGGAACTCGCGGGAGTACTCCGCGAAGGAGCCGGAGACGGGGCGGTAGAGCAGCAGCTCGCCGAGCGCCCGCATGATGAAGAAGATGATGACGCCGGCGAGGGCGTACATCAGGATGAGGCTCGGTCCCGCCTTGGCGATGTTCGCCCCGGCGTTGAGGAAGAGGCCGACGCCGATGGCGCCGCCGATCGCGATCATCTGGACCTGACGGCTGCCGAGCCCGCGCTCGTACCCCTCTTCGGGTGCGTCGCCGCGCACGGCTTCGTCGCCGTTCTTGCTGACCTGAGCGGAGGTCATGTGTGGTGCGCCTTTCTCCACGCTGAGCCGATCCGAGCCGTTCGTCGACCCGGGATCGGGTTCCGATCCCCCCGGATGTGATGGAGCTGAGCGGGCTCTCGCAAGCCCGCTCGTGCCTGGTCGGCGATGGCCGACTCGGTGGCGCACCCGAGCGGACATGGGTGGCGTCCGTCGGGCGGTCGTGAAGATCTATCACGGCCGCCATATTGATCGATTGGGCGTTTTGTGGCGTACAACACAGGGAGAAGCGGACAAAGAACACCCGCGAGGGCATCCCTCGCGGGCGTGGTGACAGGATCGTTATCCGGATTTGAGTGTCCTCTGAGCGAACACAGGACGAACCCGGAAGGTCCCGAAAGGGAACGTCAGGACATCAGCGTGATGACGAGGGAGTCCTGGAGACCGCCGAGCCACAGGTAGGCCATCACCATCGGCTTGCGGGGGTCCTCGTCGGGGAGCCGGTAGAGGAGGTCGCTGTCCTCCTCGTCGACGATGTCCAGCCGGGAGCCGATGGCGAGGCGCAGGTCGTTGAGGCAGCCGAGCCACTGCCGGGAGTCGTCCGCCGACAGCTTCAGCACGGCCCCGCCCTCACCGGTCGCGGCGAGCGCGTCCAGGGAGTGGATCACCGCGAGGGCGTTGTCGCGCTTGCCGGCCCGCAGGTCGTTCTCGGTGAAGCGGCGGAACTCCGAGGAGTAGGCCCGCTGCTCCTCGGCCTCCCGGGCGGTCGGGGTGCCCTCGGGGTCGCTGTAGGCGTCCGGGAACAGCCGGAGCAGGACGGGATCCTTGGGCGGCTCGCTCGGGCCCTCGGCGAAGAGCTCGGCGAGGGGGTCGTCGCCGGCGTCCTCGGCGGGGCCCGGGCCGATCAGCTCCAGGAGCTGCACCGCCAGCGAGCGGATGATGGAGATCTCGACCTCGTCGAGGGCGACGGCCGCGCCGCCGCCGGGGAGCGATTCGAATTGTCCTGGCATCAGGTGCGTCGCTACTTCCGGTCCTGCTGGAGGGTGGCCCACAGACCGTAGCCGTGCATGGCCTGTACGTCGCGTTCCATCTCCTCGCGTGTTCCGCTGGAGACGACCGCGCGGCCCTTGTGGTGGACGTCGAGCATGAGTTTGGTGGCCTTGTCCTTCGAGTACCCGAAGTACGTCTGGAAGACATACGTCACATAGCTCATGAGGTTCACCGGGTCGTTGTGGACGATCGTGACCCACGGGACGTCCGGCTCGGGTACGGCGAAGACCTCCTCCGCCGACTCGGTCTTCTCGATCTCCATGGGTACGGCTGCCGTCACACGGCCCATGCTGCCACCACAGGGGGGTGCCCGCACAAATGCGGCCCCGTGACCAGGGGTCCCGGAAAACGATCCCGGAAATCGTCAGACTGACGAAATGGGAGTACGATCTCTTGCCATGAACACAGCGGACCTTGGTTTGCCGGTCGACGTCCCCTCGACCGCGCTCTTCACGGACCACTACGAACTCACGATGCTGCAGGCCGCGTTGAAGGCGGGCACGGCCGAGCGGCGTTCGGTGTTCGAGGTCTTCACACGGCGGTTGCCGGAGGGACGCCGGTACGGCGTGGTCGCCGGCACCGGACGCGTGCTGGACGCCGTGGAGAACTTCCGTTTCGACCCGGGCGTCCTCGGCTTCCTGCGGGAGCGCTCCATCATCAACGCGGAGACCCTCGACTGGCTCGCCGGCTACCGCTTCAGCGGCGACGTCTGGGGCTACCAGGAGGGCGAGGTGTACTTCCCGGGCTCGCCGATCATGCGGGTCGAGGGCACCTTCGCCGAGTGCGTCCTCCTGGAGACCGTGATCCTCTCCATCCTGAACCACGACTCGGCCATCGCGGCCGCCGCCTCCCGGATGTCCAGCGCCGCCGGGGAGCGCCCGCTGATCGAGATGGGCGCCCGGCGCACCCACGAGCTGGCCGCCGTGGCCGCCTCGCGCGCCGCGTACGTCGGCGGCTTCACCTCCACCTCGGACCTGGCCGCCGGCTTCCGCTACGGCATCCCGACCGTCGGCACCAGCGCCCACGCCTTCACCCTGCTGCACGACCGCGAGCGAGACGCCTTCCAGGCCCAGGTGGACTCGCTGGGCCGGAACACCACGCTGCTCGTCGACACCTACGACGTCACCGAGGCCGTACGGACCGCGGTGGAGATCGCCGGGCCCGAGCTCGGCGCCGTGCGCATCGACTCCGGCGATCTGCTCCTCGTCGCCCACCGGGTGCGGCAGCAGCTGGACGAGCTGGGCGCGAGGGACACGCGGATCATCGTGACCTCGGACCTCGACGAGTACGCCATCGCCTCGCTGGCGGCGGCGCCGGTGGACGCGTACGGCGTCGGTACGCAGCTGGTGACCGGCTCCGGCCACCCCACGTGCTCGATGGTCTACAAGCTGGTCGCCCGGGCGGAGTCCGCGGACTTCACGGACCCGCTCGTCCCCGTGGCGAAGAAGTCCAGCGGCGGCAAGACGTCCATCGGGGGCCGCAAGTGGGCGGCCCGGCGGCTGGACGAGCACGGCGTCGCGGAGGCCGAGGTGATCGGCACCGGGCCCGTGCCCGACGATCTCCAGGAGCGCCAGCTCCTCGTCCAGCTGATCAAGGACGGCCGGGTCCTCGCCCGGGAACCCCTGGACGCCGTACGCGAACGGCACACGGCCGCGCGGGCGAACCTGCCGCTGTCGGCGACGCAGCTGTCGCGCGGGGAAGCGGTCCTTCCGACGGAGTACGTCTGAGGCCGCCGGGGCCGCTGTGACCGCTGAGGCCGCGCCGGTACGTGCGGATGCGGGGCTGGGGCGGCGGGGGCACGCTGGGGGTGGGCCGGAGTGAACGTGTCCGGCGCGCTCCGCCGCGAGCCCCCCACGCGCCCCGCACATTCGGCCCGTGCTCCGGTCCGCGCAACGGCCGAGCGCCGGATGCCCCCTCCCGCACGGCCCCCGAAGTCTCTAGGCTCGGAAGTTCGTAGTTTCGAAACGACGAAGTCCTGCCACCCACACCCGAGAACCGAAGAGTCGAAGGACACCGACACCATGCGCCGCGCCTTGATCGTCGTTGACGTGCAGAACGACTTCTGCGAGGGAGGCAGCCTCGCGGTGGCCGGCGGTGCCGATGTGGCCGCCGCCATCACCGACCTGATCGGCCAGGCGGCCGGGCCCGGGTACCAGCACGTGGTGGCCACACGCGACCACCACATCGCGCCGGGCGGCCACTTCGCCGACAACCCCGACTACGTGCACTCCTGGCCGGCCCACTGTGTCGCCGGTACGGAGGGGGTCGGTTTCCACCCGAACTTCGCCCCCGCGATCGCCTCCGGCGCGGTCGACGCCGTCTTCGACAAGGGGGCGTACGCGGCGGCGTACAGCGGGTTCGAGGGTGCCGACGAGAACGGGGTCCCCCTCGCGGACTGGCTCCGCGCCCGCGACATCACCGAGATCGACGTCGTCGGCATCGCCACGGACCACTGCGTGCGCGCGACCGCCCTGGACGCCGCGCGGGAGGGCTTCCGTACCCAGGTCCTCCTGGACCTGACCGCCGGGGTGGCCGAGGAGACGACCGAGCGCGCCCTGGAGGAGCTGCGGGAGGCGGGCGTCGAGCTGTCCGGCAAGCCGGTGGTGTAGCCGTGCAGCCCCCCCGCCCCGGCTCACACCCGTACCGTCGGGCGCCTCAGGAGCGCCCTGATCGGATGCCAGAGTTCCGGGGTCGTGGAGGGCGGGGAGGTGGGTGACCTGCGCCATATGAGGCCGTCCGGGTGGTGGAGGACGGCGGTGATCTCGTCCGGCGTCGGGGGCGCCGCGTTGCCGCGGAGGTAGATCGCGCGCATGCCCAGGTTGCGCAGCCGGGTCAGCGCACGGGCACGGTTCGCGGCCAGGACGAGGACCCGTACGGAACCGTCGCCGGGCACGGCCCCGGCGGCAGCCCCCGCAGCGGCCCCACCCGCGGGCGGAGCCCCCTGCGGGGCCCCGGACGCGGCCCTGGGCAGCGTCGCGAAGACACCCCCGGACCCGGTCGGCGACAGGGCTCCCCGTGGAGCCCCGGCCGTCGTCCCCGGCAGGTTGAGCGCGACGACGACATTGCCGTCCGGCAGTTTGCAGAAACCTCCTGCGGCCATGCAGGTCACACCCCCGTGCGCGTCAGTGTCAATAAGAAGGCCACACCCCGCACCTAAACACGTCCGGCCGCGACCCGCCAAGAGGGCCACGGCCGAACATGCTTTGACCTGCGAAAACGCTGTTTACTTCACCGCGGGGCCCACCTGGACCGAGATCGTGGAGCCGTCCTTGGCCTCCTTGACGATCTTGATCTTGGTGTTGGTGTCAGTGATCTTGACACCGGCCAGCGGGGTCGCCTCGTCGTAGTAGGTGCTGGTGTGGTCGTTGAACGTCGACACACCCTTCGACGACGGGATCCTCGTCAGCACGTCCGCCTTGTGCAGCTTCAGACCGTCCGTGCGGTACAGGCTGAACGGCGAGTCGTAGGACTGGATCCGGCTGCGCATCACCGTGCCGTCGGCCCACTTCAGCGCCGTCGGGCGCGAGTCGACGGGGAGGACCAGACCCGAACCCGGGTGGACGCTGGTGTTGTTGTCCGCCTGCGAGGTGTCCCACTTCCAGATCAACAGACCGTTCTGGTAGGCGAAGTGCTCCACCCAGGCCGGACGCGTCGTCGAGAAGCCGAAGTTGTACGGGCCGACCTTCAGCGTCTTGTCGTACGACACGTACTGACGGTTCTCGGCGATGTAGTACTGGGCGTAGTCGTCCGTGATCGACGCGCCGATGCGGGAGAAACCCTTGGCGGTCCAGGCCGCGTCCGCGCTCTCCGCGTCGTCCGAGAACAGGGCGGAACCGTCGGCGGTCACGGTGATCGAGTCGGCCGCGAAGCCCTTCGGGGCCACGCCGCCGTCCGTCTGGTAGCGGAAGCGGAGGTCGAACTTCTGGCCCGCGTAGGCGTCCAGGGGGTACGACAGCTTCTTGTACGCGGCGGAGGAACCGGTCAGCGCGGGCTTGCCGCTGGCGTCGCGCGGGATCGCCGCGCCGTCCACCGTGCCGTCGACGGCGGTCCAGTTGGCGCCGCCGTCGGTCGACACCTCGGTGTAGAGGTAGTCGAACTCGGCCTCGATGTCGTACCAGCCGTCGAGGGTGAGCGCGGCCGAGGACTTGCCCGTGAGGTCCACGGAACGGGTCAGGGTGTTGGAGAGGTTGTCACCGCTGCCGCTCCACCACTGGTTCGACCCCTGCGCGGGCTCGACGATCTCGGTGGTGACCTTCTTCTTCGGCAGCTCGACCACTAGGGCCTGCTTGTCCTTGGTGTTGTACTCCGCCACACCGAGCTTGTGCTTCGACTTCGTCGCGGCCTTCGCCGTGTCGTAGTTCAGCCAGCCGAGCTGCAGCTTGTCCCAGGCGGTCATGTCACCGGGCAGGTCGCCGATGGCTTCCTTGCCGGTGCCGAGCCAGGAACCGGAGGACATGAGAGTCCAGAAACCGGTGGAGTTGTCGCCGCCCTGGGTGTCGTAGTGGTCCGGCAGACCGAGGTCGTGGCCGTACTCGTGGGCGAAGACACCGAGGCCGCCGTTCTCCGGCTGGATGGTGTAGTCGCCGACCCAGATGCCGGTGTCGCCGATCCTGGCGCCGCCGAGCTTGTTGCCCTCGGGGCCGGTCGCGCCGGCGTCGGTGCCGAACGCGTACCAGCGGTGGGCCCAGATGGCGTCCTCGCCCTGCGCGCCGCCGCCAGCGGACTCGTCCTCACCGGCGTGCACGATCTGGAAGTGGTCGATGTAGCCGTCGGACTCGTTGAAGTCGCCGTCACCGTCGAAGTCGTAGCGGTCCCACTGGTCGAACTCGGCCACGTCCGCCTTGATCTCCGCGTCGGTGCGCCCCGCTGCCTTCTGCTGGGCGACCCATGACGTGAGACCGTCGCTGACCACGTTCCACACGCTGGAGCAGTTGGTCTGACCGCACTTGTTGTTGCCGTAGCGGGCCTCGTTGTAGGGGACCTTCACCCAGTCCGAGACCTCGCCCTCGATCGAGTAGCGGCCCGAGGACTGCTTCTCGTAGTACTTCTTCATCGACTCGGTCTTCTTGCCGGTGCCGAAGTACAGGTCCTGGAAGTGCTTCCGGTCGTAGTCCGCCTGCCAGGCCGTGGAGTTGTCCTGGGTGCGGTCCGGCTCGGCTATCCGGTTGTGCAGTGGGCCGGGCGTGCCGCCGTAGCGGCTGTCGATCTCGTCGCCGAACTCGACCAGGATCGTGAAGATCTTGTCGGTCTTCTCGCGGCCGAGCTCGACGTACTTGCTCTTGCCCTTCTTGCTCTTCAGCTGCACGACCTGCGAGCCGTCACGGTCCCTGACCGTGGCGTCGCCGGATATGACCTGCTGAAGGGCCTCCTCACGCTGGGCCTCCTGCGTCTTGCTCAGGGGACCTTCGAGGTCGTGCTCGGCGTGCTCGTGGTCCGCCGGGTCGTGCCGGTCGACGGACGCCGCCGGTGCGGTGTCCGCGGCCTGTGCCACGGTGAGGGCCGACATCGTCGCCGCCGCCGTGGCGAGTGCGACGCCGATCGCCGTCGCTCTGAACGTCCAGGGTCTACTGGTCACTTGAGTTCCTCCCCCGCGTCCGTTCGCGCGGAAGGGGGATGGCCCCGGTCGTGGAGGAGTCCGCGCGCGGTATACGCGTGTAGTCAAGTGGCGTCATTCGACCGGAGTTTCGAGATAAAAAACAGATCTTGACTTGCACAGGTCAAGTGCATTATCGGCGTCTACAGGAAGCGCTTGTTCGTTATGCGGACGTTATGCGCCCCTCGGCCGCCACCCGAACCGGCGCGCATATGCGTCCACTTGCTGGACCCCATGAATCCGTGCGCCCCCCGTGCACCCGGCACCGTGTGTCAGGTCACGCTTACCCGTCGTTCCACTCGGGCACCCTGGCGAATAGAGTCGATTGGCGGAGCGCCGGAAGTCTGCGAAAGCCAAGCCGACGACACGGCTTCACCTTTGATTCGTATCCGCAACCTCCCCATCATCGTGAGAGGCACGGGGAGGACCCCACCCGAGGACACGATTGCCATGCCTCGTCCGACGACCGCACAGCTCGCCTACGGCTCCTGCACCGTGATCTTGTCCACCCTCGCCATGCTGCTGCTGTCACAGACGAGTTCCGGCGCGGGCATCGCGGTGATCGCCCTTTCCGCCCTCGCCCTCGGCCTGCTCGTCTCACTGACCGTGCCGCTGCCCAAGCCGGCCGCCGCCGCGCGCCCGACTCCGGCCCCGGCCGCCAGGGAACCGGAGGCTGTACGGCAGCCGGTGCACGAGTCGGCGGGTTCCTGACCCCCTTGCTCACATGTGACGGCGGGCCCGCGCTCCATGGACCCGCCGTCTTTCGCTAAGCCCCGGCAGCTCAGCCGGTGCTGACCACCACCGTCTTGGCCGCCTTGTCGTGCAGCCCCTGCTTGTAGGGCTTGTCGAAGAAGCTCCAGCCGCCCGCGATCGCCGTCCAGACGCAGGCGCAGCAGAAGGCGAAGGGGATCCACAGCACGGCCGCGCGCGTCAGAGCGGTCTGCGTGGAGGGCGTGGAACCGTCGTTGAGGTTCGCCACCCGCAGCTTCATCAGCCGCTTGCCGAGGGTCTGGCCGTTCTTGACGGTGAGGACGGTGTCGTAGGCGATGTAGAGGACCGCCGCGAGCGCCTCCTGCGCCAGGGACTTGCCGAACTCGAAGTCGGCCGAGTCCACCGTGTACTGACTGATCCTGAACGCCCACGCCAGCAGCCCCACCACGATCCCCACCAGGATCATGTCGATGATGCGCGCGAGCACCCGCTTCCCGCTGTCGGCGAGCGGCGGCATCCCGGAGAGCGGGTCGTTGGGGTACTGCCCGCCGCTGTACGGGTCGCCGCCGTAGGGGCCGCCGCCACCGTAGGGGCCACCGGCGTAGGGCGGCGGCTGGCCGCCGTGCGGCGGCTGCTGCGGCGGGGGGTCGTACGGGGAGCCGCCGCCCTGGTGCGGCGGGGGCTGCTGCTTCTTGAACGGGTCGTCGTCCGGGGACTGACCGGAGCCGAAGGGCGGCGGTTCGGTGCTCATGGCCCGAGTCGACCGCGAACCCCCCGGCTCCGCATCCGGCACGGGGCCGTCCGGAGTACGGGGGACGAGGGCTGGGGGACGGGGTACGCGGTTCCCGTACGCCCCCGTCCGGCCCGTACCGCTACTTGCCCGCCACGAACGTGTGCGCCGCCTTGTCGTGCCAGCACTGGCGCCACGGCTTGTCGAACAGGCACCACAGGACGCCGATGACTCCGATGCCGAGCAGCCCGGAGACCGTGTGGACGAGCCAGCGGCGCAGGGAGCCGCCGAACGACGGGGGCTCATGGCCCTCGATGTCCCGGACGTCGATGCCGAACAGCTTCTTGCCGAGGGTGCGGCCCCACTTGGCGGTGGGCAGCACCTCGTAGAGGGCGCTGACGAGGAACAGCACACCGA
Source organism: Streptomyces sp. NPDC002787 (assembly GCF_053592095.1). Lineage (NCBI taxonomy): Bacteria > Bacillati > Actinomycetota > Actinomycetes > Kitasatosporales > Streptomycetaceae > Streptomyces > Streptomyces sp. NPDC002787. The sequence goes on along the minus strand of NZ_JBSFVC010000009.1, from coordinate 135,886 downwards.
GGATGATGCCGAAGTAGACCGAGGTCGTGTCGTCGACCAGCCAGACGGTGACCTTCTCGCCGGAGAGCTTGGCGGCGTCGATCTTCTCGTTGATGTGGTCGATCGCCTTGGTGCCGAACGGTACGGCGGCCCCGGCCGTGACGGCGCCCACGACCAGGCTGTCCACGAGCCGGGCGGCGAGCCGTCTGCCGAGCCCCGCGGGCCGGGCCTCCGCCTGCCGCCGCGCCGCCGCCTGGAACGGGTCCTCCACCACCGGCTTCCACGGTGCGACCGGCTGCTCCTCCTCACCCCCGGCGAGCCGGTGCACCTGCTGGGCCCAGGAGTGCTGCCCGCCACCGGGGCCGACGGCCATGGGGGTGTCGGCCGACTGCCGGGCGGCCTGCTGGGGCACTCCCGGCGCGGGCTGCGGGGTCTGCGGGGCGGGCGCGGCCGGGGCGGGCTGCGGGGTCTGTACGGCCTGCTGCGGGAAGGCGCCGCCGAACGGGGACTGCGGCGGCTGCGGTTGCCGCTGGGCCGGGGCGCTCGGGGTGACCGGGGTCGCGGGAGGGACGGGAGCGGCGGGGGCGGGCGGAGCGACCGCCGACGCGGCCGCCGCCGGGGCGGGGCCGCCCGACTGCGGGCCCTGCTGCGGACCCTGTGCGCTCTGTGGGCTCTGTGGGCTCTGTGGGCTCTGCGGATTCTGCGGGTTCTGCGGGCCCTGCTGGGGTCCGGACGGTGCCGTGGCGGGTGAGGAGGACTGCGGAGCGAGCCCCAGGGCCTGCTGGGCGGCGGCCTGGGCGCTGGTCAGCGGCGCGCCGAAGACGCCGGGGGCCGCGCCCTCGTCCTGGCCCTGCTGCCCCGCGCGCGAGGAGGACGGACGGAACGTCATGGTGCCGTCGGACCGCACCGGTTCCGCGCCCTCGGCCGCCCGGGGGCTCCCGGAGGTGTCCGGGCGGCGGAAGACGACCGTGCCCTGCGGGGCCCCGGCGTCGTCGACGGCGTCCGCCGGCGCGATCGTCGCCATACCGTCCGTGCTCGCCGTACGCCCGGGGTCGCCGGAGTCACCGGCGTCGTCGCCCGTGTCGGCCGTGAGGGAGAGCCGGGGGTCGGCGCCGGGGGCCGAGCCCCAGGAGACCCGGCGGTCCTTGTCGCCGCCGAAGCCGGTCTGGCGGGAGCGGTCGGCGCCCCACGCGGAGGCGGGCTCGGGGCGGGAGCCGTGCAGGGCGTTGTCGGCGGCCGGGCGGGCCGGTTCGCCGGCGGGCGCGGGGTCCTCGTCGAAGAAGTGCGGGCCGGTCTCCTCGACGCCGCCGGCCGAGCCGGAGCCGGGCGGCGGGGCGAGCGGTTCGCCGTCGGAGGGCGCTGGACGGCTCGTACCCGGCACCCAGGAGGCGCCGTTCCAGTACCGGACATATCCAGGAATGGACGGGTCCGGGTAATACCCTTCGCGGGGCCTGTCGTCGCCGGGGGCCGGGGTTGGGGCGCTCATGTCCGTCGTCCCGTATCTGCTCGTGGGTCGGGTTGGGGGCATCCACATCTACCAGACGCCGACAAGTCCCATGACCGCTGCCGCCGGACCCACCCCTTTCGCGCACGGATCTGCTACGGGAGAAGAGGGTCACCGGGCGCCGGAGGCCGGTCGGTGAACTCGCCGGAAAAAAGTTTCCCGAACCCGCGTAATGCTTCGGGCCACGCGCCGCTCTCACTCGTACGGGCCCGCTCACCGGGCCCTCCACGGAGAGAGGAACGATCACCATGCGGCACACCGTCGTGGAACGCGAACTGGAGCTCAAACTGGTCCTGTCGCCCGAGCGCAGCGTCCCCGTGCCGGCCAAGCTGGGCTACCGCAGCGACGACCCGTACGCCGTCCACATCACCTTCCACGTCAACTCCGACCGCCCGGTGCACTGGACGTTCGCGCGGGAACTGCTGGTCGAGGGGGTGTTCCGGCCGTGCGGGCACGGGGATGTGCGGGTGTGGCCGACGAAGGTGGCGGGCCGGGGCGTCGTCCTGATGGCGCTCAGCGCGCCGGACGGGGACGCGCTGCTCGAAGCGCCGGCCGCCGCCGTGTCGGCCTGGCTGGAGCGGACGCTGCGGGTGGTGCCGCCGGGCGCCGAGTTCGACATGCTGCGCATCGACGACGGCCTGGCGGAACTCCTCGCCCAGTGAGCGGCGCGGATCAGAACAGCTTGCCCGGGTTGAGGATGCCCAGCGGGTCGAAGGCGGACTTCACCGCCCGCTGCATCTCCATGCCCACCGGGCCGATCTCCCGCGCCAGCCACTCCTTCTTGAGGATGCCCACGCCGTGCTCGCCGGTGATCGTGCCGCCGAGTTCCAGGCCGAGGGCCATGATCTCGTCGAAGGACTCGCGGGCGCGCCGGGACTCGTCGGGGTCCGCCGCGTCGAAGCAGACGGTGGGGTGCGTGTTGCCGTCTCCCGCGTGCGCGACGACCCCGATGGTGAGCTGTCGCTTCTCGGCGATCCGCTCGACGCCCTCGATGAGGTCGCCGAGCCTGGACCGGGGCACGCACACGTCGTCGATCATCGTCACACCCCGCACCGCCTCCAGGGCGGTGAGCGACAACCGCCGCGCCTGCAGCAGCAGTTCGGACTCCGCCGCGTCGTCCGCCGGGACGACCTGGGTGGCGCCCGCGGCCTCGCACAGCTCGGCGACGGCGGCGAGGTCGGCGGCCGGGTCGGGGGTGTCGAAGGCGGCGAGCAGCAGCGCCTCGGTCGTCTCCGGAAGACCCATGTGGGCCAGGTCGTTGACGGCCTTCACCGTCGTACGGTCCATCAGTTCGAGCAGTGACGGGACGTGTCCGCCGGTCATGATCCGGCACACCGCGTCGCAGGCGGCGGCCGCCGACGCGAACTCCGCGGCGAGCACCAGCTGCCGGGGCGGCTGCGGCTTGAGGGCGAGGACCGCGCGGACGACGATGCCGAGCGAGCCCTCCGAGCCGACGAAGAGCCGGGTGAGGTCGTAGCCGGCGACGCCCTTCGCGGTGCGCCTTCCGGTGGACATCAGCCGGCCGTCGGCGAGCACGACGTCCAGGCCGAGGACGTACTCGGCGGTCACCCCGTACTTCACACAGCACAGGCCGCCGGAGGCCGTGCCGATGTTGCCGCCGATGGTGCACATCTCCCAGCTGGAGGGGTCCGGCGGGTAGGAGAGGCCGTGCTCGTTGACCGCGCGGGAGAGCGTCGCGTTGATGACGCCGGGTTCGACGACGGCGATGCGGTCGACGGGGTTGATCTCGAGGATCCGGTCCATTTTCGTCAGCGACAGCACGACGCAGCCCTCGGAGGCGTTGGCGCCGCCGGACAGGCCCGTGCGGGCGCCCTGCGGGACCACCGGGACGCGCAGTTCCGTGGCGACGCGCATGACGTGCTGCACCTGTTCGACGGTCCGGGGCAGCACGACGACCGCCGGGACACCCGCCTCGCAGAAGCTCGCCATGTCGTTCGCGTACGAGGCCGTGACGTCCGGATCGGCGAGGACCGCCTCCGGCGGCAGGCCGCTCAGCAGACGGTCGACGAGGTTGCCGGTCGTCTCGTCACGCGGGGCTTCGATACGGCTCATGATCCAAGCTTCACACTCGCGGCCATCGGTGTGAACCCGTCGGCGCGAGCGTTCGGGTGCGGGATGTGGTCGTCGTATTGACGCACAGTGAGCGGCATGTCTGTGGAGAACGAGGAGCGGGCGGCGCGGCGGTGGGTGGCTCGGTGGGGGCGGGTGCCGGGGCAGGGGAAGCGGTCGGCGCGGGGGCGGAAGACGGCCGGTGCGGTGCTCGGGTGTGTGGTGCTCGGGGGTCTGCTGATGGTGGTGCCGTCGGACGGGGACGGCAGTGCGCCACAGGCTCGGGTGGTGGGCGCGGCGGGGCCGCAGAAGCGGGCGGGGGCGGGGACGGCGGTCAGGGCCGGGGTGCCCGGCGCACTGCCCGATCTGGCCGCGGCCGTCCGGGAACACGAGGCCCGGGTGCGGGCCCGTCCGCGTGACCACGCCTCCTGGGCCGTGCTGGGGGCCGCGTACACCGAGCGGGCCCGGTGGACCGGCGTCGTCGCCGACTACCCGAGGGCCGAACGTGCGCTGCACACGTCGCTGCGGCTGCGTCCGCACGGCAACGCCGACGCCCTCGACGGGCTGACCGCGCTCGCGAACGCCCGCCGCGACTTCCGGACGGCGGCATGGTGGGGCGAGGAGGCCGTACGGGTGGCGCCGGGGCGCTGGACCTCGTATGCGCTGCTCCTCGACGCGTACGACGGGCTCGGCCGGTACAAGGCGGTGCGCGGCACCCTGGCGAGGATGCTGGCCGTGGACTCCGGGCCGGCGGCGCGGGCGCGGGCCGCGCGGGTCCACTGGGACCAGGGCCGGCGGGAGGACGCGGCCGTGGCGCTCGCGGACGCGGCGGCTTCGGAGACGTCGGCGGCGGGGCCGTCGGCCGCGGGGGCCGCGTGGTGGGCGTGGGCCGGGGAGCTGGCCTGGGAGCGGGGGGAGCCGGAGGAGTCGTTGCGGTACTGCGAGGCCGCGGGGCGGTCGGCCGCCGGGGGCGAGCCCGACGCCGACGCGTGCCGGGGGCGGGCGCTGGCCGCGCTGGGACGGACGGCGGAGGGGGTGCGGGCGTACCGGGTGGCGCTGTCGCGGCGGCCGTCGGCTCACGTCGCGCTGCGGTTGGGGGAGTTGTACGAGTCGCTGGGGCGGGTGAGGGAGGCGCGGGAGCAGTACGGCGTGGTGCGGGCGCTGGTGGCGCGGTCCGCCGCGGCCGGGGTGAACGACTCGCTCGTCCTCGGGGCGCTCGAGGCGGACCACGGTGATCCGGAGGTGGCGGTGCGGGTGCTCCGTGCGGAGTGGAGACGACAGCCGGGTCTGCGGGTGGCGGACGCGTTGGGGTGGGCGTTGCACCGGGCCGGGGAGGACGAGGAGGCGCTGGGGTTCGCGCGGCGGGCGACCGACAGGGAGCGGGGTGGGCAGGTGCGCAGTGCGGTTTACGCGTATCACCGGGGGCGGATCGAGCAGGCCTTGGGCCTGGCGGCCCCGGCGCGGCGGCATCTGGCGGAGGCGCGGCGTCTGAACCCGTATCTCTTGGGGCGCGGGGGGATTTTCGCGTGAGGGCTCGGGAGGGGGGTGGTGCGGTGCGTTGGCGGGTGCGGGTGAGTGGGGGCTGGTCGCGCGGTTCCCCGCGCCCCTAAGAACCCCGGGCGCGCCCCATGCCGTCAAGGGGCGCGGGGAACTGCGCGAGCAACCACACACCACCCGCACCCGCCGACGAACCCGCACCCCCGTACTATCAGGCGCCCTCAGAGATTGCCGCGCATCTCCTGCTCCCTCTCGATCGCCTCGAACAGCGCCTTGAAGTTGCCCTTGCCGAACCCCATCGACCCGTGCCGCTCGATGATCTCGAAGAAGACCGTCGGCCGGTCCTGGACCGGCTTGGTGAAGATCTGCAGCAGATACCCGTCCTCGTCCCGGTCCGCGAGGATCTTCAGTTCGCGGAGCGTGTCGAGGGGGACGCGCGTGTCCCCGACCCACTCCCCCAGCGTGTCGTAGTACGAGTCCGGCGTGTTGAGGAACTCGACCCCGGCCGCCCGCATCGTCCGCACCGTCCGCACGATGTCGTTCGTGTTGAGCGCGATGTGCTGGACGCCCGCGCCGCGGTAGAACTCCAGGTACTCGTCGATCTGCGACTTCTTCTTGGCGATGGCGGGCTCGTTGATGGGGAACTTGACCTTCAGGGTCCCGTCCGCCACCACCTTCGACATCAGCGCGCTGTACTCGGTGGCGATGTCGTCGCCCACGAACTCCTTCATGTTCGTGAAGCCCATGACCCGGTGGTAGAACTCGACCCACTCGTTCATGCGCCCGAGCTCGACGTTGCCGACGCAGTGGTCGATGGCCTGGAAGGTGCGCTGGGCGGGCGGCTCGACGATGGGGTCGGCGGCGACGTAACCGGGGAGGTAGGGGCCGTCGTAGCCGGTGCGCTCGACGAGGGTGTGGCGGGTCGTGCCGTACGTGGCGATGGAGGCCAGGACGACCGTGCCGTGCTCGTCCTTCATCTCGTACGGCTCGGCGACGGAACGGGCGCCGTGTTCGATGGCGTAGGCGTACGCGCGTCGGGCGTCCGGGACCTCGATGGCGAGGTCGATGACGCCGTCGCCGTGCTCGGCGACGTGCTCGGCGAGGAAGTGGCCCCAGGTGGTGGCGGCCTTGACCACCGAGGTGAACACGAAGCGGGCCGAGCCGTTCTCCAGGACGTAGCTCGCCGTCTCGCGGCTGCCGGTCTCGGGGCCGGCGTAGGCGACGAGGCGCATGCCGAACGCGGTGGAGTAGTAGTGGGCGGCCTGCTTGGCGTTGCCCACGGCGAAGACGACAGCGTCCATTCCCTTGACCGGGAAGGGGTCTGCCTGCCGTGCGGCGTCGGGAACCTGGTGTGTGGTCTGCGTCATGGTCGCAGACTGCTCCGCCGCTGCAAGGTGCGCAACAGTTCGCGTTTCCCCTGGACATTTTGCATAGCCAGACTCGGATAATCGCAGGTGTTCTGTACAGGGTGACCACCGGGAGCGACCTCATGGCGATCGATCATCTGGACGGGCGGCTGATCGTCCTGCTCGCCCGCGAGCCGCGGATCGGCGTGCTGGAGATGTCACGGCGGCTGGGGGTCGCGCGGGGCACGGTGCAGGCCCGTCTCGACCGGCTTCAGTCGAACGGGGTCATCCGCGGGTTCGGGCCCCAGGTGGACCCGGCCGCGCTCGGCTACCCGGTGACGGCCTTCGCGACGCTGCAGATCAGGCAGGGGCAAGGGGCGGACGTACGGGCGCACTTGGCGACCGTGCCGGAGGTGCTGGAGCTGCACACGACCACCGGCAGCGGGGACATGCTGTGCCGGCTCGTGGCCCGTTCGAACGCTGATCTCCAGCGGGTGATCGACCGTGTCGTCGGTTTCGACGGCATCGTCCGGGCCGCCACGGCGATCGTCATGGAGAACCCCGTTCCGCTGCGGATCATCCCGCTGGTGGAGCAGGCGGCGATCGAAGGAGACCGGGAGACGACGGCCTAGCCCGACCCCGGGGGTGCGTGCCGCGCGAGGCGTGAGGGGGGTCGGTCAGCAGCTGGGGACCTTGCCCTTGCCCGACTCCAGCGCCACCAGGGAGCCGACCGCGCCCTTCAGGGTCGTCACCGGGATCAGCCGCATCCCCTTGGGCAGTTCGGCCTTCGCGTCCGCGCACTCGGCCTTGGGGACGAGGAAGACGGTGGCGCCGTCGCGGTGGGCGGCCTGGGTCTTGAGGGTGACCCCGCCGACCGCGCCGACCTTGCCCGCCGGGTCGATGGTCCCCGTACCGGCGATGACGCGGCCGCCCGTGAGGTCGCCGCCGCTGCCGTCGCCGTCGAGCTTGTCGATGATGCCGAGCGAGAAGAGCAGGCCCGCGCTGGGGCCGCCGACGTCCGCGAGGCGCAGGGTGACCGTGATGCCGTCGGAGTCCTCGCCGAGGTAGGTGAGGGCCGCCTCGGTGGCCGTGTCCTGGGACTGCTTCATCTCGGCCTCGTTGTACTCCTGGATCTCCTCGGTGGTGTCCCCGCTGGGGTAGACCGCGTCGCGCGGCATGACCGCCTGGTCCGTACGGAACCAGCCGTCGAGCACATCGCCCAGGCCGACGCGGGCGTCCGGGCCCGTCGCCTCGATCGTCGTCATCCGCAACTGGCCGCTCGTCCGCCGGGCCTCCGCGCCGGTGATCGTGATCACCGGCTCCCCCTTGTTCTCGCCCAGCACGTTCGCCGTCATTCCCGGCTGCGCCACGGAGAACGGCAACGGCGCGAAGGCCGCCGTGGCGAGCAGCCCCACGACGGGCAGGGCACAGACGGCTACGGCCACGGGACGCGAAAGGCTGGCGAGACGAGAGAGCACGGGATCAATCTAACGTGAGGGGTGGTTCCCGCCAGGGGCGGCCACCTGGGACGGGTCCGGCTCGGGCTCGGGCTCAGGGTCGGGCTCAGGGTCGGGCTCGGGCTCAGGGTCGGGCTCGGGCTCAGGGTCGGGCTCGGGCTCGGGGTCGGGCTCGGGCTCGGGGTCGAGGCAGCGTGCCGGCGTGCGTGGCCCGGCCGGAGACGGCGGCGCCTCAGTTGACGTCCACGTCCTCGAAGAGGTCGAGGAGATGTGTCAGCACCCGCACACAGGCGTCGACGTCGGCCGCCGTCAGGTCCCCGCCGGCCCGCTTCAGCAGCACGCTCTCCCGGGCGACCAGCGCGTCGATGGTCGTACGGCCGGTGTCGGTCAGCCGGATCAGGGAGGACCGCTGGTGCGCGGGGTTCGGGATGGCCTCGACGAGATCCCGCCCCGCCGCCTCGTTGACCATCCGCTGCACGAACTGCCTGCTCAGCGCCAGTGTGCGCCCCATCTGCGGCACGGTCATCGGCCGCCCGGCCATGTTCAGGAGCTCCAGGACCGCGCGTACGCCGACGGGGAAACCCTCCTTCGACTCCTTCAGCTCCAGCGCGCGGGTCGTCCGCCGATAGAGCGGCCCCAGGACGGCGAACACCTCGGACAACCGCCCGGCGAGCACGTCGGGCGGCAGCGGCTCATCGTTCTCTGTCACGCACTCATTGTCTTCCACGTCCTCCACCCTCCACTGCGGAACAGAGTGACAACTGGGTTGTCATATCTCGGGCAACATGACACCTTAGGTGTCATGACCGATACCTCGCAGGTCCTCACGCACACGTTTCAGTCCGACGACGGTCCGCTCGCCTATCAGGACGTCGGTTCGGGCACGCCGCTCGTGCTGCTGCACGGCGGCCTCACGGACCACCGCATGTGGCGTGACCTGGTCCCCGCCCTGGCGGCCGGCCACCGCGTCATCGCACCGGACGCCCGAGGGCACGGGTCCTCCGCCAACGCGAGCAAGCCGTTCCGCTTCACCGACGACCTCGCCGCGCTGCTGCGCCACCTGGACACGGGCCCGGCGGTCCTGATCGGTACGTCGATGGGCGGGGGCATCGCCGTCGACACGGCACTGGAGCACCCCGAGCTGGTACGGGCCCTCGTCGTCAGCGGCGTCGGCACCAGCGAGCCCGAGTACACGGACCCGTGGACCAAGGACAGCACCGCCCGGTACTACGGCGCGCTGATGTCCGGCGACCTCGAAGGCTGGCTCGACATCGTCGGCGAGGTGGTCGCCGGACCGTACCGGGCGGTCGACGACGTGGACCCCGACGTCGTGCGGCGCGTGCGGGAGATGAGCCTCGCCACCGCCCTCAAGCACACCGTCGGCGAGACCGACTGGCACGTCCCGGTCACCGACACCTGGGCCCGCGCCGCCACGATCACCGCCCCCACCCTCGCCGTCAACGGCGCCCTCGACGCCCCCGACCTCGTCACCATGGCCGAACGCCTGACCACGACGGTCGCCGCCCCGGGCCACGCCGTATCGATCGAGGGCACGGCCCACTACGTGAACATGGAACAGCCGGACACCTTCAACAAGCACCTACTGGAGTGGCTGAACACGCTGGACGACTAGGCGTACGGCGCGGGCAGCCGTGGCGCCGGTGAGCGCGACCCGGAGTCACTCCCGGAGTCACTCCCGGCGTCACCGAAGCGCGTCCGCCACCTCCCGCGCCGCGTCCATCACCCGCGGCCCCACCCGCTCCGGCACCGCGTCCGCCAGCATCACCACGCCGACACTGCCCTCGACCCCGGTCACGCCGAGCAGCGGCGCCGCGGCCCCGCTGGCCCCCGCCTCCAACTCCCCGTGCGTCAGCGCGTACCCGGGCCAGTCCCCCGGCTGCTGCCGCCCCGACAGAATCGCCCTCCCCGCGGCCCCCCGGTCCAACGCGTGCCGAAACCCGGCCCGGTACGCGACGTGGTAATCCGTCCACGTCGGTTCGACGACAGCCACGGCCAACGCCTCGGTGCCATCGACGAGCGTGAGATGCGCCGTGGCCCCGATGTCCTCGGCCAAGGACCGCAACGCCGGCAACGCGGCCTCCCGTACCAACGGATGCACCTGCCGCCCGAGCCGCAGCACCCCGAGCCCGACCCGGGCACGTCCACCCAGGTCACGCCGTACGAGGCAGTGCTGCTCCAGGGTGGCGAGCAGGCGGTACACCACCGTCCGGTTGACTCCGAGCTTGTTGGACAGCTCGGTGACGGTCAGCCCGTGATCGGTGTCGGCGAGGAGCTTGAGGACGCGTAGTCCCCGATCGAGGGTTTGAGAGGTCTCCGCGGTCACGACGCCCACTCCTTCTTGGTGAGGGCGGCGACCTCTGTCACGGCTGATGCGTCACCGGTCCCGTTCGGCGACGCGCTACAGAGGCCGCCGATCGGCTGAACCCGGTTGATCCGGGCGGAGTCGCTTCACGGCTGCGCTCCGCGGCGGCGCTGCCACGGGGCGTGTGCGTAGCGGGACAGTAGACGAGCGGGTTCGCTGAGCGGAAGACTCCGTCCAGAATCCGGGCAGTGTCCGGTACGGACTACTTCGCTTTGTCGCGATATATGCGGGCGCGCGACACGCGGCACACCCCCGAGCTCACCCTCACGCAACCCCAGAGCGCGCTCCCCCGGAGTCACTTCATCCGGGTCGCCCACTCCTGCACCTTGGCGATCCGCTGCCGCAGTTGCCCCGCCGTGGCCTCGGCACTCGGCGGTCCACCGCACACCCGCCGCACCTCGGTGTGGATGACACCGTGCGGCTTGCCGCTCTGATGGGAGTACGCGCCGACCATACCGTTGAGCTGTTTACGCAGCTCAAGCAGCTCCTTGTGGGTGACGACGGGCCGCCGGTCGGCCGGAAGTTCCACCAGATCGGCCTCGGCGTCCGGCTTCTTGCGGCTGTGCGCGATCTGCCGCGCCTGCCGCTTCTGCAGCAGCAACTGCACCTGGTCGGGCTCCAGCAGCCCGGGAATCCCGAGGTAGTCCTGCTCCTCCTCGCTCCCCGGGTGGGCCTGCATGCCGAACTCGGCGCCGTTGTACATGACCCGGTCGAACACGGCATCGGACTCGAGCGCCTCGAACGGCAGCATGTCCTGCTCGCCGGTGTCCTCGTCCTGCTGCTTCTCCGCCTCCTGGAGGAGCCTCTCCTCCTCGGCGTACGGGTCCTCCTCGCCCTCCTTCTTCGGCTTGTCGAGGGCGTGGTCCCGCTCCACCTCCATCTCGTTGGCGAAGGTGAGCAGGTCGGGCACGGTCGGCAGGAACACGGACGCGGTCTCGCCGCGCCGCCGGGACCGTACGAAACGCCCGACGGCCTGCGCGAAGAACAGCGGAGTCGAAATGGTGGTGGCGTAGACGCCCACAGCCAGCCGGGGCACGTCGACGCCCTCGGACACCATCCGCACCGCGACCATCCACCGGTCGGTGCTGTGACTGAACTCGTCGATACGGTCCGACGCCCCCGCGTCGTCCGACAGCACGAGCGTCGCGCTCGTGCCCGTGATCTCCCGGATCAGCTTGGCGTAGGCGCGCGCGGAGTCCTGGTCGGTGGCGATGACGAGGGCGCCGGCGTCCGGGATGGCCTTCCTGACCTCGGTGAGCCGCTGGTCGGCGGCGCGCAGCACGCTCGGCATCCACTCGCCGCGCGGATCGAGCGCGGTACGCCAGGCCTGGCTGATCGCGTCCTTGGTCATGGGCTCGCCGAGGCGCGCGGCGATCTCGTCGCCCGCCTTGGTCCGCCAGCGCATGTTGCCGCTGTAGGAGAGGAAGATGACGGGCCGCACGACGTTGTCGGCGAGGGCGTTGCCGTAGCCGTAGGTGTAGTCGGCGGAGGACCGCCGGATGCCGTCCGTCCCCTCCTCGTAGGTGACGAAGGGGATGGGGTTGGTGTCGGACCGGAAGGGCGTACCGGTGAGCGCGAGCCGGCGGGTGGCGGGCTCGAAGGCCTCCAGGCACGCCTCGCCCCAGGACTTGCTGTCACCGGCGTGGTGGATCTCGTCGAGGATGACGAGGGTCTTGCGCTGCTCACTGCGGTTGCGGTGCAGCATGGGCCGCACGCCCACACCCGCGTAGGTGACCGCGACCCCGTCGTACTCCTTGCTGAGCGGCCCCGCGCTGTACTCCGGGTCCAGCTTGATCCCTATCCGCGCCGCGGCCTCCGCCCACTGCTTCTTCAGATGCTCGGTGGGTGCCACGACCGTCACCTGCTGCACGACATGGTGGTGCAGCAGCCAGGACGCGAGCGTCAGCGCGAAGGTCGTCTTCCCGGCGCCCGGGGTCGCGACCGCGAGGAAGTCCCGCGGCTGCTCCTGGATGTACTTCTCCATCGCCGCCTGCTGCCAGGCACGCAGCTTGCTGGCGGTACCCCAGGGGGCACGGCCCGGGAAGGCGGGCGAGAGGTGGTGGTTCGAGGAGGAGGTGGCGGTGGTAGTCACGGTCTCCGGTGGGGGTCGAGCGGCTCGGCGGGCAGCCGGGGTGGCTCGCGCAGCGACGCGGACACCTCGGCTACGTATGACAACCGGGCCACCCTACCGGCGGCCCGGCCCTGCCAATACGCGAACTAGGCCGGGGCGTCCGGGGATGGGACCGAGGTCACATCGCTACTCGGCCAGGTCTCGCAGCGCCTCGGAAATGGCCTTGACCTCGTCGAGAGCGCCGGTCGAAACGGCGATGACCAGGCGCTCCGCCGCGTCGATGTCCGGCCGCAACTGCACCTCGTTCATCGCCAGGAAGACGACGCAGGACACCCAGGCCGTGCGTTTGTTCCCGTCGATGAAAGGGTGGTTGATCGCCAGCGACTGCAGGAGTGCGGCCGCCTTGTCGAACAGGTCGGTGTACGCCTCCTGCCCGAGCATCGAAGCAGAGGGGCGATGCACGGCTGATTCGAGCAGGCCGGCATCGCGCACGACTACGCCCTGGTCATCGACCGCTTGTTCGGCGATGGCCAGGACGTCCTCGGCCGACAGATAGACATGGGTCACTTCAGCCGCTCCAGCAGCTCGGCCCACTTGGCGGTCTGCTCCTTGGCGGCCTTGCGCACCAGCGCCTCGTGCGCCGTCCTGGCCAGGTAGTCATCCACGGCCCGCAGCAATATGGCATGCATGCTCGTGCCCTCCTCCTCGGCGCGCAGCTTCAGAGCTTCCGTCTGGTCGTCACGGAGACGCAGGTTCATAGCCATACCAAAACGGTACCACCAGCTGGGGTCAGATTGGTACCAAAGGCAGCTAGGGTGTGGGCTCCCTCAACCGCGTACTCACCCAAGCCCCCACCAGCGCCACCCCCGCCATCGGCAGGAACACCACGACGAAGGCGGCCGGGTGGGACGCGGCGCCGGTGGCCGTGGTGGACGTGTGGCCGACCGCGCCACCGCCGAGCGCGGCGAAGGCGGCGCCGCCCGCCGCGAGGAGGAGCGCGTTGGAGAGGCCGTCGGACATCTGGAGGGCGGCGGAGTTGGCGCCGGCCTCTTCGGGGGCGGAGAGGTGGAGCAACAGGACGCTGGTGGAGGAGATGACGAGACCCATCCCGAAGCAGCCGAAGCCCCATGCGACGGCCACGATCCACACCGGGACGGACTCGACCAGCACACTCGGCAGCGAGGCGATCGCCGCCGCGACCAGCACCATCCCCCACGTCATCAGCCGCTCCCGGTACGGCTCCACCGCCGCCCGCGCCTGCACCCACGAGCCCACCGCCCAGGCCCCGCCACCCGCCGCGAGCGAGAACCCGGCGAGCGTCGGCGACAGCCCCCGCTGCGTCACCAGCATCAGCGGCACGAACGACTCGGCCGCGACGAACGATCCCGCCGCCACCCCGCGCAGCAGCACCACGGACGGCAGCCCCCGCACCGCCCGGTACGTCCCCCGCGGCAACAGCCCCAGCACCGCCGGCACCAGCAGCGCCGCTCCCGCCACCGCCGGCACGAGCGACAGCCACCGCAGATCCTGAGCCGCGTACTGCAACAGCCCGGCGCCGAGCGCGACCGCGAGGGCGAGCCGGATACGCCGCCCGTCGAAGGCGGCAGCCTCAGCCGGAGCGGAATCGGCCGGGGCGGAGTCGGCCGGGACGGACGAGGACGAGGACGGCGAAGCCTGTGTCGTGGCCGCCCCTTCCACCGGCCCCGACGCCCTCCGCCGTATCTGCGGCAGCGCCAGGCCCAACGGCAGTACGACCAGCACGGGGATCCCCACGAACACCCAGCGCCAGCCCAGGTGTTCCGTGACCGTGCCGGCGGCAAGGGGGCCGACGACGGACGGGACGACCCAACTCGCCGCGAAGGCCGCCATGATCGACGGTCGCAGCCGCTCCGGGTACGCCCGCCCGACCACCACGTACAGCGCGACGACCACCAGCCCGCCACCGAGCCCCTGCACGGCCCGACCGAGAACGAAGAGCCACATCGCCCCGGCGGTCCCCGACAGCACCAACCCGGCCCCGAAGGCGGCGATCCCCGCCGACACCGCTCCGAGCGGCCCCCGCCGGTCCGCCCACTGCCCCGCCAGCACCATCCCGAACAGACTCGTCGTGAAGTACGCCGAGAACGCGAAGCCGTACGCCGAGATGCCGTCCAACTCCCGCGCCGCGACCGGCATCGCCGTTCCGACCGCCATCGCCTCGAACGCGATCAACAGCACGACGGAGACGATGCCGACACTGAGCGCCCGGTAGGAGCGGCCCAGCACCCCCTCCTCGTCCTCGGCGGTGACGGACGGGTCGGGAGGCGTCTGCGCGACGCCCGTGTCACGCGGTTCCAAGGCAGCCATGCCCGCCAGCGTAAGGGGCGTCAACGCCGTTCGCCCCTGTCCTGAGGTCTCCGCCGCCTGGGACCTTCGTCGTAGGCCCGCCGTTCATGAACGGCGTATGGCAGTCCCGTTGCAGCGCGCCCACCGCCCTTGAGGCGCCGCCCGAGCCCCGCCTACGGTCGACACATCGAGTTCGGAGCGCGAAGGCATCACCCGCCCAACGCTCCCGACACGACCGTGTGCCCGAGTGGTTCAGGGGGTCGCCTGCGCCACATCCATCAGCGAGCTCCGCTCGCGGGGACTTACGCGGGTTCGATTCCCGCCACGGTCTCCGGCAGGGCCGCGCAGGCCTCGTTCCGCAGGCGCTCCACCCAGCAACCCGTCGCCGTCTTCTCCCGCTTCTCGCGGTGCAGCAGCCACAGGGTGAAGGCGAGGGTGGAGATGTCCGCGTCGAGCGGCGTCAGGGCCGACTCGGGCTCGCTCCAGTTGAGAATCGCGCCGGTGGTGCCGTCGACGACGAGGCTGTTGCCCTCGACGAAGTGGCCGAGGCGTATCAAGTGGGCCGCCCTGGCGGGGAGTCGCTCGGGGGTGAACTCACCCGGGCGCTCGTTCGCGTGGTACTCGGCGAGGGTCGGCAGGGGGATGTCCGTGTCGAGCTGGAAGAAGCCGTGGTCCTCGGGCAGGCCCATGTCCCGCAGGAAGCGGCGGGTCGGCTCGTGGGTGAGCGTGGCCGGGAAGTCGAAGTCCTCGAAGCGCCACACCTTGCTCTGGCCGAACTCCTCGTCGAGGAGGAGGGCGGGCAGGTCCAGCGCCAGCCCCGACCGGGTGACCGGGCCCCCGGTCAGCACCGCCAGGTCGTTCAAGTGGTGCAGGTTGTTCAGGTTGTTCAGGTCGTTCAGGTCCGTCAGGCCCATTGTCCCCATCGTCATAGTGCTCATGGCTCCCCCCGGCACATGGTCCGCAGCGTGCTTCCCCCAGTGAGGACCCCCAGAGCCGCCGAACGGTTGTCGTCCCCACTGCCAAGAACCATACGCCGCCCCACTGACAACGCCCGACGTACGGACGAACACGCACCTCAGGGGCTACGCGGGGGCGGTCTACGCCCCCGTCACCACCGCCGCCTGCGGCCGGATCGGGAGGCGGTTCACGGGACGGCCCGTGGCCGCCCGTACCGCCGCCGCGATGGCCGCCGGAGAGGTGACGACCGGCACCGCGCTGGCCGCCTTCGCGCCGAAGGGGGCCACGACGTCCCGTTCCTCCACCAGTTTGACGATCTGGATGTCGGGGGTGTCTAGGGCGGTGGGCAGGGCGTAGCCCGTCAGGTCGGGGTGGCGGATCAGACCGCGGGGGGTGCGCAGGTTCTCGGTGAGCGCGATGCCGACGCCCTGGGTGACGCCCGCCTCGATCCGCGCGGTGAGCTGCGCCGGGTTGAGGATCCGGCCGACGTCCTGGGCGACGGCCAGCTCCACGACCCGTACCGAGCCGAGTTCGATGTCGACGTCCACCACGGCCCGGATCGCGCAGAAGGCCATGCCCACGAACGCGTCCCCCTGGCCGGCGCCGTCCAGCGGCTCGGTGGGGTGGGGGCGGCACTGGGCGGTGGCCCAGAGCTCCTTGCCGTCCAGCGCCTCCGCGACCGTGGTCGACAGGACGCCGTCGTACGACGTGATCTTGCCGTCGGTGATCTGCAGCAGCTCCGTGGACATGCCGAACTTGTGCGCGAGCGGTTGCAGCAGTTGGGTGCGGACCATCTTGGCCGCGCGTTCCACCGCGCCGCCGGAGACCCAGGTGTGGCGGCCTCGGCAGCTCGGGCCCGCCGGGGGCTGGTCGGTGTCGACCTGGGCGATGTGGACCTCGTCGATGCCGAGGGTCTCCTGGACGATCTGCCGGGCGAGGGTGGAGAAACCCTGGCCGGTGTCGACGGCGGCGCACAGGACGGTCGCGATGCCGTCGTGGACCTTCACGGTGGCGGTGGAGACCTCGTCCGCGCCCTCGGCGCCGAGCATGTGGACCATGCCGAGGCCGTAGCCGACACCACGGCGGACGGCACCCGGCTCGCCCGCGCCCTCGGGGCCGCCGGGCAGCAGCCACTCCTCCTCGGGGGTGTCCTTGGGGAGGTCCGGCAGCGGGAACTCCCGGACGGCCTGGAGGAGTTCGGCGACCGGCGCCGGGCAGGTCACCGACTGGCCCGTCGGCAGCACGTCGCCCGTGGACATCACGTTACGCATGCGCAGTTCCGCCGGCTCGATGCCCAGCTTCTTCGCCAGCTTGTCCATCTGGGCCTCGTACGCGGCGCACACCTGCATCGCGCCCTCGCCGCGCACATGGCCCGACGGCGGGTTGTTGGTGCGTACGGCCCAGCCCTCGATGAAGGCGTTCGGGACGACGTACGGGCCGCAGGCGAAGGAGACGGCGGCGGCCAGCGCCTCCGAGGAGGTGTCGGCGTACGCGCCCGCGTCCAGCAGGATCTGTGCCTCGACCTTGACCAGCCTGCCCTCGGCGTCCGCGTGGTGGCGGTAGCGCAGCAGGGTGGGGTGGCGGTGGGCGTGGCCCAGGAAGGACTCCTCGCGCGTGGCCGTCAGCTTGACCGGGCAGCCGGTCTTCAGGGCGAGCAGGCCGAGCGGGAGTTGGAAGCCCTGGTCCTCGCGGTCGGCGGTGGCGCCGGGGACACCGGTGACGACGATCTTGACGCGGTCGGGGGCCAGGCCGTAGCAGGCGGCGGCGGCGGCGCGGTCGGTGTGCGGGTCGGTGGAGGCGACGTACAGCTCGACTCCGCCGTCGGGGCGGGGCACGGCGAGGCCGGCCTCGGCGCCGATGGGGGCCGGGTCGGCGCGGCCGATGCGGTACTGGCCCTCGACGACGATCTCGCCGGCCGCGTTCGGGTCGCCGTGGCGCAGCGGGATGTGGCGGATCAGGTTGCCGTCGGGGTGCAGGGGCTCGGCCTCGAAGGCCTGCTCCGGGTCGATCACCGGGTCGAGCACCTCGTACTCGACGATGACGGCGGCGGCGGCCATCCGCGCGGTGTCCGGGTGGTCGGCGGCGACGGCCGCGAGGGGCTCGCCGTGGTGGCGCACGACCTCGGAGGCGAACAGCGGCCGGTCGGCCTTGCCGCGGCCGTGCAGGGCGGCGCCCGGCACGTCCTCGTGGGTGACGACGGCCCGTACGCCGGGCATCTCGCGCGCGTGGGACGTGTCGATGGACACGATGCGCGCGTGCGGGTGCGGCGAGCGGAGCACGGCGGCCCACAGCAGGCCCTCGGCCCACAGGTCGGCCGCGTACGGGAAGGTGCCCTCCGACTTGGCGCGCGCGTCGGCGGACGGCAGCGACGCGCCCAGGCCGTGCGGCAGTTGCTCGGACGCGGGCGCGGCCTCCCCGGGGCCCGCCGGCGTCGCGATGATGGTTTCGTTGCTCACGCCTGGCCTCCGTCCTGGCCGAACGACCGGCCCTGACCGCCGTACGAGTCGTCCTGACCGCCGTACGAGTCGTCCTGGGCGCCGAAGGACTGCCCCTGACCGCCGTACGTGTCGCCCTGACCGCCGAAGGACTGGCCCTGGCCGCCGTACGTGTCGCCCTGACCGCCGAAGGACTGGCCCTGACCGCCGTACGAGTCGTCCTGGGCGCCGAAGGACTGCCCCTGACTGCCGTAGGTGTCACCCTGCCTGCCGAAGGACTGGCCCTGCCCGCCGTACGAGTCGTCCTGACCCGGGAACGACAGGCCCTGGCCGCCGTAGGACCGGTCGGGGTCGTGCGGTGCTGTCGGGGGCGCTCCCTGGGCTTCGTACGCCGCCGTGTTGACGCCGCCCGCGCCGGGGCCCGCCTGGTGCGGGATGCGTGCCTCGTCGGTGTCCGCGCCGGCCTCGTTCTCGGCGGCGGCGTGCGCCTCGCGTTCGGCGACGACCTCGCGGACGGCCGACAGGACGCCCCGGTAGCCGGAGCAGCGGCAGAGGTTGCCGCAGAGCGCCTGGCGGGTCTCCAGGTCGGTGGGCGCGGGGTTGCCCTCCAGCAGGTCGTGCACGGTCATCGCCATGCCGGGCACGCAGAAACCGCACTGCACGGCACCGCACCGGGCGAGGGCCCGCTGCACGTCCGAGGGCCGGCCGTCGGCGGCGAGGCCCTCGACGGTGCGCACCTCGCTGCCCGCGGCGGTGACGGAGGGGACCAGGCAGGAGGCGACGAGCCTGCCGTCGACCTGCACGTTGCAGGCGCCGCACTCGCCCTGGGAGCAGCCGTCCTTGGCGCCCGCGAGGCCGAGCCGCTCCCGCAGCACGTAGAGCAGGGACTCGCCGATCCAGGCGTCGGTGACGGGCCGTTCGGTGCCGTTGACGCGCAGGACGTACGAGGCGAGGGGGTGGTCGTCCTGCGGGGGCGCGGTCGGGGCGGGCTCGTCGGCCGGGGCGGGCTCGCCGTCGGTCCCGGCCTCGGTCTCGGCGGCCTCGGGGGTGTCGGACGCGTCGTCGGCGACGGACGTTTCGGGGGCCGCGTCCGAGTCCGGCGGGCCCGCGGCCTCCGCGGTGGCCTCACCGACCGCCTCAGCGGGCTCGTGGGCGGCCTCGGGGGCCTCCTCGGCGGTCTCGGGGCCCGGATCGCCGTACGCCTCTCCAGGGGCCGCGGAGGGCTCCTCACGGGCCTCCGCCGTCCCGCCCGGCGCGGTGTCCCCGGCCGGCCGCTCCCCGGCCTCGTGCTCCTCGGTCCGGGCCGGAGGCGGCGGCGCGGTCCACGCCGTGCCGATCTGCTCGGTCGCCCAGGGCGCGGGGGCGCCGCCGGGGAGGGTGGCGGGCGGGGTGCCGCCCCACTGCTCGACGAGCGCGGAGGTGCTGAACTCCCCGGATTCGTCCGGAAGATCACCCCCGGCGACCGGAATCGACCACTCGCCGGTCACGTCATGACCGGGAGCGGCGCCTTCCTGGGCGGCCGGCTCCTCGAACGTCCACTGTCCGGTCGAGCCCGGGTTGTATGTGAACCCGTCCTGCGCCGGGGGCTGCGGCTGCCCGGCGTTCGGGTCGTGCCACTCGGCGCCCCCGGCCGGCATCCCCCACTCGCCCGGGGCGGACGGGTCGGTTCCGGCGGTGGTGGCCGGGTTGGCCGCTATGGGCGGCGGCACATAGCCGTGGCCGGGCGCGGCGAGCGGGCTGTCGGCGGCGAGGAGCGCGTCGATGCCCCCTTCGGGGAGCTGGACGAAGGTGGTGGCGCCGTCGTCGTAGTCGCCCTGCGGCAGCCGCTCCCAGCCGCCCTGGCCCCCCTGCTGCGGGGTGCCCTCTCCGTGCTGGTCGTCGGTCACGACAGTGCCCTCCCCAGTGCTCGTCGGGCCAGCGCGGCGACGGTGCGCCGCAGGTGCAGTACGGCGGGCGGAAGCGGTGGTACGGAGCCGTCGACTTCGGGGGCCGGGTCCGGGATGCAGGCGGCGGCGACGTACTCGCCGAAGGCCTGGAGCGCCTCGGGCACGAGGGTGCGCTCGCCGTCCCAGTCGATCAGCTGACCGACCCACGCCTCGGCGTCCAGCGGGCGCAGCGGCATCGGCGCTATGGCGCCGACGGCGCACCGCACCCCGCGCCGGGCGGGATCGAGGACGAGGGCGACGGAGGCGACCGCGCGGCCGGGGCCGGTGCGGCCGGTGGCCTTCAGGAAGACCTGGGGCGCGTGCAGCAGCGGCACGCGCACGAACCCGATGAGTTCACCGGGGCGCAGCATCTCCATGCCGGCCAGCAGATGGGAGACGGGCATCTCACGGCGGGCCCCGCCCGGGCCCGCGATGATCAGCGTCGCCTCCAGGGCGGCCAGCACGGGCAGCGCGTCCCCGGTGGGGGCGGCCGTCGCGATGTTGCCGCCGAGGGTGCCGGCGTTGCGGATCTGCGGTGGTCCGGCGGCGCGCGCGGCCGCCGCGAGCGCCGGGATGAGCGCCGCGAAGTCCGGGCGCCCCATCCGGGCGTGCGTCAGTCCGGCGCCGAGCAGGGCGTGTCCGTCCTGGTACTGCCAGCCGCGGATCTCGCTGATCTTGCCGAGGCCGACGAGTGCGGCCGGCCTGAGCTGCCCGGAGTTGACCGCGGCCATGAGGTCCGTGCCGCCCGCCACCGGAACCGCCCAGGGCATGGCGGCGAGGGCCGCCACGGCCTCGTCCAGCGAGCCGGGCAGGGTCACGGCCTGCGCCGCCTGCGGTGCGTGCGTGGTCAAACCGGCTGCCCCTTCCCGCTGCCCCACCTGGTCCGCCTGTGTTGCCGTACCGTACGTGCTGACAGGGCGGACGTGGCAACTCTGGCACATTCTCGCGAGGCCCGAACGCGGGGGTCCGCCAGGAGGCATTCGCCCACCTCACCCGAGAGAGGGTCCGTTTTGCCACGCCTTCACCAATAGGCGTGAATTGACACCCTCCGGTGACTCTTGCGCCTCTTGCACCTCTCGTTCACCATGCGGCCACCGTCGCAGGGCACGCGCTTTCCGTCCTACGGCTTCGCGGTCGTCTCACACGTTCGGGGGCGTTCCCTCGATCGGGCGTCCGAGCACCCCGGGTCGCCGCTGCCACGGGCGCGGGCCCGAAGGCGGCCGATAACCGACCCCCAGGGCGTCAAGTCGCCGGTAATGGGCCCTCATCCGGCGTTCGAAGTCCGCGAAGTCACGCTCGGCGGGCGCCGGCAGCCGGCTCCAGGCCACTTCGGCGAAGGCCGCCAGGCGCGGGAACGTCTGGTAGTCCACGCGCGCGGGGTCCTCCATGACCTCGGTCCACACGTTGGCCTGGGTGCCCAGCACGTGCCGTGCCTCCTCGGGCGTCAACTCCGGTGGAACCGGCTCGAACCGGAAGACGTCCTCCAGGGTGCGTACGTAGCCGATGGGCACCGGCTCGTTGGGGCCGCCGTCCTGACGGTGGTCCAGGTACACCTGCTGCTCGGGGCACATGACCACGTCGTGTCCCGCGCGGGCCGCCGTGATGCCGCCCGCGTAGCCCCGCCAGGACGACACGGCCGCCCCCGGCGCCAGGCCGCCCTGCAGGATCTCGTCCCATCCGATCAGGCGACGCCCGCGCGCGGTCAGCCAGTTGTCGAAGTGCCGGATGAACCAGGACTGCAACTCGTCCTCGTCCGCGAGCCCCAGCTCCCGGATGCGCGCCTGCGCGGTGGCCGACTCCTTCCACTGGTCCTTGGGGCACTCGTCGCCGCCGATGTGCACGAAGGCCGAGGGAAAGAGGTCCAGGACTTCCTCCAGGACCCCCTCGTAGAAGCGCAAAGTGTTGTCAGTGGGGGCGAGTACGTTCTCGCTGATGCCCCAGGTGTCCCAGACGGTGAGGGAGGTCGTGTCGATGACGTCGGTGTTGCCCAGTTCCGGATACGCGGCGATGGCGGCCTGGCTGTGTCCGGGGATATCGATCTCGGGGACCACGGTGATATGCCGCTCGGCGGCGTACGCGACGATCTCGCGGAGGTCGTCGCGCGTGTAGTAACCCCCGTGCGGCTTCTCCTCCCAGAGGGGCGAGGCCCGGTGGCCGAATTTCGTACGGGCCCGCCACGATCCGACCTCCGTCAGCCTCGGGTAGCGCTCGATCTCGATCCGCCAGCCCTGGTCGTCCGTCAGGTGGAAGTGGAGGACGTTGAGTTTGTGCGCGGCCATCAGGTCCAGGTGGCGCAGCACCTGGTCCTTGGGGAGAAAGTGCCGGGCGACGTCGAGCATGAGGCCGCGCCAGGAGAAGCGGGGGGAGTCCCGGATCTCCGTCAGGGGCAGCCGCCACGTACGGCCGGGAAGGGGTGCCCGCCGGAACGCGTCGGGGCCGAGAAGCTGGCGCAGCGTCTGGGCTCCCCAGAAGACACCGGCGGGCGAGCCGCCCTGGATGTGGACGCCGTGGGGGGCGATGACCAGGCGGTAGGCCTCGGCGTCGAGTCCGGGCCGGACGGAGAGATGGAGGACGTCGTACTCGTCCCCCTTCTTGGGCGGCAGCGCGAGCCCGGTCGCCGCGCCGAGCGTCGAGCGCAGCCAGCGCGCGGTGCCCTCGGTGCCCGGCCCGGCCTCGATCCCGAAGCCGTCGCCGATGTCGAGGAAGCCCGTGGCCCGCTCCATCTGGTGAGGTACCGGAATGAGATCCATGAATGATCAGACCTTTCAGTCCTTGACCGCGCCGCCGAGCCCGGACACCAGGCGCCGCTGTACGAGTACGAAGAAGATCAGCACCGGAATCGTCATCACCGTGGAGGCCGCCATCACGCCGCCCCAGTCGGGCTCGTCCGGCTTGTAGAAGACGAGCAGGGCCATCGGCAGAGTGGACTGCGACGTGTCGCTGATGATGAACGACTTGGCGAACAGGAAGTCGTTCCAGGCCGAGATGAAGGAGAAGACGCTGGTGGCCACCAGCCCCGGGAAGACGAGCGGGAAAAGGATCTGCCAGAGGAATCGGGAACGGCTCGCCCCGTCGAGGTAGGCGGCCTCCTCCAGGGCCTCCGGTACGGCCTTCACGAAGCCCCGCAGCATCCAGATCGCGAAGGGCAGCGAGAAGGCGATATGGGGCAGGATCAGCGAACCCAGGGTGTTGAGTTGGCCGAAGTCCCGCATCTGGAAGAAGAGGGGGATGGTCAGTGCCTCCACGGGCACCATCTGAGCCACCAGGAACATGATCAACAAGGTGGTGCGGAAACGGAAGCGGAATCGGGTGACCGCCGTCGCCGCGAGAAAGGCGATCAGCGCGGAGGCCACCACCACCGTGCAGGCGACGACAAGGCTGTTGACGAAGTACCGGCCGAATTCCTGCTGTCCGAAGACCCGCCGGAAGGAATCCAGCGTCGGCGCGAGCGTCCAGGGCCGGGGTTCGGTCGACTCGATCTCACCCGCCGGCTTGAAGGCGCTCAGCGCCATCCAGTAAAGGGGGAACGCCACCACGGCCGCGATGACCAGGGCGGATGCCTCCGCGGCGAGCCGCCAGGGCCGGCGTACGAAACCCGGAGAATTCACAGCTCCTCCCCTTGTCTGCGCAGCAGTCGCAAATACACCAGGGTGACCGCCAGCAGAATCACCAGCATCACCACGCCGATCGCGGAGCCGAGGCTGTACTGGGAGGACGCGAAGGCCTTCTGGTAGGCGTACACGTTCAGTACGAGGTTCTGGCCCGCGATACCGCCGCCGCCCGTCATCACATAGATCTGGGTGAAGACCTTGAAGTCCCAGATGATCGACTGGATGGTGACGACGACGAGGATCGGGCGGAGGATCGGCGCGAGGACCGACCGCCAGATCCGCCACTGCGAGGCACCGTCCAGGGCCGCGGCCTCCAGTACCTCCGACGGTACGGCGCGGATGCCCGCGTAGACGGTCACCATCACGAACGGGAAGGAGCACCAGACCACTTCGAGCAGGACGAGGAAGAAGGCGCTGTAACGCCCGTACGTCCAGGAGTGATCGCCGAGGCCCAGGATCCGGTTGACCGGGCCGAAGTCGGGGTCGAACAGCAGCAGCCACACCGTGGAGCCGGTGATCGCCGGGGTCGCCCACGCGCCGAGCGCGGCCAGCATCAGGGCGAGCCGGGGCACGGCCCGTACTCGTGTCAGCAGCACGGCGAGCGCGCACCCGACGGCGAGCGTGGACACCACGCACGCCGCCGCGAACACGACCGTGGCGAGCAGCACCCGCCAGAACTCGGCGTCCCCGAACAGTTCGGCGTAGTTCCCGAACCCTTGGAAGGTGGTCGGTTCCCCGCCACTGACCTGAGCCTGGGTGTACTCGAAGAACGAGATCAGGCCCAGCTGATAGACCGGATAAACGAGCAGCCCACCGAGGACGACGAGCGTGGGGGCGAGATAGAGCCAGGGGGTGGCGCCCCGACAGGGGCGCGGGGAACCGCGCGACGAGCCACGACGAACCCGCACCCGCCGACGCTCAGCACCCCCCACCCCCTCAGGCACCCCCCGCTCAACCGGCGGAGCCGAACGCATCGTTCATCTGCTTCGCCGCGTCCTTCGACGCCTCGGCCACGTCCTTCTTGCCGCTGACGACCTCCTGGAACATCGTCGGCAGCACCAGCGACGCGTCGATCTGCGCCCACGCCGGCGACACGGGCACGAACTTCGTCCCGGACGACAGCGTCTTCACGAACGGGGCGATGAACGGCTCCTCCTTGGCCGCCTCGGCCCGCACGTCCGTGTACGTCGGCAGGAAGCCCATCGCGTCGAAGAGCTCGCCCTGGGTCTCCTTGGACGCCAGCCGCTTCATCAGGTCGACGGCGAGGGTGCGGTGCGTGGTGCTCTTCAGTACGCCGATGTTGTTGCCGCCCGCGAACGCCGGCGCCACCGAGCCGGACTTCACCCCCGGCAGCGGTACGACCGCGTACTTGCCCTTGACCTTGCCGGCCTCCACGGCCGCGTGGCTGAAGTCGCCGCCGATCGCCATGCCCGCCTTGCCCGCGGCGAACGCGGTGACCGTGTCGTTGCCGCCCATGCTCGCGCACTTGGCGGCGGGGCAGTTGTCGTCGCCGAAGAGCGAGGTGTACGCCTCGATGCCCTTCTGGGCGGCCGCGCTGTCGATGGTCGAGGCGTAGGAGCCGCCCTTGCCCTCGGCTATCTCGCCGCCGTTGGCCCAGACGAAGGGCATGGCGCCGTACGTGTAGGCGCCGCCGACGACGAGGCCGTACAGGTCCGGCTTGGCGGCACGGATCTGCTTGGCGGTGGTGGCCAGCTCGTCCATCGTCTTCGGGGCTTCGAGGCCGAGTTCGTCGAAGACGTCGGTGCGGTAGTACAGGGCGCGTACGCCCACGAAGAAGGGCGCGCCGTAGATCTTGCCGTCGACCGTCACGGAGGTCCTGGCGGTCGGGTCGGAGTCCTTGGCCTCGGACCAGTCGTTGAACGCCGTGGTGACGTCGGCGAGTCCGCCGTCCTTCACATAGCCGGCCGTGTCGGTGTTGCCGTACTCGATGACGTCCGGGGCGCTCTTCGGGTCGTTGAAGGCGGCCTTGATGCGCTGGGCGCGGGTCTCGACGGGGATGTACTCGACCTTCACCTTCGCGCCGTCGTGCGCCTTCTCGAAGGACGCGACCACCTGGTCGACGACCTTCTGCTTCGGCTCGTTGCTCACCTCCTGGAAGAGCCAGACTCGGAGGGTGCCGGTCTGCTCGTCCTCGCCGGAGGAGGAGTTCTCGGAGGTCTGAGGAGCGCAGGCGGTCAGCCCCGCGAGGGCCAGGGCCGCTACGGGCGCGGCGAGTCGGGCGACGAGCTTCATGGAACGGATCCTCCGGAGGGGGGAGCGGAGCGTTGCATTCTCTGCAACGGACGTTCTGCTCTACACAACACACCGGAGGCTATGGAGTACATGAACATGACCACAAGAGGTCTCAACCACCTTGTGATCCGGGGAAGCGTTCTGTGCAACGGGGCGCGACAAAGCTCGGGGGTACAGGTACGTCGGCGAGTGCGGGTGGTCTGTGGTTGTTCGCGCAGTTCCCCACGCCCCTAAAAGACAGGGGCTGCGCCCCGTGCTTTCAAGGGGCGCGGGGAAACTGCGCGACCAGCCCCCACGCGCCGCACTCGCCGACGTACCCGTACCCCCGAGCCGGAGGCGCCCCGTTACTTCTTGCCGTCGCCCTTGCCGCCCTGGTCGCCGCCGGCGCCGAGGGACTCGAAGATCTCCTTGCACATGGGGCACACGGGGTACTTCTTCGGGTCACGGCCCGGGACCCACACCTTGCCGCACAACGCCACGACGGGCGTGCCGTCGAGGGCGCTCGCCATGATCTTGTCCTTCTGGACGTAG
The DNA here is from genome assembly GCF_053592095.1 of Streptomyces sp. NPDC002787. Lineage (NCBI taxonomy): Bacteria > Bacillati > Actinomycetota > Actinomycetes > Kitasatosporales > Streptomycetaceae > Streptomyces > Streptomyces sp. NPDC002787. Next base: position 109,542 of record NZ_JBSFVC010000009.1, on the reverse strand, counting down.
TGGGCGAAGCGCTCGTGGTCACCATCGCCGTGCGACGTCTGCGGCGTCGGTTCGACGAGGGTCCCCGTACCAGTACCGCGCTCGGGCTCAAGAGTGCTCATGACGCCAAGGGTACTGAAGCTCACGGACATCAGTTGAGCGAAGGGTCGTCCGGGTAGGTGGCCACCATCGCGAGTTCGCTGCGCTGGCGGCGCAGGACCTCGCGCCAGAGTCTCTCCGGGCTGGGCGAGGAGACGTCGCCGGGTTCGGACTCGACGACGTACCAGGCCCCCTCCACCAGTTCGTCCTCCAACTGGCCGGGACCCCAGCCCGCGTACCCGGCGAAGATGCGCAGCGAGCCGAGCGCGGAGGCCAGCAGCTCCGGCGGGGCCTCCAGGTCGACGAGGCCGATCGCGCCGTGGACGCGCTTCCAGCCGAGCGGCGCCCGGTCGACGGAACCGCCGCCGGGTATCACCGCGACCCCGAGCGCCGCGTCCAGCTGCACCGGGCCGCCCTGGAAGACGACACCGGGTTCACCGGCGAGTTCCGCCCAGCCCTCCAGGATGTCGCCGACATCCACCGGGGTCGGGCGGTTGAGGACCACCCCGAGCGAGCCCTCCTCGTCGTGGTCGAGGAGCAGCACCACCGCGCGGTCGAAGTTCGGGTCCGCCAGGGCGGGCGTGGCCACGAGCAGCCGCCCTGTGAGCGAGGACACCTCGGTCATGCCAGACATGATCCCGCATCCTGCCCGCGCGCGGGGAGCCAATGCCGGTAGCGAGGTGAATGCAGCTCACGGCGCAGGCAAGCGACTGGGGCGTACGGCCGTCACGGTGACCCCCTGTGGCCGGTGGTGAACGGTTCGTGTTGTGGCGAACCCATGACGTGGCTGAGAAGTACTCGGGCTTACGGAAGGGGGGTGGGCGGCGATTACGCTAGCTCTCCGGCTCACGCCGCGCCGGCCCCCGTACCCCGGGTCCGCCGGCCGTCCGTCCACGCCGGAAAACCTCTGCCCAACTCCACGGAACGCGAGATCCATGACCGTCAACGGCTCTGACGACGTACTGCTTGTACACGGCGGCACCCCGCTCAGTGGCGAGATCCGTGTCCGCGGTGCGAAGAACCTCGTACCCAAGGCCATGGTCGCCGCGCTGCTCGGCAGCGGTCCGAGCCGGCTGCGCAACGTCCCCGACATCCGCGACGTGCGGGTCGTGCGCGGACTGCTGCAGCTGCATGGCGTAACGGTCCGCCCGGGTGACGAGCCGGGCGAGCTGGTGATGGACCCGACGAACGTGGAGAGCGCGAACGTCGCCGACATCGACGCCCACGCCGGTTCGTCGCGCATCCCGATCCTGTTCTGCGGTCCGCTGCTGCACCGGCTCGGCCACGCCTTCATCCCCGGTCTCGGCGGCTGCGACATCGGCGGCCGGCCGATCGACTTCCACTTCGAGGTGCTGCGCCAGTTCGGCGCGAAGATCGAGAAGCGGGAGGACGGGCAGTACCTGGAGGCGCCGCGGCGGCTGCGCGGTACGAAGATCCAGCTGCCGTACCCGTCCGTCGGCGCGACGGAGCAGGTGCTGCTGACCGCCGTCCTCGCGGAGGGTGTGACGGAGCTCTCGAACGCGGCGATCGAGCCGGAGATCGAGGACCTCATCTGCGTCCTGCAGAAAATGGGCGCCATCATCGCGATGGACACCGACCGCACGATCCGCATCACCGGTGTGGACTCGCTCGGCGGCTACAACCACAAGGCGCTCCCGGACCGCCTGGAGGCCGCCTCCTGGGCTTCCGCGGCGCTGGCGACCGAGGGCGACATCTACGTCCGGGGCGCCCAGCAGCGCTCGATGATGACGTTCCTGAACACCTACCGGAAGGTGGGCGGTGCCTTCGAGATCGACGACGAGGGCATCCGCTTCTGGCACCCGGGCGGCCAGCTGAAGTCGATCGCCCTGGAGACGGACGTCCACCCCGGTTTCCAGACCGACTGGCAGCAGCCCCTGGTGGTGGCCCTGACACAGGCGACGGGCCTCTCGATCGTCCACGAGACGGTCTACGAGTCCCGGCTGGGCTTCACCTCCGCGCTGAACCAGATGGGCGCGCACATCCAGCTCTACCGCGAGTGCCTCGGTGGCTCCCACTGCCGCTTCGGCCAGCGCAACTTCCTGCACTCGGCGGTCGTCTCCGGCCCCACCCGCCTCCAGGGCGCCGACCTGGTCATCCCCGACCTGCGCGGCGGCTTCTCGTACCTCATCGCGGCGCTGGCGGCCCAGGGCACGTCCAGGGTCCACGGCATCGAACTGATCAACCGCGGCTACGAGAACTTCATGGAGAAGCTCGTGGAGCTGGGCGCGAAGGTGGAGCTGCCGGGCAAGGCGCTGGGCTAGGGCCAGGGCCCGCCCGAACAACGACGGGGGCGGCACCCGGAAATCGGGTGCCGCCCCCATCAGGCGTTCTACGCGCGCTACACCATCCCCGGAGGGATGGACGGCAAGGTTACTTGCCCTTGGCCGCTTCCTTGAGCTTGCTGCCCGCGGAGACCTTCACGCTGTAGCCGGCCGGGATCTGGATCGGGTCGCCGGTCTGCGGGTTGCGCGCGGTGCGAGCGGCACGGTGGGTGCGCTCGAAGGTCAGGAAGCCGGGGATGGTGACCTTCTCGTCGCCCTTGGAGACGATGTCGCCGACGACGTCAGCGAACGCGGCCAGCACGGCGTCGGCGTCCTTGCGGGTCACCTCGGCGCGGTCGGCCAGCGCGGCCACCAGCTCACTGCGGTTCATGTTGTTACTCCCGTGTTCTTCTTGCCGTTGAGGCGGACCCGGGTCCGTGGTCAGACCCAACGCCCAGGGACGCATCCTGCACTCACCTGCGGCGGGAAAGCCAATCCGGCACCCCTGGGAGTCACACGAACACCCTTGGGAGTCACACGGAACACGCCACCACGCCTTCGGTGGCGCGTCGTCCGCTCGCGGAGCGGACCGCAGGGCCCGGCAGACCTGAGCTTGGCCGCCACACTAAAGGGCCGTACAAGCACCACGGCCCCGCGACGCGCCGGGGGCGCGGGGCCGTGGCGACCGTCACAGAGGAGCGGTGGGCGGCCCTCAGGCCGACGCCGCCGCCTTCGCGGCCTCGCGCACGGCCCCGGCGACCGCGCCCGCGACCTTGTCGTTGAAGACGCTCGGAATGATGTAGTTCGGGTTCAGCTCGTCCTCGGTGACGACGTCCGCGAGGGCGGTCGCCGCGGCGAGCATCATCTCGGTGTTGACGGTCCGGGACTGCGCGTCGAGGAGACCGCGGAAGACACCCGGGAAGACCAGCACGTTGTTGATCTGGTTCGGGAAGTCGGAGCGGCCGGTGGCCACGACGGCCGCGGTCTGCCGGGCGATCGCGGGGTCGACCTCGGGGTCGGGGTTCGCGAGCGCGAACACAATCGCGTCGTCGGCCATGCCGGCCACGTCGTCGCCGTCGAGGACGTTCGGGGCCGAGACACCGATGAACACGTCGGCGCCGCGCACGGCCTCCTTGAGCGTGCCCGTGAGGCCCTCGGGGTTGGTGTTGTCGGCGATCCAGCGCAGCGGCGAGTCGGCGGCGGCGTCCACCAGGTCGGCGCGGTCGCAGTGCACGACACCGTGGATGTCGGCCACGACGGCGTTCTTCACACCGGCGGCGATGAGCAGCTTGAGGATGGCCGTGCCGGCCGCGCCCGCGCCCGACATGACGACGCGGATGTCACCGATCGCCTTGCCGGCGACGCGAAGTGCGTTGGTGAGGGCGGCGAGGACGACGATCGCGGTGCCGTGCTGGTCGTCGTGGAAGACGGGGATGTCGAGGGCCTCGCGCAGCCGGGCCTCGATCTCGAAGCAGCGGGGCGCGGAGATGTCCTCCAGGTTGATACCCGCGAAGCCGGGGGCGATCGCCTTGACGATCTCGACGATGGCGTCGGTGTCCTGGGTGTCCAGGCAGATCGGCCAGGCGTCGATGCCGGCGAACCGCTTGAAGAGCGCCGCCTTGCCCTCCATCACGGGCAGCGCGGCCTTGGGGCCGATGTTGCCGAGGCCCAGCACGGCGGAGCCGTCCGTCACGACCGCAACGGAGTTGCGCTTGATGGTGAGGCGGCGGGCGTCCTCGGGGTTCTCGGCGATCGCCATGCAGACGCGGGCCACGCCGGGCGTGTAGATCATCGAGAGGTCGTCACGGTTGCGGATGGGGTGCTTCGACGCCATCTCGATCTTGCCGCCGAGGTGCATCAGGAACGTACGGTCGGAGACCTTGCCGAGCGTGACGCCCTCGATGTGGCGCAGCTGCTCGACGATCTCGTCGGCGTGCGCCGTGGAGGTCGCGGCGATGGTGACGTCGATGCGGAGCTTCTCGTGGCCGGAGGCGGTCACGTCGAGGCCGGTCACCGAGCCTCCGTGGGACTCGACGGCCCCGGTGAGCTGGGAGACCGCGGTTCCACTCGCGGGCACCTCCAGCCGGACCGTCATCGAGTAGGAGACGCTGGGCGCCGTTGCCATGGCCGACTTCCTCTGCTTTCGCTGCTACTGCGTTTGCTGCGTTTTGCCGTCCGATCGTCGCACCTACCGCCGGGTAGGCGTTAGCCGCGTGGGGTTATGAACGTTTTGTTCTCAACAAGAAGAGGTCCACGTCACAGATGACGTGGACCTCTTCCTCGTTCAGTGGCACCGACCCGCCATGCTCGCCTCGCGGCAAGTGGTCGCTCTGAGCGACGAAGGTTGGGCCCGGGGGCTTGGATCGAGCCGGTGCCACCACCCAGGCTAACAGGCGCGTTGGCGTTCGGGGAGTTGACGGTGCGTCGGCGGGTGCGGGTGATTCGTGGTTGCTCGCGCCTACGCGGCGGAGTCGCACATCGACACAGCCCCGCGCCCCTTGAAGCCCCACGCGCCCGCAGACGACCGACTGCCCGCTCAGTCCCGCAACAGGTCGGGGATCCCGTCCGCGTCCGGGTCGTCCCTCTCCGCCGAGACGACCGTCAGCTGCTGTGTCGCCCGCGTCAGCGCCACGTACAACACCCTCAGCCCCGCCGGGGACTCGTCCGCGATCTCCGCCGGGGAGACGACCACCGTCGCGTCGTACTCCAGCCCCTTCGCCTCCAGGCTGCCGAGGGCGACGACACGGTCGCCCAGGCCGGCCAGCCAGCGGGCCGCCTCGTCCCGGCGGTTCATGGCGACGACGACGCCCACCGTGCCGTCGACGAGGTCCAGCAGGCGCGCGGCCTCCGCGCGGACCGTGCGGGCGAGGGTGTCGCGGGCGGCCGTGACGAAGCGGGGCTCGACGCCGGTGGAGCGGACCGCCGAGGGGGACTCGGAGCCCGGCATGGCCAGCGCCAGCACCTTCGCCGCCAGTTCGGCGATCTCGGCGGGGTTGCGGTAGTTGACGGTGAGGGTGAAGCGGCGGCGCGGGCGCGTGCCCAGGGCCTCGTCGCGGGCCTCGGCCGCCTCGTCCGGGTCGGACCAGGACGACTGGGCGGGGTCTCCCACGACCGTCCATGTGGCGTGGCGGCCCCGGCGGCCCACCATCCGCCACTGCATCGGCGTCAGGTCCTGCGCCTCGTCGACGATGACGTGCGCGTACTCGGTCCGCTCCTGCGCCAGCCGCTCGGCCCGCTCCCGCTGGGTCTCCTCGCGTACGGGCATGAGCTCCTCCAGGCCCGTGAGCTGGTCCAGGGGGTCGAGGTCGCGCTTCTTCCTCGGGCGGGCCGGGAGGCCGAGGATCGCCTGGAGTTCGTCCAGCATGGCGACGTCGTGGACCGAGAGGCCGTCCCGCTTCAGCGAGCGGGCGACGCGGCGGACCTCACCGGGGTTGAGGATGCGGCGGGCCCAGCGGCCGAGGCGGCGCTCGTCCGCCATGGCGGCGAGCACGCCGCGCGGGGTCAGCTCGGGCCACCAGGCGTCGAGGAAGGCGATGAAGGCGTCCTCGGTGGTGATGTCCTCGTCGAAGGAGGAGCGCAGCTCGGCGGCCAGTTCGGGGTCGGTGTGCCGGCCGGCCGCGCCCGACCGGTCCCAGAGGGCGTCCAGCAGCAGCTTGCGCGCGCGGGGACGCAGCAGGTTCACCGGGGCCGTGCCGCCGAGCGCGTTGCGGCGGATGCGGTCCAGATCGGCGGCCTCCAGTTCGAGGCGGCGGCCGAAGGCGACGACGCGGAGGCGGTTCGGTGCGTCGTGCGACTCCAGCGCGCCCCGGGCGGCCTTCCGCAGCACCTTGAGCATGCGGTACGAACCCTTGGCGCGGGCCACGGCCGGGGAGTCGTACAGGGTGGCCTCGGCGCCGTCGACCAGGGAGCCGATCGCGCGGATGGCGACCTGGCCCTCCTCACCGAGGGAGGGGAGGACGCCCTCGGTGTACGCCACCAGCAGCGGGGTCGGGGAGACGATCAGGATGCCGCCCGCGTACCGGCGCCGGTCCTGGTAGAGGAGGTACGCGGCGCGGTGCAGGGCGACGGCGGTCTTCCCCGTTCCCGGGCCGCCCTCGACGTACGTCACGGAGGCGGCGGGGGCGCGGATGACCAGGTCCTGTTCGGCCTGGATGGAGGCGACGATGTCGCGCATGGTGTGGCTGCGGGCCTGGCCGAGGGCGGCCATGAGGGCGCCGTCGCCGATGACGGGCAGTTGGCCGCCGTCGAGGAAGGCGCGCAGCTCGGGACGCATCAGGTCGTCCTCGACGCCGAGCACCTTGCGGCCCTTGGAGCGGATGACCCGGCGGCGTACGACCCGGCCGGGGTCGACCGGGGTCGAGCGGTAGAAGGGGGCGGCCGCCGGGGCCCGCCAGTCGATGACCAGCGGCGCGTACTCGGAGTCCAGGACACCGATGCGGCCGATGTGGAGGGTCTCGGCGATGTCGGCGGTGTTGTCGGGACGGACAGCGCCCTCGGCGGGTTCGACGGCGGTGTACGCGCCGTCCGGGCCCTTCTTGCCGTCCTTGCCGAGCAGCAGGTCGATACGGCCGAAGAGGAAGTCCTCGAACTCGTTGTTCAGGCGGTTCAGGTGGATGCCCGCCCGGAAGACTTGCGCGTCCCGCTCGGCGAGCGCGCCGGGGGTGCCGACCTGACCGCGCTTGGCCGCGTCGTTCATCAGGAACTCGGCCTCGTGGATCTTCTCCTCGAGGCGCCGGTAGACCCGGTCCAGATGTTCCTGTTCGACGCCGATCTCCTTCTCACGCACCGAGTCGCGAGCGGAGTCGAGCGTTTCCTGCTGAACCTGAGCGGCCACCCGGGCCCCCTTCTGACGTGCTGGGCAGCCGTCCACCGTACGCGAAAAGGACCCCGACAGGCTATGCGCCCGACCGGGGTCCGTCCGCTGCTTGCCGCGACGAGTGTGCGGGTGTCGCCTCGACGCGCTATGCCTTGACCGAGACGAGCTTCTTCCCGCTGAAGGTCAGGATCTCGAAGTGGTCGATCTCGTCCGGGGTGAAGGCGGCGCCGCCGTGGACGTAGAGCGGGTTCCTGGCCTGCTCGGTCTTGGCGTTCTTGATGCCGTAGCCCCACTCCGGGACGGACCAGGAGGTGACCGTCTCGCGCTCGCCGTTCTTGCCGACGGCGATGAGCGAGCACTTCTCCGGGCCCTTGACGTTCTTCAGCTCCAGCACGGCGTGCGTGCCCCAGGCCTTGGACTCCATGCCGACCGTGGCGGTGACCTGGGTGGACGCGTCGGTGCCCGAGACCTTGTCCTTGGCCTTCATGTGCGAGAAGGCCTCCTGTGCCGGGCTGGCAATCAGCGGCTTGTTGTTCGGGTCGTCGCCGCCCCCCGCCGTCGCGAACACCGCGGTCGGGCCGCCGACGATCATGGCGACACCCGCCGCCAGCATGAAGAAGTTCCGTCGGCTCTTCTTCGCGCGGTGCTGGACGACCTCGCCGACCAGCCGGTCCGCGAGTCCCGTGGTCGGTTTCGCGGACAGCGACTCGCCGATCGCGGGCGTGCCCTGGGCGGCGGGCAGGTCCGCGAGCGCGGCCAGCATCGGTTCCATACCGGCCAGCTCGTCGAGCTGCTGGCCGCACCACTCGCACGTGGCGAGATGCATTTCGAACTGTGTGGCTTCGGCGTCGTCCAGTATCCCGAGGGCGTACGCGCCGACGGTTTCGTGGATGTTGTCGCCGGAACCTTGGGCTCCTTGCACAGACCCGGGCATTCCCGGTCCATACCCCCCGTAGATGTTGCTCATGCCGTCACCCCGCGCTCCTCTAGAGCCAGCTTCATCGACCGCAGGGCGTAGAACACCCGGGAGCGGACGGTGCCACTGGGGATGCCAAGCGTCTCGGCCGCCTCATTGACCGTACGCCCTTTGAAATAGGTCTCGACCAGGACCTCCCTGTGGGCAGGGGTCAGGTCGTCCAGCGCGTCCGACAGTGTCATCAGCCACAACGCCTTGTCGATCTCGTCCTCCGCGGGGATGACCTCCAGCGGCGACGGGTCGACCTCCTGCGGCCGGGCCTGCCGGCTGCGGTGGCCGTCGATGACGATGCGGCGTGCGACCGTCACCAGCCAGGGGCGTACCGATCCGGTCGCTCGATTGAGCTGACCGGCGTTCTTCCAGGCCCTGATGAGAGTTTCCTGCACAACGTCCTCGGCACGCTGGCGGTCGCCCGCGACCAGACGCAGCACGTACGCGAGCAAGGGTCCAGCGTGCTCGCGGTACAGCGCGCGCATCAGCTCCTCGTCAGGCTCTGAGGGCTGTGATGCGCGATGTCGGGCCCTGTGCGGGCGTTCATCGGCCACAGCGGAATCCTTGCGCACGGCTACCTCCGGTGTCCGGGGGTTCCCCCAGTCGGTCGCTCACATCGGGATACGTAGGTAATCAGTTGTGTGTTCAGAGTTGAGCCACAACTTTCTCGATTCAACGCGGGAAAGATGAGGCAGGTGGGGGACAAGTGCAGCCATATCCGGGCTTAAACCGGCACGCATGGACGGGAATTGTGAAGACGCCCGAACCATGATGTGAAAAACAGCACTGCTGCTTCTTTACGCGGGCATGGGGTTTGACCAACTGGCGCGTGGGGTACGGCAGATGGGCATTTCCGCGCCAACGGGAGGAACTGGGGCGCGGGCCGCCCCCGTTGGGGATGCCGGGAAGCGGACTACGCGCGGGTCAGGGCCGCTCGGCGGCGGTGGCGGGCCACGCGTTCGCGGTTGCCGCAGATCTCGCTGGAGCACCAGCGGCGGCGCCGGCCTCGGGAGGTGTCGACGTACACGATGGGGCAGTTGTCGCCAGCGCACTGGCGCAGGCTCGCCCAGGCGACCGGGTCGGTGAGCAGCTCAACGGTGTCGCGGGCGATCACGGCGAGCAGGGCGGCGCAGTCGGGGGCGTCGTCCAGGGCGCGGGTGAGGGTGCCGTCTTCCGTGCGGACCGCCCGGGGAGCGGGGGTCGCCGCGCGGGCCAGGTCGTTGATCCTCGCCAGGGAGAGGTCGAAGGGGCGGGAGTGGGGGGTGCGGCGGTCCGGGCCGGCCTGGACCAACTGGGCGATGTGTCCGCGTAGTTCCCGGAAGCCGATGAGCCAGTGCGGGGCTATGTGGTCGAGCGGGGTGCCGTCGGGGACCAGGCGGGCGGCGGTGATCCAGGTGCGCAACCGGGCCGCCGAGTCGAGTTGTTCCTCGGGGTGGGTCGTGGCGAGGAAGTCCAGGCAGAGGTGGCCGCAGTCGAAGCGGGGGTCTTGTGCCATGTGTTTACGGTGCCCGCGCGCACCCGGCGTGGGAAGGCGTTGGGCGCCTTGTAGCTCGGGGCGGTGCGTGCGTTGGCGAGTGCGGGTGGGTGGGGCTTCTCGCGCCCACGCGGCGGAGCCGCATATCGACACAGCCCCGCGCCCCTGAAAAGCAGGGGCTGCGCCCCGTGCTTTTCGGCCCGCAGGACCGTCGCCTTTCAGGCCCGCAGGGCCTGGTCTTTCAGGGGCGCGGGGAACTGCGCGACCAGCCCCCACCCACCCGCAGCCGAACGACGACCCGGCGGCCGGGCGGCCCGGCGGCCCGGCGGCGCACCTTCAGTCGTCGCCGTACTTCGCGTCCGCCACCGGGTCCAACGCCAGCCGGTAGCCCCGTTTGACGACCGTCTGGATCAGTTTCGGCGTGCCCAGGGCCGTGCGGAGGCGGGCCATGGCGGTTTCCACGGCGTGTTCGTCGCGGCCGGCGCCGGGCAGGGCGCGGAGGAGGTCGGAGCGGGGGACGACCCAGCCCGGCCGACGGCACAGCGCGCGCAGCAGCGACATGCCGGCCGGGGGCACGGGGCGCAGGGCCCCGTCGACCAGGACCGCGTGGCCGCGGATCTCCACGCGGTGGCCGGCGATGGGGAACGTACGGGCGCGGGCCGGGAGTTCCTGGCAGAGGAGCTGGACGAGGGGGCCGAGGCGGAAACGCTCGGGCTGGACCGTGTCCACGCCGTGGGCCTGGAGCGGGAGGGCCGTGACCGGGCCGACGCAGGCGGGAAGCACGTCGTGACTGAGGGCGGTGAGCAACTCCGGGAGCAGGTCCCGCTCTTCCGCGCGGGACAGCAGCGACGCCGCCGCCGGGGCGCTGGTGAAGGTCAGGGCGTCGATGCCGCGGCCGATCGTGGAGTCGAGGAGGCGGTCCACGGGGGTGATGTCCTCGGGAGGCATCCAGCGGTAGACGGGGACGCCCACCACCTCCGCTCCCCCGGCGCGCAGGGACTCCACGAAGCCCGGGAGGGGTTCGCCGTGGAGCTGGACGGCGATACGGCGGCCCTCGACGCCTTGCTCCAGCAGGCGGTCCAGTACCTCGGCCATGGATTCGGAGGAGGGGGACCACTCCTCCGTGAGGCCGGCGGCGCGGATCGCGCCCTTCACCTTCGGTCCGCGGGCCAGGACTTCGACGCCTCGCAGCCGGTCGAGCAGGGCGTCGCCCAGGCCCCAGCCGTCCGCCGCCTCGACCCAGCCGCGGAAGCCGATCGCGGTGGTCGCCACCACGATGTCGGGCGCCTGGTCGAGCAGGTCCTTGGTCGCGGCGAGCAGTTCGCTGTCGTCGGAGAGCGGCACGATGCGCAGGGCGGGCGCGTGGAGGACCGCGGCTCCGCGGCGCTGCAGGAGCGCGCCGAGTTCGTCGGCCCGGCGGGCGGCGGTGACGCCCACCGTGAACCCGGCGAGCGGCCCGTGTTCCGGTTGCGCTGTCCGATCCGTCCGATCCATCCGATCCATCAGAACCGTCCTGTCTGGTCGATCGGCTCGATCTGATCGCTCGGGTCGCTGCTGTTCGTCGTACATGGCTCTCGTCCCGCAGTCGAGTCGTTGCACTCAGTCGAAGCTCCGTGCGGGTACACCGATTGGTGCGCCCACATGCCGAACGAGCCTGTCAACGGTGCGTGACAGGCTCGGTTCGGGTTGATGTCGCTGGTGTTACGTCGCACGTGTCACGGCATGGGCGATGTCACACTTCGGCGTAGCTGAGCTGCGGCTTCGCCTCCGTCGCGGCCGTCGTCGTAGAGGCGTTCGAGGCCGAGCGGCGAAGGTATACGGCCCAGGTGACCGCGAAGCAGAGTCCGTAGAAGGCGAGGAAGGCGACGAAGGCGCCGGTGCCGGAGCCCACGGAGAGGAAGGACTGGCGGAAGGCCAGGTTGATGCCGAGGCCGCCGAGGGCGCCCACCGCGCCGATGATGCCCATGGAGGCGCCGGAGAGACGGCGTCCGTAGGCCGCGGCCTCCTCGCCCTGCAGACCCTTGGCGAGGGCCTTGGCCTGGAAGATGCCCGGGATCATCTTGAAGGTGGAGCCGTTACCGAGTCCGGTCAGGACGAAGAGCGCGATGAACGCGGTGGTGAAGAGCGGCAGCGACTTCTGCATGGAGGCGATGACGATGATCCCGGTGGCGGCGGCCATGGCGACGTAGTTCCACAGGGTGATCTTGGCGCCGCCGTACTTGTCGGCGAGCGCGCCGCCGAGGGGCCGGATCAGCGAGCCGAGCAGGGGGCCGATGAAGGTGACGTAGGCGGACTCCAGGGGGGTACGGCCGAACTGGGTCTGCAGGACGAGGCCGAAGGCGAAGCTGTAGCCGATGAAGGAGCCGAAGGTGCCGATGTAGAGGAAGGACATGATCCAGGTGTGGGCTTCCTTCACGGCGTCCTTCGCGGCACCGGTGTCGTTCTTCACGGACGCGATGTTGTCCATGTAGACGGCGGCGAGGACCGCGGCGATGACGATGAAGGGGATGTAGATCCCGAGCAGCACGCGGGGACCGCCGGAGGCGCCGATGACGGCGAGACCGATGAGCTGCACGACCGGGACACCGATGTTGCCGCCGCCCGCGTTGAGACCGAGCGCCCAGCCCTTCTTCCGCAGCGGGAAGAAGGCGTTGATGTTCGTCATGGAGGAGGCGAAGTTGCCGCCGCCGATGCCGGCGAGCATCGCGCAGATCAGGAACGTGTTGAACGAGGTCCCCGGCTCCATCACGACGAAGGCCGCGATGGTCGGGATCAGCAGCAGGCTCGCGGAGACGACCGTCCAGTTGCGTCCGCCGAAGATCGCCACCGCGAAGGTGTACGGGATGCGGACGATGGCGCCGACCAGCGTGGCCATCGAGACGAGGAAGAACTTGTCGGCCGGGGTGAGCCCGTACTCGGGGCCCATGAACAGCACCATCACCGACCAGACGGTCCAGATGGAGAAGCCGATGTGCTCCGAGAGCACGGAGAAGAAGAGGTTGCGGCGGGCGACCTTCTCACCTGTCTCGTTCCAGAAGGTCTCGTTCTCCGGATCCCAGTGCTCGATCCAGCGGCCTCCCCTGCTAGATGCGGGGGCAGTACTCGGGGCTGTCATGACGCCTCCACGGTTCTCCGGGCTCGGGTGGTGCGGTGCGGTGATGAGGGGTGATGAGTCCCGAAGGTAGGGAGAGCGCGTTTCCTGCCTGTGGCACCGGGTGACCGGAAAGGAACTTTGCTCTCACGGATACGCGGACCGGCCGGTGAGGAATCGGTGAGCAGGGCGTCATACCCGGTGGATACCTGGTGGTCACGCCACCTTCGGCGCCGCCCGCATGCCAATGTAGGCGCACCGGGTGCCGTCGCTCAGCGTGGCGAAGACCACAGGCATCCAGTCCTCCGCGAACGAGGCCCCGCCACCCGCGCCGGCGAAGACCGTCTCCGACAGGGGCACGAGCTCCATCTCCAGGTCCGGCGAGTAGCCGATCATGCCGTCCACGAAGGCGTAGGTGAGGTGCGGTGTGCCGTTCCTCTCGCCGACCGTGATGACGACTCCCTCCCTCTTGTACGTACCGGTCCAGGGCGTGATGTCGACGGCGGGCGGCCGGGCGGCCGGGGCGAACGGCGCGGGCATCGTGATTCCGGCCAGCTCCGCCATCAGTTCGCGCAGCAGGTCGGCGTAGAGGAGGCGGGAGGAGCCGCCGTTGGTGAGCAGCGCGACGGCGACGCCCTCGGTCGGCACCACCCGGAGGAAGGCGTACTGGCCGGTCGCGGCGCCGTCGTGGCCGTAGCCCGGGACGCCGTCCCAGTCGTACAGCGTCCAGCCGAGGCCCCAGCCGTCGGCGCTGACCGTCCACTTGTCGGGGACGTCGGTCTCGCGGGCCTGCATGGCCGTCACGGTCTCGGGGCGGAGGATCCCGGCGCCGCCGTCGAGGTGCGCCTTGGCGTACCGGACGACGTCGCCGGCGGTGGCGAGCACCCGGGCGCCCGGGCCGGCCGCGCGCGGCATCATGTCCCAGACCGGCGCCGGCGTCTGCGTCCCATCCTCCCCCGCCATGTGGCCCATGGCCGCGCGGAACGGCAGCGCCTCCTCCGGCAGCGTCATCGTGTGCGCCAGCCCGAGCGGCGCCAGCACCCGCTCCTTGAGCGCCTGGTCCCAGGTGAGCCCGGTCAGCACCTCGACGATCCGGCCGAGGACGACGTACCCGATCCCGCTGTACGACACCGCCGTACCCGGCGGGCAGTCCATCGCCACGCCCTTGGCGGCCTCGACGTACCTGGCGATCGCGTCGTCGCCTCGCCCGGTGTCGATGTGGAAGTCGCAGGTCAGGCCGCTGGTGTGGGAGAGCAGCATGCGGGGTGTGATGACCTCGGTGGCCGCCGGGTCGACCGTCGCGAACTCCGGCAGGACCTTCACCACCGGGACGTCCAGGTCGAGTTCGCCGGACTCCACCAGCTGCATGACGAGGGCGGCCGTGTAGACCTTCGCGATCGAGCCCAGCTGGAAGACGGAGTCCGTCGTCGTCTCGACGCCGGTCGCCCGGCTCAGAACGCCGCTCGCCAGCTCGTGGACCTCGCCGTCGACGAGGAAGGCGAGGGTCGCGCCGGGCACGTGATGGGTGGCGCGGAGGTCGTCGAGGCGACGCTGCCAGTGAGCGAGGTCGAGGGTGGCGGCGGGGTTGGCGGTCCGGGTGGGCTGAGACATGGCGGGTCCTTCGGAAGGCGGGTGGCTTGGGGTTTCCCTGCCGCACGCTGTGCGGCGACAAGGAACACTGTACGCACTGCGAACGCTGTGCGCAATGGCGTACGACGTCCCCTCGCAACCAGCCCTCTCGGCCGCCGCAGGCCTCGATCAGGCGGCCACGCATTGGCCCTCCGCCCCGTCCCCACCCACCTCGAACCACACGAGCTTCCCGCCTCCCCGCCCGAGGTTCCCGCCCTCCAGCGGCCAGCAGCCCCACCGCTCCGCGCACTGCCGGACGAGGAACAGGCCGCGGCCGTGGTCGGTGTCCGTCGACGGCGGCGGTGGGTTCGGTGCGGCCTCGGGGTCGCCGAACAGGGGCGGCACCTGGGGGCTGCCGTCCCACACGAAGACCCTGAGGCGACCGCCGAGGAGAGCGACGAGCCGTACGGAGGCCGGCCCTTTCGTGTGCTGGTACGCGTTGGTGACCAGCTCCGACGTCAGTAGTTCGACGACGTCGAGGATGTCGTCACGACCATGGCTCGACAGAATCGCCCGCACGGTCACCCGCGCGATACGGGGGGCTCTGGGGTCGTACGGCAGACGAAGGGAGTACTGCCAGCTTTCCGGCGAACGGGAGTCGGGCGGGGATACGGTGCCCATGAACACCGCCGGGGAGAAAGGGGACTTGGACTCGCTCGACGTCGGCGCCTTGCGGTGGCAATGCCTGGGTTGGTGCGCTTCCGGCTTACGGACGGCGCCAGTTGAGCGGTACGAGAAGCACCGTAGCGGATCGCGATGTGAGAATTAACATCAACCAAGCATCAGAGTTAGCATTTACCTCGTGTGGGTGACCCACGCGGAGCGGCAGAGACGAAAGAGGGCCGAGTGCCTCCCAGCGCAACCCCCACCCTGCGCCAGCAGCGCCTGGGTGCCGAACTACGCAAGCTCAGGGAGCACGCAGGGCTGACGTCGAGCGCCGCAGCGGCGCTGCTCGGCCTCAAGCAGGCGCAGATCAGCAGCATCGAGTCGGGCCGCTACGCCGTCAGCGCCGACCGTGTGCGCACGTTCGCCCGTGCGTACAGCTGCGCCGATCCGGCGCTGGTGGACGCCCTGGCCGCGATGACCGGGGGCCGCACGCGTGGCTGGTGGGACGAGTACAGGGAGCACCTGCCCGTCGGGCTGATCGACCTCGCGGAACTGGAGCACTACGCCACCGAGTTGCGCGTTGCCCTGGTCATCCACATCCCCGCGCTGCTGCAGACGACGGACCATGCCCGCGCCCTGTTCAACGAGGCGGTACCGCCGTTGCTGCCATACGAGATCGAGTACCGGATCAGCCATCGCATCAAGCGGCAGGGCATCCTCCACCGGGAGAACCCACCCCCGTACACAGCCGTGATCCACGAGTGCGCCTTCCACATGGGATACGGCGGCCCTGCCACTGTCCGAGCCCAACTCCAGCACTTGCTGGACATGAGCGAGCTGGACCACGTCACCGTACGGATCATCCCGATGGGAAGCGGTTCCTTCCCCGGCAATGGGCAGTCCATCGACTATCTAGCGGGCGAAGTCCGGAAGCTCGACACTGTTCAACTGGACACCCACCACGGCTGCGAGTTCCTCGACGCATCAGCCCAGTTGGAGAAATACCGCTCCGTGCTGGACCGAATGGAAGCCAAGGCACTCAAACCAGCCGAGTCCCGAGACCTCATCCTTCACCTCATCCGGACGACTTGAGAGATACCGACCGTGCCCGACTACCAATGGCGAAAGTCCAGCTTCAGCCCTGATGGCTCCAACTGCGTCAACGTCGCCGCCAACCCCACCAGCGGCGCCATCCACCTCCGCGAAAGCGACAACCCCGCCACCATCCTCACCACCACCCGCGCCCCCCTCCGCTCCCTCATACACACCCTCAAGGGAGCGGAGGCAAAGAACGGTCAGCTCGACGCCTCGCCCACATAGCTGAGCGTGTCCGTACCGCCGCCCTCCCACGTGATGACCACGTCGTCGCCGGAGCGGCGGACCGTGCCGAAGGTGATGTCCTCGTCGGCGACGTCCTTCGACGCCATGGGGGTGAGGGCCATGCGGAAGTTGTTGTCGTCGCGGTAGGCGCCGACGCCCGTCATGATGCCCTTGCCGCCGACCATGTCGATGTAGGACAGGGGGTGCTGGCCCTTGCCCTCCCCGGTGGTCTGCTCGGCACCGATCGTCAGGGTCCTGGCCTCGTCGTCCTGCCACTGACCCTCGACGCCCGTGGCGGGCGCGGTGGTCGAGCCGCCGTCGTCCAGACCGCCGTCGGGCGTCCCGGTGCCCTCGTCGGCGGCGTCGTCGGAGGGCTCCTCCGTCGGCGTCGCGGAGTCGGTCTCCGTCGCCGAGACGGTCTGCTCGGGCTTGGCCGTGGTGTCGTCACCCTCGCTGGCGGTGAGGAGGAAGACACCGCCACCGATGACCGCGAGCGCCGCCACGACTGCCACGATGATCAGCGCCACCTTGCCGCCGCTGCCTCCGGAGGGCGGGGGCGGAGGCGGGTAACCCCCGTACGGGGCACCGTAGTTGGGCGCCCCGGGCATCCCCGGGGCACCGTACGGCTGCTGCGGAGCCGTCGCGTACGGGTTCGGCGGCTGGGCCGGGACCTGACCGCCGGGGCCCGGCGGAGGCCCGTACGGCCCCGGGTACGCCGGCGGCTGCTGCGGCTGCTGCGGCGGCTGGGCTCCGTAACCGTCGTACGGCGGCTGGCCGGGAGGCTGGGTCATCGGCGGGTGTCACTCCTTGAGTCGCTTCGGCGAGGCACGAAGTGCGAGGAACACCTGCCTCAAGC
This sequence comes from Streptomyces sp. NPDC002787, assembly GCF_053592095.1. Taxonomy (NCBI): domain Bacteria; kingdom Bacillati; phylum Actinomycetota; class Actinomycetes; order Kitasatosporales; family Streptomycetaceae; genus Streptomyces; species Streptomyces sp. NPDC002787. The sequence goes on along the minus strand of NZ_JBSFVC010000009.1, from coordinate 92,423 downwards.
GAGCCCAACATCCACCACCCGCTCAGCCGTACGCAAGTGCGTATCCCGGTTGGTTACCGGGTCAGTACATGACCAAGCACACGCAACCGGCCAGCCACGTCAGGACCTTCCCCCGGCCTTCCCACGATCCGCACTCCTCGGCCACAACCTCGGCCTCCGCCCGGCCGCCAGATCCTCGGCCCAGCCGAAGGCGACGACACAGCAGGCGATGAGCAGCCAGGTCACGACGAGCACGGGCCAGACGCTCTCCAGCAGCCAGGGGACGTTCTGTTCGAGGAACACCACACTCCACAGCCGGTCCCACTGGGTGACGGCGATCAGGATGCAGGTGTTGTGCCAGAGATAGACCGTCACCGCACGGGAGTTGAGGAGGGTGATGGCCCCGTCCCAGCGGCGCAGCCGGTCCGGCCACTCGGACCACGACGGGCTGATGTGCAGCAGCAGCGCCACCGTGCCGAAGGACCACAGGGCCTGGGCGAACGGCATGCTGTCCAGGTCGTGGCCGGAGCGGAAGTCGCTGTTCAGGGCGTACCAGAGGCCGACCAGTGCGATCGCCGGGGCGACCGACGGGACGAGGTAGCGCGGGAGTCGCTTGAGGATGCCCTCCTGGTGGGCCATGCCGAGGATCCAGCAGGCGCCGAACGTGCTGAAGTCCGTCAGCCCCGAGGCGAACCGCTCACCGGGCAGGGCCAGCAGATCCAGCTGGAACACCCCGGCCAGCGCGACCGGCGCGAGGACCGTCACCACCGGCACGGCCCGCACCGCGCGCAGCAGCAGCGGGGAGAGGACCACGAACCAGAGGTAGGCGCGCACGTACCAGAGCGGTCCGGCCAGCTCCACGGCCCAGTCGGCACCGATGAAGCCGTGCACTCCGGGCAGGCCCTCGGCGTACGGCGGGTCGCTGATCGGCAGGACCCAGAAGGTGAGGTGGAACCACCACCAGCCGGGGTGCCCGTCCGCGTCCGGCCCCCAGCCCTGGGCGACCATCCCGGTCACACCCACGACCCCGAGCAGCCACACCGGCGGCAGCAGCCGGCGGAGCCGGCCCCGGACGACGTCCACCGCCGGGCGCTTCAGCGAGCGCGCCATGAGGTTGCCGGCGAGCGCGAACATCACGCCCATGGAGGGGAAGAGGAGCGGCAGCCAGGCCCAGCCGGTGAGGTGGTAGAGCACCACCCGGAAGAGGGCGAGGGCCCGCAGGAGGTCGAAGTAGCGGTCCCGGCCGGGGACTTGCGGAACGGACGGGATCTGCGCGGTGGAGTCGTACGAGGTGGAGTCGGTGGAGTCGTGCGCGATCGTGCTCATCCGACCGGCCTCCGCTCCCCCGACCGCTGCTGCGGCACGGCCGCCTCACCGGGCGCCCCCGGCAGCCCCACGGCCCCCGTCCGCCGCAGCTTCTGCCAGCGCAGCCGGCCGCCGGTCAGCGCCGTGATCCAGGACTGCAGCAGGACGACGTACATGAGCTGGCGGTAGAGGAGTTGCTGGAGCGGCAGCGAGATCAGATGCGTCATGCGCTCCTTGTCGAGGTGGAACGCGAGCGCCGCGCACACCACCTGGACGGCCAGGACACCGAGCCACGCGCCGATGGTCTTCTCCGTCGGCCCGAACACCAGCCCGTAGAGCAGGAACACGTCGATGAGCGGGGCCAGCAGGGGCGCCACCACCATGAACAGTGACACCAGCGGCAGGCCCACGCGTCCGAAGCGGCCGGAGGGGCCCCGGTCGAAGAGCGAGCCCCGGTGCTTCCAGATGGCCTGCATCGTGCCGTACGACCAGCGGTAGCGCTGCGACCACAGCTGCTGGACGGATTCCGGCGCCTCGGTCCAGGCCCGCGCCTTCTCCGCGTACACGACGTGCCAGCCGTCGCGGTGCATGGCCATGGTGATGTCGGTGTCCTCGGCGAGGGTGTCCTCGCTCATGCCGCCGACCCGTTCGAGCGCCGTGCGCCGGAACGCCCCGACCGCGCCGGGGATCGTCGGCATACAGCGCAGGATGTCGTACATCCTGCGGTCGAGGTTGAACCCCATCACGTACTCGATGTGCTGCCAGGCGCCGATGAGGGTGTCCCGGTTGCCGACCTTGGCGTTGCCCGCGACCGCGCCGACGCGGGGGTCGGCGAACGGCTGGACCAGCTCGCGGACGGTGGACGGTTCGAAGACCGTGTCGCCGTCCATCATGACGATCAGTTCGTGCCGCGCGTTGGCGATGCCACGGTTGAGGGCGGCCGGCTTGCCCGCGTTGAGCTGGCGTACGACACGGACGCCCGGCAGGTCCTTGCCCAGCTCCTCGACGATGCCGGCCGTGCCGTCGCTGGAGCCGTCGTCGATGACCAGCACCTCGATGGGGTGGTCGCTCGCCACCAGCGAACGGACCGTCTTCTCGATGCACTTGGCCTCGTTGTACGCCGGCACGAGGACGGACACCGGTTCGGTGACGGGTCCGTCCGGGCCCCAGCGGAAGTTCCGGCGGCGGACGCGGCGGGCGTGGACGATCGACAGGACCAGCATCAGGCCGAAGCGGGCGAGGACGAGGACGCCGACGACCGCGAGGGCGACGACGAGGATGCTGGTCGTCTTCTCCGACGCCTGCACCAGCGTCACCCAGACCTTGCCCTTGACCAGGCCGAGGCCCGCGACCGGGGTGTGCGCGCTGGGCGCCTTCAGGGCGCCGGTCAGGGTGTCGAACTTGTAGCCCCTGACCTGGAGTTCGGCGATGTACCGGTCCAGGGCGGCGACGGTCTGCGAGCGGTCGCCACCGGAGTCGTGCAGCAGCACGACCGCGCCCTCGCCGCGCTCGGGCGTGGACCGGCGGATGATCTCGTCGACGCCCGGCCGCTTCCAGTCCTGGCTGTCGGTGTCGCTGACGACGGTGATGTAGCCACGGCTGCCGATGTACTGCGTCACCGGCCACGTCCGGTTGTCCATGCGCTCGGAGAACGACGAGTACGGCGGCCGGAACAGCGAGGTGCGGATGCCCGCCGCGCCCGCGAGCGCGAGCTGGTTCTGGGACAGCTCCCAGTCGATGCGGTCCTTGGTCTGGAGGGAGAGATCGGGGTGGTTGAAGGTGTGCAGGCCGATCTCGTGGCCCTCGTCGACCATGCGCCGGACCAGGTCCGGGTAGCGGGAGGCCATGGTGCCGGTGATGAAGAAGACGGCCTTGGCCTCGTGCTTCTTCAGCATGTCCAGGACCCTGGGCGTCCACTTGGGGTCGGGCCCGTCGTCGAAGGTCAGGACCAGCTCGTAGTCGGGGACGTCGAGGCTGATCTCGCGCCCGGAGCGGGTGTCGATCACCGGCCCGCCCTCCAGGATCTTCTTCGGCACCCGGTCGTTCGACACGGGCGGCCGGACCCGGTGGTCCGCGAGGATCTCGCTGTGCACGTAGCCGCGCAGCATCAGCATCGCCATCAGCGCGACGAGCAGCACACAGGGGAGCAGGTAGCGCAGGGGCAGGCGCCGCCCCGAACGTTTCCGCGCGCTCTTGCGGGAGCGCTTGGCGGAGCCTTTCGCCTTGGTGCCGTCCGTCCGGTGGGCCGGGCCCTTCGCCGGGGTCTTCGCCGAGCTGTCAGGCGCGTGTTCGGCCGTGCCGTCCTCGGCGGTCCCCGTCGATCGTGGTGAGCGGGTATGGCGGGAGGCGGCGGCACGCGAAGGTGTGCCGCCGCGCTTGGAGCGGGTCATCAGGCGGGGCTCTCCGGGTTCTGCGGGCTCTGCGGCTCCTGCGGGCTCTGCCCGCTCTCCGACGTCGACGAGGCCGGCTCGACGGGCGCCGGGGAGGCCGGGCCGTCGGCGACGGTGTCGGTGCCGGGGCCGGGGGAACCGGAGGCCGAGGGCGTGGGCGAGGGCGTGACCGAGGGGCTGGGGTCGACCTTCGGCGGTACGGACACCGACGGGGACGGCTCGGGGTCCTTCACGCTGACGCTCGGCTTGGGCTGCGGCGCGACGCTGGCGCTGGGCCCGGCCGAGGGCTTGGCGCTGGGGGGCGCCTTCGGCTTCTTGGCCTTGCCCGACGAGCCGGTCGGCGACTTGCCGCCGGGCGAGGACGTCGCTCCCGTACGGCCTCCACCCGGCGCCGAGTCCGGGACCAGGCCGTCCGCCGTGTCGGACCGGTCGGCCGACTCGTCCGGCTCCGGCGGTGTGTCCACCTTGCCCGCCGGCTTGTCGTCCTTCTGCATCGGCACCGGCAGCCAGGGCGCGTCCGAGTTGCCGGAGACCAGCGTGCCGACGATGACCACGGCGTACGCCGCGCAGGCGGTGCCGACGGCGATACCGAGGCGCCGGTAGAGGTTCCGGCGCCGCCCCGACTCGTCGACGAAGACCGGCCCGTCGGAGTCCTGACCGGCGCCCGCCGACCCGTCCTTCCCGGCGTGCCTGCCCGGTCCCTCGTCCACTTCGCGTCCCAGACCGTCGAGCTGGACGGTCACCTCGTGCGGGTCGTGGTTGCGGCCGGGCTGGTCGGGCTGCTCCCAGGGCGCCGGTACGCCACCCGACGGGCCCGCCTCACGCCCCGACGCTTCCGAAGCACCGGAGGCGGTCGGCTGCCGGGGCACTCCGACACCCGTGCCGGACTGCCCGGAGATCCCGGCCCCGTGGTCCCGCTCCGCCCAAGAGACGGCTCCCGTTCTGGCGGCGGCCTCGGGCCAGACCACCTCGTCTCCGGAGCCGATACCACCACGGCCTCGGCCGAGGCCTTCGCCGTCGTTCCGCTGCGGCTGAGGGCCCTTGGGCCAGTTGTCGACGTGCACGCACTTCCCCCCACGGGATCGTTCTTGGGTGCGTGTTCGATGCCGGGCGGTCGCACTTTCCTGTACCGGACCGGGCCCCCACCCGATCCGGGGCGCCCCGCCCCTCACACGCACCCGGATCCCGAAATGTAGAGGTGGGAGAGATGGGTGTTGTGTGATGTCAGGCGAAGGTCATCATGATGAGTGCATCTGTGGCCGGAATCCACCCGTCCTCCGGATGTGATAGCCATACTTCCGCCCGCGCCAGCTCGGCGGCGGCCCGCCGCAACGCGTCGAGTCCGGGGTGCGCGAGCCCCTTGCGCCACACCAGCGAGACGGGCGACAGCGGCACGGGATCGACGAGCGGCCGCGACACCGTGCCCGGCATGGGCGGGAAGTCCACCACCGCCAGCACCGGGTTCCTCGTCTTGGCCATGATCCGCTGGAACTCCTCCTCCCCCACGGCCAGCGGGGCGGGCGCCGCGACCTCGATCCCCCGCCCCTCGAACAGCCGCGCCGCCAGCTCCGTCCACTCCGGAGTGCGGGGATTCCCGGCGCCCGCGTAGACGCTCTCGCCCGCGAGTTCCGCCAGCGGTACGGCCTCCAGCGCGGCCAGCCGGTGGCCCTCGGGCAGGATCACCGTCATCGGCTCGTACCGCACCGGCTGCTGTTCGAGCCGGCCCCGCACCGCCGGATCGAGCCCCGCGAACCTCCCGAACGACACGTCCAGCCGCCCGGCGAGGATCTCGGCCGCCGCATACGTCAGCCCGCTCTCGTACCGCGCCATCAACTCCAGCTCCGGGGCGAGCTCACGGGCCCGGCGCAGCACCCGCACGCCCGTGGCCAGTCCCGGCGAGTTCAGATCCACCAACAGGGGCCGCACCTGCCGGAACGCGGCGACCAACTCCTCCTGCGCCGCCAGCACCCGCCGCGCGTAGGGCACCAGCCGCTCCCCGTCCGCCGTCAACACCACCTGCCGGGTACTGCGCACGAACAGCTCCACCCCCAACTCCCGCTCCAGCCGCCGGACATCCCGGCTGAGCGCCTGCTGAGCGACGAAGAGCCGGGCGGCGGCCCGGGTGAAGTGCAGTTCCTCGGCGACGGCGAGAAACCCACGAAGAAGCCGAGGCTCGACGGCATAGGGGGCGACAGACATCCGGCGAACTTACAACCGGGGTGCGTGAATCACCACAGAGTAAGTGTTGGACGGTGGATCATGAACGGGGCGACGGTTGCCTGCATGCCCCAACCGTCAAAACCCCTGCTGACCGTAACCGCCGATCAACTGATAGCAGCCGACTTCAACCCCCGCCGACCCAAGGGGCGCGAGGCTGCAACACATGCGGCTCCGCCGCGTGGGCGCGAGCAACCACCAACCACCCGCACCCGCCACCGAACACGCACCCCCACCCCCTACCGCGCCCTCTTCCAAGCCAAAGGCACCCGCCGCTTCGCCGCCGCAGGCATCCTCGCCCGCCTCCCCATGGGCATGTTCAGCGTGAGCGCGATCCTCATGATCGCCGCCTCCCGAGGCTCCTACGCCCTGGCCGGCGCCGTCGTGGCGACCGGCCTCGCCGCCACCGCCCTCGTCGCCCCGTGGACCGCCCGCCTGGTCGACCGCCACGGCCAGGCCAGGGTCGCCGTCCCCGCCACCGCCCTCGCCCTCCTCGGCGGCCTCGCCCTGATCGCCTGCGTCCACTGGAACGCCCCCGACTGGACCCTCTTCGCCTCCTACGCGGCCACCGCCACCACCCCCAACACCGGCGGTATGTCCCGCGCCCGCTGGGCCCACCTCCTGAAGGACGACCCGGCCGCCCTCCACACCGCCAACTCCTTCGAACAGGCCGCCGACGAACTCTGCTTCATGCTCGGCCCGGTCATCGCCGCCTTCCTCTGTACCACCCTGTTCCCCGAGGCCGGCACCCTCGTCGGCGGTCTCCTCTGCATGAGCGGCGTCCTGCTCTTCGCCGCCCAGCGCGCCACGGAACCGCCTCCGACCGGCCGTACGACCACGAAGTCCCCCCTCCGCGCCCCGGGCATCCCGCCCCTCCTCGCCGTCTTCCTCGCCACCGGCGCGGTCTTCGGCTCCCTGGAGGTCGTCACCATCGCCTACGCGGACGCCCAGGGCAGCCCCTCGGCGGCGGGCGTGATCCTCGGCCTCCAGGCGGCCGGTTCCTGCGCGGCGGGCCTCGCCTACGGCGCCCGCCGGGTGACCGGTCCGGCGGAACGCCGCTTCCTGTGGTGCCTGGCGGCGATGACGGCCCTGATGGCCCTCCCCTGGCTCACCGCCACCGCCACCGGCTCCCTCCTGCTCCTCGCCCCGTCCCTCCTCCTCGCGGGCATGGCCACCGCCCCCACCATGGTCACCGCCATGTCCCTAGTCCAACACCGCACCCCCGAAGGCCAGTTGAACGAGGGCATGACTCTCGCCGTCACCGGCCTGCTCGGCGGGATAGCGGGCGGCTCGGCGCTGGGCGGCTGGGTGGTGGAACACGCACCGCGCACCGGAGCCGGGACCGGCACGGCCGGCTTCGCGGTACCGGTGGCCGCGGCGGCCCTGGCGCTCCTGATCGCCACCGCCCAGCACGCGACCGGACGACACCCCACCGTTCGACCCACCGAGCCGCTGACGGATTCCCGTCCGCGCCATTGACGCAGCGTCAGCCCGCCCTTACCTTCCGTCGAAGCGCTTCGACGTCACACATCGAAACGATTCGACCACACCGTTCGACGATCCATCCGACTCCCCTGGAGGCGCGGGATGCTGACGGCACGAAGGCGTATGACGGTGTTCACGGCGGCGGCTCTCTGCGGAGCCCTGCTCCTGACCTCCTGCGGCGGCTCGGACAGCGGCGGCGCGGAGGACGGCGGAACACTCCGCCTCTGGCACTACGAGAGCCCCGACAGCGCGATGGGCATCGCCTGGAGCGCGGCGATCGAGGAGTTCGAGAAGACCCACCCCGGCGTCAGGGTCGAGTTCGAGGAGAAGGGTTTCGAACAGATCCGGAAGACGGCCCCGATGGTCCTCAACTCCTCCGACGCGCCGGACCTCATGGAGTACAACAAGGGCAACGCCACCGCCGGACTCCTGTCCAGGCAGGGCCTCCTCACGGACCTCACCGGCGAGGTCACGAAACGCGGCTGGGACAAGAAGCTCAGCGCGGGCGTCCGGACCACCAGCCAGTACGACGCCAACGGGGTCATGGGCTCCGGCAAGTGGTTCGGGGTGCCGAACTACGCCGAGTACACGATGGTCTTCTACAACAAGGACCTCTTCAAGAAGCACGGCATCGCCGAACCCACCACCCTCGCCGAACTCACCGCCGCCATGGACGAGTTCGTCGACGCCGGTGTCACCCCGCTGGCCAACGGGGGCGCCGAGTACATGGCGCAGCAGTACCTGTACCAACTGGCGCTCAGCAAGGCGGACCGCGCCTGGGTGGACTCGTACGAGTTGTACGAGGGGAAGACGGACTTCCATGACGCCGCCTGGACGTACGGGGCGCGGACCTTCGCCGACTGGGTCGACAAGGGGTACATCAGCGAGAAGTCGACGGGGCTGAAGTCCGAGGACGCGGGCGTCTCCTTCATCCAGGGCAAGGCGCCGATCCTGTTCTCGGGAAGCTGGTGGTACGGCCGGTTCCAGGCGGAGAACACCTTCGACTGGGGCACCTTCCTGTGGCCCGACACGAATCTCACGCTCGGCTCCGGCGGAAATCTCTGGGTCGTCCCGAAGGGCGCGAAGAACAAGGAGCTCGCCTACGACTTCATCGACATCACCATGTCGGAGAAGATCCAGAACCTGCTGGGCAACAAGGGCGGAGTCCCGGTGGCCGCCGACCCCGCCGCCATCACGGACCCCCGGGCCAAGGACCTGATCGCCGACTTCAACACCCTCTCCGAGAAGGACGGCCTGGCCTTCTACCCGGACTGGCCCGTCCCCGGCTTCTACGACGTCCTCGTCTCCGAGACCCAGAAGCTGATCACCGGCAGCGCGGACCCGGACGCGTACCTGGACGCGATCGGGGAGGCGTACGAGAAGGACGCACCGAAGCGATGACGGCCCGTACCGGAGCCGTGCGGGGCCGCAGCCACGACTCCTACGTCCTGTTCCTCCTCCCCGGCGCGCTCGCCTTCTTCGCCGTCGTCATCGTCCCGTTCCTGATGAACACGGGCGTGAGCTTCACCGACTGGCAGGGGGTCGGCAGCCCGGAGTGGTCGGGGCTCGCCAACTACCGGGAGCTGATGGGCGACTCGGACTTCTGGGCGTCGTTCCGGCACAGCCTGTTCATGGTGGTGGCGATGGCCGTCGTACCGACCGCGCTCGGACTGGTCCTGGCCGCCGCCCTGTTCGACTTCGTCGGCAAGCACTTCGGCGGCCGGGTCACCGCCGTGCTGCGTGCCTGCTTCTACCTCCCCCAGGTGCTGCCGGTCGCGGTCGCCGGCATCGTCTGGAGCTGGATCCTCGCCCCCGAGAACGGCTCCCTGAACGAGCTGCTCAAGGCGGTCGGGCTGGGCGGATGGCAGCAGGACTGGCTCGGCGACCCCGACCTCGCCCTCTACACCGTCATGGCCGTGATGGTGTGGGTGCAGCTCGGCTTCCCGCTGGTGGTCTTCATGGCGGGCCTGCAACGCGTCGACCCGGCGCTGTACGAGGCGGCCGAGCTGGACGGGGCGGGCTGGTGGCGCCGCTTCCGGCACATCACGCTGCCGCAGATCCGGCCCGAGATCCAGGTGGTGCTGCTGTGGTGCACGATCGCCGCGCTCAAGGTGTTCGGCGCGGTGTACGTCCTGACGAAGGGCGGCCCGGGCGGCGCCACCGACGTCCCGTCCTACTTCTCCTTCACCACGTTCTTCGAGAAGACCCAGGTCGGCTACGGCGCCGCGATCTCCACGGTCCTGACCGTGCTGATCCTCGCGCTGGCCCTGGTCGGGCTCAAGCTCCAGACGCGCGCCGAGGACGCCGAGGAGGGGACTCGCGTATGACCGCCGTCCGCCGCTACCCGGTGCTCGTGGCCCTCTGCGTCGCCGCCCTCTTCATGATCGTCCCGTTTCTGATCGTGACCGTGAACGCGGTCAAGTCCCCGGCCGAGTACTCCCAGAACGGCCCCCTGAGCCTGCCCGAGGGGCTCTACCTGGACGGCCTGAAGGACTTCTGGGAGCGGGTGGACTACGGCCGGAAGCTGTTCAACTCGGTGCTGATCAGCGGCTCGGTGGCGGTGCTTGCCGTCGTCCTGTCCGTCCTCAACGCGTACGCGATCGGCATCGGCCGGCTGCGCGGCCGTACCTGGATCCTGGCCTTCTTCGTCCTGGCGAACATGCTGCCGCAGGAGGCGCTGGTCTACCCGGTCTACTTCCTCTCCAAGGAGGCCGGCCTCTACGACACCCGCCTGAGCGTGGTCATCGTCTTCACGGTCATCCAGGCGGCCTTCGGCACCTACCTCCTCTCGTCGGTCCTCGGGCAGTTCCCCCGCGAGATCGTCGAGGCGGCCCGGATCGACGGCGCGAACAAGTGGCAGATCCTGTGGCGGATCGTCGTCCCCGTCAGCCGCCCCACCCTCAGCGTGCTGCTGGTCTTCTTCTTCATCTGGACCTGGAACGAGTTCCTGCTGCCCCTGGTCATGCTGATCTCCAACGACAACCAGACCGTGTCGGTGGCCCTCGGCGTCCTCCAGGGCCAGCGTCTGATGGACGCCACGATGACCAACGCGGCGGCCCTGCTCGGCCTGCTCCCCGCCCTCGTGTTCTTCCTCCTCTTCCAGCGCACGCTCACCCGCGGCATCGCGGTGGGAGCCGTGAAGTAGGCCGTGACGTAAGGAGATTCCCCCCACATGAAGTTCACCGACGGCTACTGGCTGCTCCGCGAGGGCGTCACCGCGGCCCATCCGGTCGAGGTCCTCGACGTCACCGCCACGGACGGCGGCGCCCTGGAGGTCCACGCCCCGACCCAGCCCATCCGCCACCGCGGCGACCTGCTGAAGGGACCGGTCGTGACGATCAGCGCCCACGCCCCGATGCCCGACGTCATCGGTGTCACCTTCACCCACTTCGAGGGCGAGCGGCCACGCGGCCCCCGATTCGAGCTGAGCACACAGGAGTTCACCCCCCACACCTCCTACGACGACGAGCACGCCACCCTCACCGCCGGAGACTTGTCGGTACGCGTCTCCCGCACGGGCCCCTGGCACGTCGACTTCCTCGCCCACGGCCGCACCCTCACCACCAGCGGCCCCAGGTCGATGGGCATCATGCGCGACGCCTCCGGCGCCCACTATCTCCGCGAGCAGCTCAATCTCGGCGTCGGCGCCTCCGTCTACGGCCTCGGCGAACGCTTCGGCCCGCTCGTCAAGAACGGCCAGGTCGTCGACATCTGGAACGCCGACGGCGGCACGGCCACCGAACAGGCCTACAAGAACGTGCCGTTCTACCTCACCGACGCGGGTTACGGCGTCTTCGTCGACCACCCCGGCAAGGTGTCGTTCGAGGTCGCCTCGGAGGTCGTGTCGAGGGTCCAGTTCAGCGCGGAGACCCAGCAGCTGACGTACTACGTCATCTACGGCCCGACCCCGAAGGACATCCTCCGCAAGTACACGGCCCTCACCGGCCGCCCGGCCCTGCCGCCCGCCTGGTCGTTCGGCCTGTGGCTGTCGACCTCCTTCACCACCTCCTACGACGAGGAGACGGTCACCTCCTTCATCGAGGGCATGCGGGAGCGCCGGCTGCCCCTGTCCGTCTTCCACTTCGACTGCTTCTGGATGCGCGAGTTCCAGTGGTGCGACTTCCAGTGGGACTCCCGCGTCTTCCCGGACCCGGAGGGCATGCTGGCCCGCCTCAAACGGCGTGGCCTGCGCATCTCCGTCTGGATCAACCCGTACATCGCCCAGCGCTCCCCGCTCTTCGCGGAGGGCAAGGCCCTCGGTCACCTCCTCCGCCGGCCCGACGGCAGTGTCTGGCAGTGGGACCTCTGGCAGCCCGGCATGGCCCTCGTCGACTTCACCAGCCCGGCGGCCCGCGAGTGGTACGCGACCAAGCTGGAGGCGCTGCTCTCCCAGGGCGTCGACTGCTTCAAGACCGACTTCGGCGAGCGCGTGCCCGTGGACGTGACCTGGTCCGACGGCACGGACCCGGAGCGGATGCACAACTACTACACCTACCTCTACAACCGGACCGTCTTCGACGTCCTGCGCAAACACCGGGGCGAGGGCGAGGCGGTCCTCTTCGCCCGCTCGGCGACCACCGGCAGCCAGCGCTTCCCCGTCCACTGGGGCGGCGACTGCGAGTCGACGTACGAGGCGATGGCCGAGTCGCTGCGGGGCGGGCTGTCGCTGGGGCTGTCGGGCTTCGGGTTCTGGAGCCACGACATCGGCGGCTTCGAGGGCACCCCGACGCCCGCGCTGTTCAAGCGCTGGATCGCCTTCGGCCTGCTCTCCTCCCACAGCCGCCTGCACGGCTCGTCGTCGTACCGCGTCCCGTGGCTCTTCGACGACGAATCGGTGGACGTCCTACGGAAGTTCACCGAGCTCAAGCTCAGCCTCATGCCCTACCTCTACGAGGCCGCGCGCACCGCCCACACCGAGGGCGTGCCCATGATGCGCGCGATGGTGCTGGAGTTCCCCGACGACCCCGGCTGCGCGCATCTGGAGCGCCAGTACATGCTCGGCCCCGACCTCCTCGTGGCGCCCGTCTTCAGCGACGAGGGCGATGTCACGTACTACGTCCCCGAGGGCACCTGGACCCGCTTCCCGGGCGGCGGGACGGTCACCGGCCCCCGCTGGGTCCGCGAACGCCACGACTTCCTGAGCGTGCCCCTGCTCGTCCGTCCCGGCGCGGTCGTCCCGGTCGGCGCGGCGGTGGACCGCCCGGACTACGACCACGCCGACGGGGTCACGCTGCGCGCGTACGGCCTCGCACACGGCGCCCAGGTGACGGTGCCGGTGGGCGACGTGACCTTCACCGTCGTACGGGAGGGGAACGTGCTGCGGGCGTCGTGCGGCGACCCGAGGGCGCCGTGGGGGCTCGCGGCCGGCGACCGGGAGGTACGGGCGGAGGCGGGCACGGGTTTTCTGACGATGGACCTGGAGCCGGACCGGGACGCGGATCCGGACGCGGAAGGAACGAGGTCGCGGTGACGGTGAAGATCACTGATGTGGCCCGGCACGCGGGCGTCTCCCCCAGCACCGTCTCGTACGCCCTGAGCGGCAAGCGGCCGATCTCGGCGGAGACACGGGCCCGGGTCGAGGCGTCCATCCGCGAGCTGGGCTACCGCCCGCACGCCGGCGCCCGCGCCCTGGCGAGCAGCAAGTCCAACGTGCTGGCGATGGTGGTGCCGTTACGGGCCGGCATCAACGTGCCGGTGGTCATGCAGTTCGCGGTGTCGGCGGTCACGACGGCCCGCGCACACGACCACGACGTGCTGATGCTGACGCAGGAGGAGGGCGAGGAGGGTCTGCGCCGGGTCGCGGACTCGGCCCTGGTGGACGCGCTGATCGTGATGGACGTCCAACTCCACGACCCCAGGCTGCCGTTGCTGCGCACCCTGGACCGGCCGTCGGTCCTGATCGGCTTCCCTGCCGAGCCCTCCGGCCTGACCTGTATAGACCTGGACTTCAAGGCGGCGGGCGAACTGTGCGTGGAGCACCTGGCCGGTCTGGGCCACCGCGTGGTGGGCCTCATCGGCTCACCCCCGGAGGTCTATGTCCGCCAGACCGCGTTCGCCCAACGTGTCGTCCAGGGCTTCACTGCCGCCGCCACCCGCAACGGCATGTCCTCCACGGTCCACCCCTGCGAGGCCACCCCGGCGGCAGCCCGAGCGGTGGCCGAACGCCTCCTCCGTGAACAACCCGCCCTCACCGGCGTGGTCGTCCACAACGAGGCGATCCTGGACCCCCTGCTCGACGCCTTCGAGCACCTGGGCCTGCGCGTCCCGGCCGACCTCTCCGTCACCGCCCTCTGCCCCGACGACCTCGCCGAGTCCCTGCGCGTCCCCGTCACCGCGATCGCCATCCCGGCGGCGGAGGTGGGCGAACAGGCGGTGGACCTCCTGATGAAGAAGCTGGACGGCGTCGCCGTACCCCGAGCCACCCTTCTCCCACCCCGCCTGACGGTGCGGGCGAGCACGGCCCGCCGGGTCACCGGATGACGAAAGGGGCCCGGTGGTCGATATGACCACCGGGCCCCTACTCGCTCGCATCACATGGGAATTGTGGAGATGGCGGGAATCGAACCCGCGTCCAACGGTGCGGAACCAGGGCTTCTCCGTGTGCAGTTCGCTGCGATTTTCTCGGCCCCGGCGATCACGCGAACAAGTCGCCGACGGGCCCAGTCACTGTTTGGTTTCCCATCGAGCCCCGTGACCGGGCTCAATGGTTTAGTTCCCTAGATTATGCCAGGATCCGGGCCGGGAACACTCCCGGGCTGACACCCATTAGGGCCTTCGTTCACTGCTTATCAGGCAGCGAGAGCGAAGGTCTGGGAATCGCGCTTGGTGTTGGCGATTATTTGGTGCGACATATGGTTAACGAGATCATTGCCGCTTCCTCGACACGCTTCCCCTGCCTCAACAGCCGCTGTCGAAACCGATCATCCCCATGTTCTGTTTTCAACGCTCACACCGACCGCGGCCGGTGTTGACACCATCGTACGTGACCGACGCACGCCGGTGCCACCGCATTTCCGGCGGCCTCGCCCTACTGGCCCCGCTGCTTCCGCTTCGCCGCCGCGATCGCCCGGTCCGACTCCCGCCGGTCCTGCTTCTCCCGCAGGGTCTGCCGCTTGTCGTACTCCTTCTTGCCTCGCGCGAGCGCGATCTCCGCCTTCGCCCGGCCGTCCTTGAAGTACAGAGCGAGGGGCACGATCGTGTGACCCGTCTCCTGCGCCTTGGACTCCAGCTTGTCGATCTCCTCGCGGTGCAGCAGCAGCTTCCGCTTGCGGCGCGCGGAGTGGTTGGTCCAGCTGCCCTGGTGGTACTCGGGGATGTGGGCGTTGTGCAGCCACGCCTCACCCCGGTCGATGTGGACGAAGCCGTCGGTCAGTGAGGTCCGTCCCTCGCGCAGCGACTTGACCTCGGTGCCGGTGAGGACGAGCCCGGCCTCGTAGGTGTCGATGATCGCGTAGTCGTGCCGGGCCTTCTTGTTCTGGGCGACGATCTTGCGCTTGCCGCCCTTCTCGCCGTCCCGGCCCTTGACGGCCGCCCCGCCCTGCTTGGGCTGGGACTCCTTCGGTACGTACATTCCCTTGCTCATAGTGCCGTCCATTTTCGCACTACGAAGGGGGTCCGCGGGAAGCCGATTAACGGGAGCGGCGATCAGGCGGGAAAGAGCCGGGGGCTCACCGCCCGAGCCCGGTCAGTACCGTCTCGGCCCGCTGGAGGGCGTCCTCGTCCGCTTCGAGGTCGGGGGTGATGCCGCTGCCGTCGACGCCACGGCCGGAGGGGGTGCGGTAGTGGCCGACGGTCAGTTCGGCGACGGAGCCGTCGGGGAGGCGGCTCGGCATCTGGACCGAGCCCTTGCCGAAGGTGCGGGAGCCCACGACCACCGCGCGGCCGCGGTCCTGGAGGGCCCCGGTGAGCAGCTCGGCCGCGCTCATCGTGCCGCCGTCGACGAGCGCGACCAGGGGTCTGGTGGTGTCGCCGCCGGGTTCGGCGTGCAGGGCCTGCTGCTCGCCGTTGACGTCGTACGTGGCGACGAGGCCGCCGTCGAGGAAGGCGGAGGCGGCGGTGACGGCCTCGGCGACGAGACCGCCGGAGTTGCCTCGCAGGTCGAGGACGAAGCCGGAGGCGTCCCCGGCCTGCTCGACGGCGGCCCGTACGAGATCGCCGGAGCCCTTGGTGAACGCGTCGACCTTGATGACGCTCACCCCGCCCGCCGTACGGCTGACGGTGACGTCCTCGGTGGACAGGCGGGCCCGGCGCAGGGTCTCGCGCCAGGTCTGTGTGCCGCGCCGCAGCTCCAGCGACACCTTCGTACCGGCGGCCGCGCTCTGGGGGGTCCCGGAGTCCTCCGTCCCCCCGTCGATCGCGTCGCCGCGCAGTAAGGAGACGACCTCGGTGACCGGGCGGCCGTCGACCTTCTCGCCGTCGACGCCGACGAGCCGGTCGCCCGCCCGGATCCCGGCCTCGGCGGCGGGCGAGCCGTCCTGCACCCGGGCCACCTCGATACGGCCGTCGCGCCCCCGCCGGGCCCAGAGCCCGACGCCGGTGTACTCGCCGCCGAGGGCCTCCTCGAACTGCTCGTACTCGCCCTCGGAGTAGACCGCGCCCCACCGGTCGCCGCTGCGGCTGACCGCGCGCTCGGCGGCCTCCACGGGGGACTTGCCCTCGGCCATGGCCTCGGCTGCGGCCTCGGCGACGTCCTGTTCCCTGCCGGCCGGGGCGGAGCGGGGGGTGTCGGCGGCGGCCGGCGCGCGGTAGGGGCCCTCGAAGGATCCGGTCGCGGCGCCCGTGGCGAGCACGCTCGCGAAGACCAATGTCAGGGCGGCCCCGCGGCCGATGCGGCGGGGCTGGGAGAACAGGTCGCGGCCTGACATGTCGGCGAGTCTAGGACAAGGCGAAGGGCCGCACCGGCCCTTGCCGGTACGGCCCCAGGGGCGTTCGTCACACCTTCAGATACTTGCGCAGCGCGACGAACGCGGCCAAAGCGGGCATCAGGAAGCTCACCGTGAGGATGAGCGGCAGCTTGATGAGGACCGCGTCCCAGCCGACGAAGTTGATGAGCGGCAGGTTCTGGGACAGCGCCACTCCGTTGTCGATCACGAAGTACTGGCCGAGCGCCAGGAAGGCGCAGGCGATCACGCCGCCGATGACACCGGCGACCGCCGCCTCCATGATGAACGGCGCCTGGATGTAGAACCCCGAGGCGCCCACGAGGCGCATGATCCCGATCTCACGACGACGGCTGAACGCCGAGACCCGCACCGTGTTGACGATCAGCAGCAGCGCCACGACCAGCATGACCGCCATCACACCGCGCGCCGCCAGGTTCAGGTAGCCGAGAAGCCGGAACAGGTTGTCCAGGATGCCCTTCTGGTCCTGCACCGACTGCACCCCGTCACGGCCGTTGAAGGCGCTCGCGATGACCTGGTACTTCTCCGGGTCCTTCAACTTGATGCGGTACGACTCCTGCATCTGGTCCGGGGTGAGGCTGCTGGCCAGCGGGGAGTCGCCGAACTGCTCCTTGTAGTGCTTGTACGCCTCGTCCTGCGACTCGTAGGCGACGTTGTCGACGACCGACATCTTCTGCAGATCGGACTTGATCTGGTTCTTCTGCTCGGTCGTGACCGCGCCCTTGGCGCAGTTGGGGTCGGACTCCGCGTCGCTCTTGTTGCAGAGGAAGACCGACACGTTGACCTTGTCGTACCAGTAGCCCTTCATCTGGCTGACCTGGTCGCTCATCAGCAGCGATCCGCCGAACAGGGCGAGCGAGAGAGCGACGGAGACGATGACCGCGAAGGTCATCGTGAGGTTGCGGCGGAGACCGACACCGATCTCGGACAGAACGAACTGGGCGCGCATGGCGTCTGGTCAAACCTTTCCGTGGACAGTCGTCATCAGACGCGGTCAGTGCTGGTAGCCGTAGACGCCGCGTGCCTGGTCGCGGACGAGGCGGCCCTTCTCCAACTCGATGACGCGCTTGCGCATCTGGTCCACGATGTTCTGGTCGTGGGTCGCCATCACCACGGTGGTGCCCGTCCGGTTGATCCGGTCGAGCAGCTTCATGATGCCGACGGAGGTCTGCGGGTCGAGGTTGCCGGTGGGCTCGTCCGCGATCAGCAGCTTGGGCCGGTTCACGAAGGCCCGCGCGATGGCCACCCGCTGCTGCTCACCACCCGACAGCTCGCCCGGCATCCGCTCCTCCTTGCCGCCGAGACCGACCAGCTCCAGCACCTGCGGCACGGACTTGCGGATCTCACCGCGCGACTTGCCGATGACCTCCTGGGCGAAGGCGACGTTCTCGCCGACCGTCTTGTTCGGCAGCAGCCGGAAGTCCTGGAACACCGTCCCGAGCTGGCGGCGCATCTGCGGCACCTTCCAGTTGGACAGGCGCGCGAGATCCTTGCCGAGAACGTGCACCTGCCCCTGGCTGCACCGCTCCTCCCGGAGGATCAGCCGCAGGAAGGTCGATTTCCCGGAGCCGGAGGACCCCACGAGGAACACGAACTCGCCCTTCTCGACCTCCAGGGACACATCCCTGAGTGCGGGACGGGTCTGCTTGGGGTAGACCTTGGACACATTGTCGAATCGGATCACGGATGCACCACAAGCCGTCGGGAATGGATGGACGAGACTGTACCGCGCCGTATGAGGGCCAAGCCCGATTAGGGGCGCGGGGAACCGCGCGAGCGACCACGTCGGACCCGTAGCCGCGCCACAACGGCACCCGCCCCTTTCGTAGGCCCCCGCGCAACCTCCGGAGGAACCTGGCACAGTGGAGTACAGGAACGGTCCGGTTGCGCGAAGCGTTGAGGTATGTGTGAGGCCATTGCAAGGAGGGCGAGGCGCATGACGTACGACCGGTTGGTGTGCGCGAACTGCGCGTCCCCCGTCGCCGAGGGCCGCTGCCATGTGTGCCGGGCCAGTCGCGAGCGGCTCCAGCAGGAGAACCCCTTCGCGAGCCTGAGCCCGATGACCCTGATCGCCCTGCTGGCGATCCTGATAACGGCTCTGGCGCTGCTGGCTCACCAGACAGCGGCATAGGACGTACGACGAAGGCCCGGGGCTGGCTGCCCCGGGCCTTCGTCGTGATGTGTGGCTGTGCCCGTCCGCGAGGGGTCAGGCGGTGGCGCCGCGGCCGACCATCAGGCGCGGCAGCAGACGGAAGCCGATACCGCCGGCGATCATCGTGGCGGCGCCGACCAGCAGGAACGTCGTCTCCGCCGCACCCGTCTCGGCCAGCTCGCCGCTGCCGGCGCCCTGGGCCTCGGTCTCCGAGCCGGTGTCCGTGAGGGCCGAGGAGCCCTCCTGCTGAACGACCTCGTCGTTGCCGCCGTCGGGGTCGGCGCCACCGGAGGTGGAGCCGCCGTCGGTGGAACCGCCGGTGGAGTCGTCGCCGCCGGTCGAGTCGTCACCACCGGTGGAGCTGTCGCCACCGGTCGTGCCCGTGGTGCCGGTGGTACCCGTGGTGCCCGTGGTACCGGTCGTGCCCGTGGTACCCGTCGTGCTCGTGGTACCCGTGGTGCCGGTGGTACCCGTGGTGCCGGTCGTACCAGTGGTACCCGTCGTGCCCGTGGTACCGGTCGTACCAGTCGTGCCAGTGGTACCCGTCGTGCCGGTGGTACCCGTGGTGCCGGTGGTGTTGGTCTCGCCGGTCGTGCCCGTGGTACCGATCGTGCCGGTGGTACCGATCGTGCCCGTGGTGTTGGTCTCGCCGGTCGTACCGGTCGTGCCGGTCTCGCCAGTCGTACCGGTCGTGGTGGTCTCGCCAGTGGTCTCGCCGGTGGTCGCACCGACGTTGGTGTTGCCCTCGGTGTCGTTCCCGGTCTGGACCGAGACACCGGCCTCGACGGACCCACCGTTGTCGGTACCCACACCGATGCCGACGCCGAGGTCCAGCGCGGAAGCGGCACCCGCGGCGGTCAGCGAGGCACCGGCGGCGATCACGGCACCCGCGGCTATTCGCGCCACGCGGATCCGCGTCTTCTTCGTCATATGGCTGCTACCCCCAGTAGCTCATCAGTAAATGGAGCAGAGCGCCCGGGGCCGCGATCAACGGGAGCAGTCGGTTGATTCGAAGTCCCCCGGTTCACATGCACCCCAGTAATGCGCATGCCACGCGCCACCCTTCCCAGTTTTCGCAACAACGTCAAGGTCGTTGCGTACGCGATGTCCCGTTCACCGCATTTGACCGCGACAACGACGTGTGAGTGTGATGTAAGACCCAGACATCACCACACAGACAAGGCAACTGCCTTCCGGTGGAAGGCAGTTGCCTTGTCGACAAAGCGCTGAATTCGGCGCCCCTACTTCTCCTGCTGCTTGCGCCAGCGAATTCCGGCCTCCAGGAAGCCCTCGATCTCGCCATTGAACACGGCCTCGGGGTTGCCGACTTCGTAGTCGGTGCGGAGGTCCTTGACCATCTGGTACGGGTGCAGGACGTACGAACGCATCTGGTTGCCCCAGGAACTGCCGCCGTCCTTGAGGGCGTCCATCTTGGCCCGCTCCTCCTGGCGCTGCCGCTCCAGCAGCTTCGCCTGGAGAACGTTCATGGCGGTGGCCTTGTTCTGGATCTGCGACCGCTCGTTCTGGCAGGAGACGACGATGCCGGTGGGGAGGTGAGTCAACCGCACCGCGGAGTCGGTGGTGTTGACGCCCTGACCGCCCGGGCCGGAGGACCGGTAGACGTCCACGCGCAGCTCGGACTCGTCGATCTCGATGTGGTCCGTCTGCTCGACCACGGGCAGCACCTCGACACCGGCGAAGGAGGTCTGGCGACGCCCCTGGTTGTCGAAGGGCGAGATCCGGACGAGCCGGTGCGTGCCCTGCTCCACGGAGAGCGTGCCGTAGGCGTAGGGGACCTGGACGGCGAAGGTGGTCGACTTGATGCCGGCCTCTTCCGCGTACGAGGTCTCGTACACCTCGGTCTTGTAGCCCTTCTGCTCCGCCCAGCGCAGGTACATCCGCTGCAGCTTCTCGGCGAAGTCGGCGGCGTCGACGCCACCGGCCTCTGCGCGGATGTTGACGAGGGCCTCACGGGAGTCGTACTCGCCGGACAGGAGGGTGCGGACCTCCATCTCGTCCAGCGCCTTGCGGACGGAGACCAGCTCCGACTCGGCCTCGGCGCGGGTGTCCGGGTCGTCCTCCTCCTCGGCCATCTCGAAGAGGACACCGAGGTCGTCGATACGACCGCGCAGTGTCTCCGCCTTCCTGACCTCGGCCTGGAGGTGGGAGAGCTTGCTGGTGATCTTCTGCGCCTCGTCCGGGTTGTCCCACAGGGACGGCGCGGCCGCCTGCTCCTCGAGCACGGCGATGTCTGCCCTCAGCTTGTCGAGGTCCAAAACGGCCTCGATCGACTCCATGGTCGAGGAGAGGGACTTCAGCTCTTCGGATACATCGACGACTGCCACGCCCCCAGCGTAACGGCTCCGCCGGGCGACCATGGTGGGGTGCCCCCGGGCCCGGGCCGGGAGGGAAGAAGCGGGGAGCCGCGCCCCCGCTTCTTCCCTGGGCCCTCAGCCTCCGGCCACTGCCCCCTCGTCCTCGGCCCGAGCCGGGTTGACGGTGTCGAAGAGGACCCGGTGGGAATCGCGGTCGAAAGAGAACGTCCCGGTGTACAAGCCGCCCGTGATCTCCTCGTCCACTTCGGGGCTGGTCACCCACTCGGTCTTCCCGTTGATGGCACCACGGAGGGGCTCGGGGATGTCCTCGGGCTCGGCCTGCTCGAACTTTCGTTCCGGGCCGTCGAGGATGGCCTTGATATCCGTGGCCGAGGTCTCGAAGTAGCCGACCATTCTGATGTCGCTCGGGCCGGGGGCGCGGGACGAGCCGCCCGTGAGGTCCATCGCGCACCATTGCGTGCTGATGACCTCGCCCAGCTTGGAGAAACGGTCGGCGACCTGCTGGGTGGTGTCACGGACCTCGCATCCCTCCGAGGCGCTGTCCGTCCCGGGGGCGGACTCCTGCGGTTCCGGGGAACCGCAGGAGCCCACCGAGACGATCGCGGCGACGACGAGTGCGCCCTTCAGCGCGGCGCCGGGCCGCGCTCCCACCAGCGGCCTCCACCGGACGGCGAATCCGCCGTTGACCTCGTCAGGGGTTCCGGTCTCGATGTCGCTCATCCCCTTGTTGAAGTCATAGCGGTCCATGGAGTGGAGGGTGACGGGGGTGGAGCCGTTGCAGAAGACCTCCTCGCGCGGCTGTCCGCCGTACTGCTCGCTGTCGGTGATCGAGGCGATACCGAGGCGGGAGCGGTGAGCGGGGCGAGGGTGACGGACTTCGTGGTGCCGTCCTTCTTCTCAAGTCCCCCTTCTGCCGGGGTCGTTCAAGGCACGACAGCGGTCACCTCACGGCGACGCCGGCGTCGAGTTGTTCGTGTCCTTGGACCCGCCCCCCGATTCGCCTCCGGACGTCGCCGCCCAGGTACCCACACCCGCCGCGACCACCAGCGCGACCGCCGCGGCTCCGAGCGTGATCCGTCGCCGTCGGGCCATGGCCCGACGGCGCGCCGAGCCCGGCCGGGGCGCACCCGAGGCCCGGGGCACCCGCGCCGTCCCCCGGGCCCCACCCGCCAGCTCGTCCGGCCCGGGCACCCTCATCGACGTGTGCGTGTCCCGGTTGGAGTCAGGCTTCGCGCCGGGCACCAGCGGTACGGCGCCTCGCCGCACCCGCTCCCTCGGCGCCACCGGCACGGCCTCCTCCTCGACCGACTCCGCCGTCTCCGCGCCGGGCTCGTCGACGTCCAGCGGCGGCATCCCGGCCAGCAGCGGCAACTGTTCCCGCAGCCGCGCCCCCAGCTCCGAGGCGCGCAGCCGCGAGGCCGGCGCCTTCGCCAGGCACTGCACGAGGAGCTGCCACAGCTCCTCGGGGATGCCGGGGAGGGGGACCACGGTCTCGGTGACATGGCGGCGCAGCACGGCCCCGGGGTGGCCGCCGCCGAACGGGGTGAAGCCGGCCAGCAGCTCGTACAGGACGGTCGCCAGCGCGTAGATGTCCACGGCGGCGCGCGGGGGCAGGCCCTCCACGATCTCGGGGGCGAGGTAGTCGGGCGTACCGATGATCTTCGTCGCGCGGGTGCGGCGGGGGGAATCGATCAGCTTGGCGACGCCGAAGTCGGTCAGGAGGGCCGGGTGCGAACCGCCGGGGCCCAGCGGGCCCTGCATGTCGAGCAGGATGTTCTCCGGCTTGACGTCGCGGTGGACGACTCCGGCCGCGTGTGCCGCCGCGAGGGCGTCCGCGATGTCGGCCACTATGGCGACCGCCGCCTCGGGGGCCATGCGCCGCTCCCGGTCCAGACGGGTGCGCAGGTCGGTGCCCCGGACGAGGTCCATGACGAGGGCGAGGTCGTTGCCGTCGACGACGAGGTCGCGTACGGAGACGACGTTCGGGTGGTCGAGGCCCAGCAGCGCGGTGCGCTCCTGGACGAAACGGCTGACGAGTTCCTGGTCGGAGGAGAGGTCCTCGCGCAGCAGCTTGATGGCGACGGGGCCCTCCGGGCCCTCACCCAGCCACACCGTGCCGGCGCTGCCCCGCCCCAGAATCTGGTTCGCGGTGTACCGGCTTCCGATCTTCCGTCCCAAGACTGCTCCTACAGGCCGCGTGTTGGCGACAAAGCTACGCGCCTCAAGACCCAACCTTCACCGCCGAGGCGGAAATCACCCCTCAGATGTCGACAAGTCCCCAACATAGGGCTCCGCGTGAGGCTCCGCCGGGGTGCGGGGTACGCGGATGGGGGTGGGGGCTTGGGTGGGGGGCTTGGGTGCGTCGGCGGGTGCGGGTGCGTGGGGGCTGGTCGCGCAGTTCCCCGCGCCCCTTACAAGCATGGGGTGAGCCCGGTTACCAAGGGGTGCGGGGAACTGCGCGAGAAGCGCCACCGGAGCCGCACCCGCCGACGCACCCGCACCCCCGAGCCATGAGGCGCTCTACTGCCCCGAGCCCCCCGAACCAGACCCGTTGTCCAGTTCGCCGATCCACTTGCTCACTTCGCCGAACCAGTCGGAGAGCTGGCCCCACCAGCTCTTGCCCGTGCCGACCCACTCCTGGAGCGGGGTGAACTCCCAGATGAGCCAGCCACCGACGAAGAGGAGGACGATCATGAAGAGGCAGCCCTTGAGGCAGCCGAGACCCGGAATCCTCATCGGGTTGGCGCTGCGCTGACGCGGCTCCCGCGGCGGCCGGGGCTCACGCTGGGGCCGGGGCGCGGGCTGCTGGGGCCGGGGCGCCGGCTGCTGCGGCTGCGGCGCGGGGGCGTACCGCTGGGGCTGCTGACGCTGCGGCGCGGCAGGAGGCGCGGGCGCGTACGGCTGTTGCTGCTGCGGGTGGCCGTAGCCGGGGCCGGGGCCGCCCTGGGGCGGACGCTGCTGCCGGCGCGGCGGCTGCTGGGGCGGCGGCTGCTGCGGGCGGCCGGCCTGCCGCTGGGGGCGGCGGCGCAGCGGGTCCTCGTTGGGGTCGAGGTACTGGACCTGGGTCTGCTCGTTGCGGTCGCGCGCGGCGCGGAGCTGGTTCTGCCAGGGGTGGGGCTGCTCGGGCGGCTGGCCGCCGGGGTCGTGGGGCGGCACCGGCGGCATGACGGACGTCGGGTCGGAGCCGCTGGTGTGCGGAAGCACGGCGGTGGGGTCGGCCGCGCCCGCGGGACCGGAGGTGTGCGGGAGCACGCTGGTCGCGGCGTTCGGGTCGTACGAGCCGGCGCCCTGCGGCAGCACCTGCGTGGGGTCGGCCGAACCGAACGGCTCGGGGGCGCCCGGCACCTGGGCGGGCGCCGGGTCGGGGGCGAGGATGTGGCCCACGCCGTCGGCGGCGGCGATCTGCATGGAGTTCGCGTGCACGCCGACGCCCTCGGCGACGATGCGCAGCGCGCGGGCGAGGTTGACGGCGCTGGGCCGTTCGTCCGGGTTCTTGCGCAGACAGCGCTCGATGACCGTCCACAGCGGGTCGGGGACGGTGGACGGGCGGCGCGGCTCGGCGCTCAGGTGCTGGTGCAGCACTTCGAGCGCGGACTGGCCGGCGAACGGCGGGCGCCCGGTGACCAGTTCGTACATCAGGATGCCCGCGCCGTAGATGTCGACGGCGGAGGTCTGCGGCCGGCCCTCGGCGGACTCGGGGGCGACGTACGCCGGGGTGCCGACGAACTCGCTGGTCCGGGTGAGGCCCGGGGAGTCGGCGAGGCGGGCGATGCCGAAGTCGGTCAGCATCGGGTGCATCTCGCCGCCGTCCTGCTTCAGCAGCACGTTGGCGGGCTTCAGGTCGCGGTGGACGACGCCGTCGGCGTGGCTGGCCGCGAGCGCGTCGGCGATCTGGGCGGTGAGCAGGGCGGCGCCGACCGGGGAGAACGGGCCGTTCTCGCGGAGGTAGCGGTGCAGGTCGGGTCCCTCGACCAGGTCCATGACCAGGGCGAGCAGATCGCCCTCGACCACGAGGTCCCGCACCCGCACGATGTTCGGATGCGTCAGCCGGAGCAGCACGGAGCGCTCCCGCAGGAACCGCATCACGATGTCCGCGTCGCTCGCGAGCTCCTCCTTGAGGACCTTGATCGCCACGGTCTCGCCGGGGTGACCGGGCACGGCCGCCTCGGCCCCCGCGGTCTCCCGCTGGCGGGCGCGCCAGACAGTGCCTGTGGCGCCGCGTCCAATCGGCTCCTCAAGGAGGTACTTGCTCCCTACCGGCCGCACGTCATGCGCTCCCTGTTGCTTGCTTGCCTGGCCCCGTCCCACGGGTGTTTCCGACCCACTGTAGTGCGGCCTTCCCCAGGACCGGGGTCCCGTCGTCCTGCGCCCGCTGTGGCTTGTGGTGTGTTCCTGTCGTCCCGCTTACGCGGATACGTACGAGTTCCCCCATACGTTCGATGGAAAGACGCTCTCCCGCAGGCGCTTGGTTGCCCAAGTACGGACGAGACAGGAACGTGACCGATCTCAAGTGATCAACTGGCGGGCACTGGTCAGGCACTTTTGGGGGCAGAGCCGACCAATCAAGATCACTTGGCGCTGGGCGGCGGGCGTGTTGTCAGTGGCAGGTGGGAGGATGCCTCCAGTACTGGCCGACGTGCCCGTGAGCGGTGGGGGAAGTCTGCGGTGGGGACCGCGCAGTCTCGTCCTTGTCGTCGCGGGTGCCCGCGCGGAAGGGACCGCTGACGGCGATGCAGATCCGGCTGACCGTCGTAGACCCGCTGGGACCGCCCTCGGAGCCGCGAGGACGTGCCACGGCCTGCGACGTGCTGGTCACGGCGCCCGCCGGGACGGCCCTCGCCGCCGTGGCCTCGGCCCTCGCCTCCGCCGTCGGCGAGGGCGGCGCAGAGCGTCTTGAGCGCAGCCGGGAGGTCGGCGGCGGCCAGGTCGTGCTGTACGCCGGTGCCGAGCGCCTCGACACCCAGCGCTGCACCCTGGGCGAGCCGCCCCTCATCGACGGCGCCGTGCTCTGTCTGGGCGCCCCCGCCGAGCCGGGCCCCGAGGTCGACGAGGCGGCCGCCCAGCTGCATGTCGTGGCCGGCCCCGACGCGGGCGGTGTCCACCTGCTGCACGGCGGCAAGATCCACATCGGTCGCTCCGCCGACGCCGACGTCCCGCTCGACGACCCCGACGTCTCCCGCCTCCACTGCGCGGTCACCCTCTCCGCCGACGGCCGCGTCTCCGTCGTCGACCTCGGCTCCACCAACGGCACCACCCTCGACGGCACCCGCGTCGGCGACCGCCCGGTGCGCCTCGCCCCGGGCGCGCTCCTGCGCATCGGAGAGTCCGCGCTCCGGCTGGCCTCGTCATCGGGGACGCGGGGGGCCCGGACGGCACCTGACGGGGAGGGCCATGTCCGGGTGATCGTCGGGGGTGACTCGGGCTCCGGGGAAGTGCCGCGTGGCGGTGTTTCCGGGCGGGGGGCTGAGGGTTCCTCGGGGCGCGGCCGTGTCGCGGAGGGTGCGGACCAGCGGCTCGTGCCGGGGCAGGGCGGGGCGCCGGGGATCGAGCGGACGGCGGGTGCGGGCGGTGGCGGTGCCACGTCCGAAGCCCTGCCCGGGTCCGGGTCCGGTGCCGGGTCCGGTGCCGGTGGCGCCGGTGAGTCCGTCAGGGCGGCCGGACCAGCCGCGGCGGCCGATCCGGCCGCTTCCCTCGATCCCCTCGATCCCCTCCATCCCGTCGATCCCTCCAGTGCCGCCGCCCCTCTCGGCTCCACCGACTCCGGCACCCGCAAATCCACCCCTCTCCGTGGCACGGACGTGCCCCGTGGCGTGCGTAAACGTGGCGGGATCGGGGCCTGGGCCCGGCGGCTGGCCGGGGGGCGGGGGCAGTCTGCCGCCGAGTACGACCCCTATGAGTACGACTCCGCGTACGACGAGGACGAGCCCGGCATGGGCGCGGCGGCGGTGCCCACGCATACGGAGCGGCTGCCCGAGATCTGGCCCGACCTCGCGGCGCTGCTGCTGACCGCGCTCGGGCCCGGGCCCCGGCTGTGGGAGCGGGGGCCGGGGCATCCGGAGGCGTTGACGCTGCGGTTGGGGACGGCCGACCGGGCGGCGCCGGACGGTTCAGGGCTGGTTCCGGCCGTCCCGGTGACCGCCGGGCTGCGTGAGATCGGCTCGCTGGGGCTGGCCGGCCCGCGCCCCCGGCTGATGGGGCTGGCCCGCGCGGTCGTGGCCCAGCTGGCCGCGCTGCACGCCCCCGACACCCTGGAAATCGTCCTCATCAGCGCGGACCGCCACCGCCCCGCCGAGGAACGCACCGCGGACTGGTCCTGGCTCGGCTGGCTCCCCCACCTCCGCCCCGCCCACGGCCAGGACTGCCGCCTCCTCCTCGCCTACGACCGCGAACAGGCCACCGCCCGCGTCGAGGAGCTGCTCCGCCGAGTGGAGGACCACGCGGCGGACAAGGCCGGGCGAGGCGTCGGAAGGGCGACGGGTCCGGGGGCCGCCCGGCATGGCGGGGAAGCCGGGACCCGTCGTACGGCGGCGGATGCCGGGGCCGTCGCGGGCCGCGGGGCCGAGGGCGCCGTGGACCGGCGGGCCGGGCGGCGGCCGTCGTGGGCCCGGGACGACGAGGCCGACGGCGAGGGCTTCCAGGGGCCGTACACCGTCGTGATCGTCGACGGCGACCCCGGCGGTGCCGATGTGCGCGAGGCCGTGGTGCGGCTGGCGCAGGACGGGCCCGCCGCCGGGATCCATGTGGTGTGCCTGGCCGAGGCGGAGGCCGCGTCGCCCGCCTCGCCGGTGACGGAGACGTACGTGGCGGCCTGCGGCGGCTCACCCGCGTTCCGCGCGTGCGGGGCCGTCGCCCTGCTGAGCGGGGATGTGGCGACGGCGCTACGGCTGTTGCGCGTCGCCCCCGGGTACGCGGGCACGAGCGTGTCCCCACCCCTCGCGCCTGAGGCGCACAATCCCGGCGCCCACCCCCGGCAGGCGGACGCCCCCGGCGCTTCCTCCTCCTCGGCCCACCCGCGCACCGGCGAAGCCCCCGCCGACCACTCCCGCACGGGCCGTACGAGGGCCGCGCAGGCCGACCCCCGGCACTCCGCCCCCGCCGAACCCGGTGGCGGCGCCGCCGGCCGTACGCACACCCACATCGGCCTCATGGGGACGGCACGGGGCGGCGCCGACGAGCGCACGCACCCCGGCACCGGGGACCTCCCCGCCCTCGCCGCGCACGTCCCCGGTCTGCTGAACCACGGGACCGTCGCCACCGTGGACGCCGTGTCTGCGGAGTGGGCGGAGCGGTTCGCCCGGGCGCTGGCGCCGTTGCGGCCGGAAGGGGCGGCCGGGGATCGGCCGGCCCGGGTGTCGGCCCCGTTGCCGCAGTCGGCGCGGTTGCTGGACGAGTTGGGGCTGGCGCGGGCCACCCCGGCGTCGCTGATGGCCCGTTGGGCGGACGCGGCCGACGACACGACGGCGCTCGGCGGCCGGGCCTGGGCCGTGCTCGGCGCCGGGCCGCGCGGCCCGGTCTCCGTGGACCTCGCCGCCGAGGGCCCGCATCTGCTGATCGAGGGGCCACCCGGCAGCGGTCGTACGGAACTGCTGCGGTCGATCGCCGCGTCGCTGGCCGCCGCCGAGCGCCCCGACCGGCTGGGCATCGCCCTCGTCGACGGCCGGGACGGCGGCGGCAGCGCGGGACCAGGTGTCGGTGGCGGTGGTGGCGCAGGCCGCGCCGGAGAGGGGCTGGGCGTCTGTACCGACCTCCCCCACGTCGGCACCCACCTCATCGCCAACGACCCCGTGCGCATGCGGGAGTTCGCCCAGTCGCTCGCCTCCGAGCTCAAACGCCGGGCCGAACTCCTCGGTGGCCTCGGCTTCGTGGAGTGGCACACCCGTCGCGAGGTCTCGGGCCGCATCGTCCCGCAACGCTCGGCGCCGTCCGCCTCCGGCGGGGCCGCCGACCTCGACTCCTCCTCCAGCTCCACTCTCCGACTGCGACCGGCGGCCGGCCGCAAGGCCGCCGGCCAGGACGGTACGGGGCCGGACAGGAAACGCCCGGCCACCGTGCTTCCCCGGCTCGTCCTGATCGTCGACGACCTCGACGCCCTGCTGTCACCCCCCTTGGGCTCCACGGGCAGGCCCGCGGCCGGTTCCGTCGTACGGGCCCTGGAGGCGGTGGCCCGGGAGGGCGAGCGGCTCGGGGTGCACCTGGTCGCCACCACCGGAGGCGGCGGCCGTACGAGCGAGGGCGAACTGGGGCGGGCGGCCGGCGGCCGAGTCGTGCTGAGCGCACCGGTGCCGGGCCCGGACGAACCCGCGCCCGGGCGGGGCGAGTCGCGGACCGCCGGGGGCCCCGCGATCCCCTTCCAGGCGGGCCGGGTGACGGGCCGCATCCCGCGTACGGCGACCCTGCGTCCGACGGTCGTACCGCTCGACTGGACCCGCATGGGAGACCCCCCGGCCCGCCGCCCCGTACGGGAGTTGGGCAACGGGCCCACGGACCTGGCCCTGCTCGCCAGCGCGTTGGACCGGGCGGCGCGGGAGGTCTCCGCGGCGGACGTGCCGTCACTGCTCTGACGAGACGGTCCCGGCCTCCGCGCCCCGATACCCCCTCCGTCGTTCCCCGTCCTTCTCCGTCGTTCCCTGTCCTTTCCCGTCCTTCCCCCCTCGTTCTCCGTCGTTCTCCGTCGTTCTCCGTCGCTCCCATGGTCACGACGCGGTCACGATCACGGAGTTGACACGGTAGGCGCTCTTGCCGCTCTCAGGGACCCGGCGTAGACCAGAGCGCACGGGACAGCGCTTCTACGTTCGACGACGCACGGAGAACGGGGTCAGTGATGCGCAGTATGCAGCGTGTTCATCGTTCCACCACCAAAGGCCTCGCGGCCCTGGCCGCAGGCATCCTCGCCCTCTCCCTCACCGCATGCGGCGGTGACGGCGACGACGGGGGCGACACCGGAAACGAAGGCAACGACGGCGGCGGCGAAGCCACCGTGCAACTCCCCAAGCTGGACGGCCAGAAGCTGGAGGTCGCCGCGGTCTTCACGGGACCGGAGCTGGCCAACTTCCAGAAGGTGCTGGACGAGTTCGAGAAACGCACCGGCGCCTCGGTGACGTTCGTACCGACCGGCAACAACACCTCCACCTTCCTCGGTACCAAGATCGAGGGCGGCAAGCCGCCGGACGTGGCGTTCCTGCCGCAGGTCGGCGTGTTGCACCAGTTCGCCGAGAAGGGCTGGGTCAAACCGCTCGGCAGTGAGGCCCAGGCGCAGCTGGACAAGAACTTCTCGGCCGGCTGGAAGGACCTCGGCGCGTACGAGGGCAAGCAGTACGGCGTGTACGCGAAGGCCGCCAACAAGTCCCTCGTCTGGTACAACACCGCGGCCTTCGAGGCGGCGGGGATCACCGAGGAACCCAAGACGTGGGACGAGTTCCTGCAGACCGCGCAGACGCTCTCCGACGCCGGCTCACCCGCCGTGTCCGTCGGCGGCGCCGACGGCTGGACGCTCACCGACTGGTTCGAGAACGTCTATCTGTCACAGGCGGGCCCCGAGAAGTACGACCAGCTCGCCAAGCACGAGATCAAATGGACCGACCCGTCCGTCAAGGAAGCCCTCACCACGCTCGCCGAGCTGTGGGGCAAGGACGACCTGCTCGCGGGCGGCTCCTCCGGCGCGCTGCAGACCGACTACATCAAGTCGATCACGAACACCTTCACCGGGGACACCCCGGCCGCGATGGTCTTCGAGGGCGACTTCGTGGCCGTCACCGTCAACGGCGACACGGACGCGAAGATCGGCACGGACGCCAAGGTCTTCCCGTTCCCGGCGGTCGGCGACGACTCCCCGGTGGTGACCGGCGGCGACGCGGCCGTGGCGCTGAAGGACGGCGAGGGCGCGCAGGCGCTGCTCACGTTCCTCGCCTCGACCGACGCGGCCGAGATCTGGGCGGCGCAGGGCGGCTTCCTCTCCCCCAACAAGGAGATGGACCAGGGCACGTACAAGGACGACGTCACCCGGGAGATCGCCAAGGCGCTGCTCGCGGCGGGCGACGACTTCCGCTTCGACATGTCCGACCAGGCCCCGGCGGCGTTCGGCGGCACCCAGGGCGTCGGTGAGTGGAAGCACCTGCAGGACTTCCTGAAGAACCCCGACGACGTGGCCGGTGCCCAGAAACAGCTGGAGACCGACGCGGCGAAGGCCTACGGGAACGGCTGACGTCGACCTCATGTCGTCTGCCGTGACGAAGACGGCGGGGGGCGCCGGCGCGCTGCCGACGCCCCCCGCCGCACCGCGCAAGAGCGTGACGGGCACTCGATGGTGGGTGGCGGTGCTGTTTCTGCTGCCCGCGCTGGTGCTGCTCGGCGCGCTCGTGGTCTACCCCATCGGGTACTCGGTCTGGCGGAGCCTGTTCGACGCGGACGGCTCGGGCTTCGTCGGCCTCGACAACTACGCGGAGATCTTCTCCGACGACTCCACCCTCGTCGCCGTACGCAACACCGCGATCTGGGTCGCGGTGGCCCCGGCCCTCGTCACCGCGCTCGGTCTGATCTTCGCGGTGCTGACCGAACGGGTGCGCTGGGGAACGGCGTTCAAGCTGATCGTCTTCATGCCGATGGCGATCTCGATGCTCGCCGCGGGCATCATCTTCCGGCTGGTGTACGAGCAGGATCCGAACCAGGGGGTCGCCAACGCGATCGTCACGTCCGTGCACGACGTCTTCGTCGACGAGTCCGTGTATCCGAAGGCCCGGCCCAACGCCCAGGTGAGCGATCTCCGGGCGTCCGGCGGGGGTTCGTTCACGACGGAGGGCACCGTGCGGGCGGGCACCCCGGCGCTCCTTCCCCTCGTCGGCATCGCGCCCAACCGGCTGCCCGGCGACGCGCAGGACGCCAAGGCGGCCACCGGCGACGGGATCACCGGCACCGTCTGGCTGGACTTCCGGCTCGGTGGCGGCGGTGAGAAGGGGGCCGTCGACCCGGGCGAGAAGGCGCTGGAGGGCGTCAAGGTCGAGGCGGTGAAGGACGGGAAGGTCGTCGCCACCGCGACCAGCGGCGCCGACGGCACGTTCAGCCTGCCGGAGTCGGCCGACGGGGCCCGACTGAAGCTCCCCGGCTCGAACTTCGCGGCGCCCTACAACGGCATCGACTGGCTCGGCCCGACCCTCGTCACCCCGGCCGTCATCGGGTCGTACATCTGGATGTGGGCGGGCTTCGCGATGGTGCTGATCGCGGCGGGGCTGGCCGGTGTGGACCGCAATCTGCTCGAGGCGGCCCGGGTGGACGGGGCGAACGAGTGGCAGGTGTTCCGCAAGGTCACCGTGCCGCTGCTCGCGCCGGTCCTGGTCGTCGTCCTCGTCACCCTGATGATCAATGTGATGAAGGTGTTCGACCTCGTCTACATCATCGCGCCCCAGCCCACCCAGGACGAGGCCAACGTCCTGGCCCTGCAGCTGTACCTGGTGTCGTACGGCGGCGGGGGCGACTTCGGGCTCGGCAGCGCGATCGGTGTGGTCCTGCTGCTGCTCGTGCTGCCGGTGATGTGGGTCAACATCCGGCGTCTCAGGAAGGAGCGCCAGCGGTGACCGCTGTCGAAACGCCCGCGCCGAGGACTCCGTCGCGCGAGGCCCCCGTACGCGCCAGGCGCTCCTTCGCCGCCCGGCTGGCGAGCGGCGCGGCGGGCGGCGCGCTGCGGGTGTTCCTGCTGCTTGTGGCGCTGTTCTGGCTGGTGCCGACCTTCGGGCTGCTGGTGTCGTCGTTCCGCGATCCGACCGACATCGCCACCTCCGGGTGGTGGAAGGTGTTCTCGGCACCGGCCCAGCTCACCACTAAGAGTTACGCGTCGCTGCTGGAGAACGACGACATCACAAGCGCCCTGTTCAACACGGTCTGGATCACGGTGCCGGCGACCCTGCTGGTCGTCCTGATCGGCGCGATGGCCGGATACGCCTTCGCCTGGATGGACTTCAAGGGCCGCGACTGGTGGTTCATGGTCGTGGTGGGACTGTTGGTGGTGCCGGTGCAGGTGGCGCTGATCCCGCTGTCGGGGCTCTTCCGGGACCTGGGGATCTTCGGCGACATCATCGGCGTCGTCCTGTTCCATGTGGGCTTCGGACTGCCGTTCGCGATCTTCCTGTTGCGGAACTTCTTCGCGGAGATCCCGCGCGAGCTGTTGGAGGCGGCGCGGCTGGACGGGGCGGGTGAGGTACGGCTGTTCACGACGGTCGTCCTGCCGCTCGCCGCGCCGGCGCTCGCGTCCCTCGGGATCTTCCAGTTCCTGTGGGTGTGGAACGACATGCTGGTCGCGCTGGTCTTCTCCAGCTCCGACTCCCAGCCGCTGACGGTCGCACTCCAGCAGCAGGTACGGCAGTTCGGCAGCAACATCGAGATCCTGGCGCCGGGTGCGTTCATCTCGATGGTGATTCCGCTGGCCGTGTTCTTCGCGTTCCAGCGGCAGTTCGTGTCGGGGGTGATGGCGGGGGCGGTGAAGTAAGGGGCAGGGCACCTAACAGCTCGGAGGGGCGCGGGGACTGCGCGAGCAACCACGACGGACCCGCAGTCCCCGGCGCACCCGCACCCCTACGGCGAACCGGGCCCCAGGCGGAGCCCCCGGCGGAGCCAACCGCGCGAACTCGCCCCGCTCACCCACAAGTTCACCCCCGCACGCCCCCACCCCCCGGCGAAATCCCCCGTATGGAACACACCACGTAACCAAATCATCCCATCGGCCGTTTCCGGGCAGTATGCCCGCGACGACCCATGGATGTCCCCCTTGCCCAGGTTCAGCGTCATCGTTCCCGCGTACAAGGTTCAGGCGTACCTGCACGAATGCCTGGATTCTGTGCTGTCCCAGTCCTTCACCGACCTCGAAGTGATCGTCGTCGACGACGCCTCGCCCGACAACTGCGGGGCGATCGTCGACGAGGTCGCGGCCCGTGATCCCCGCGTACGGCGCCCGGTGCGCCTGCGGGAGAACGCCGGGCCGGGCGCCGCCCGCAACAAGGGGATGGAGCACGCGAGAGGCGACTACCTCCTCTTCCTCGACGGCGACGACACGTTCACGCCGGGCGCGCTCCAGGCGATCGCCGACCGCGTCAAGGAGACCGGCGAACCGGACGTCCTCGTCCACGACTTCGCGCGTAGCTCCTGGTCGGGCGAGCCGGTCCGCAACGAACACGCCCTCCAACTCACCGAACAGGGCCCGGCCCCCTTCCGCCTCGACGACCGCCCGGGCCTGCTGGACGTGCGCCCCGTGGTGTGGAACAAGGCGTACAAGCGGGAGTTCGTCGAGGACCACGACTTCCGGTTCCCGTCCGGCATCTACGAGGACACGGCGTGGACGTACCCGGTCCTGATGACCGCCGAGTCCGTCGCCACCCTCGACCGGGTCTGCGTCCACCACCGCCGGCGCCGCCACGGCAGCCTGCTCGGGGCGACTACGCGCGGTCACTTCGACGTGTTCGAGCAGTACGACCGGGTGTTCGCGTACGTCGACGAGCGGCCGGAGCTGGCGCAGTGGCGTCCGGTGCTGTTCCGGCGCATGGTCGACCACCTCACCTCCGTGTTCTCCCGGCGCCACCGGCTGCCGCGCGAGGCGCGCGCCGAGTTCCTGCGCACGGTCCGCGCGCACTGCGCCCGCTACCGCACTCCGGGCGCCCCCATCCACGCCCGCGCCCGGCTGCGGCACGCGCTTCTGCGGCTGGGCAGCCGGCGTGTCTACCCCGCCCTGTGGACCGTGGCCCGGCTGGGCCGGGGCGCCGGACGCCTGGTGCGGGGCCTGGCCGGGCTGCTGCGCGCCGGTGGGCTCCGCGTCCACTACCGCGTCCAGCGCCTCCTCCCGCTGCGCACCGACCGGGCGGTGTTCGCCGCGTACGGCGGCCGGGGCTATGAGTGCAGCCCGGCCGCGCTGGAGAACGCGTTCCGTACGTACGTCCCCAAGATGCGCACCTCGTGGGTCGCGCGCCCCGAACACCACCACACCCTTCCGGTGGCGACCCGGCGTGTGCTCCCCGGCTCGATGGCGTACTGGACGGCGCTCGCCCGCTCCAAGTACCTGGTGAACAACGTGGACTTCGACCGGCGACTGGTCAAGCGTCCCGGCCAGATCCTCCTCCAGACCCAGCACGGCACCCCGCTCAAGCACATGGGCCTCGACCTCCAGGACCGGCCCGCCGCCGCGCGCGGCACGGACTTCGCGGCGGTGCTGCGCGGCAGCGACCAGTGGGACTACGTCCTGTCGGGCAACCGCCACTCCACCCTCGTCTGGGAGCGCGTCTACCCGTCGGCGTACACGACCCTCGAATACGGCTCCCCACGCAACGACGTGTTCCTGAGGGCCACTTCGACGGATGTGGCCCGGATCCGCGAACACCTGGGCATCCCCGAGGGCGCGGTCGCCCTCCTGTACGCGCCCACGCACCGCGACTACCGCCACTCACAGCGCACCCACCTGGACCTGGAACGGGTGCTGCGCAAGCTGGGCCCACGCTTCGTGATCCTGGCCCGCGCCCACCACGCGTACGACGCCCCGCTGACGGACCTGGCGCACGGCCGCCTCCTGGACGTCACGGCCTACCCGAGCGTCGAGAACCTGTGCCTCGCCTCCGACGCGCTCGTCACCGACTACTCCTCCCTGATGTTCGACTACGCCAACCTCGACCGGCCCATCGTGATCCACGCGGAGGACTGGGAGGCGTACGAGGCGGCTCGCGGTACGTACTTCGACCTGCGGTCAGCCCCGCCCGGCGCGGTCGCCCGCAGTGAGGACGAGCTGATCGACATCTTCGCCACCGGGCACTGGCGCGGCTCGCGGTCGGCACAGCTGCGGGCGGCGTTCCGTGACCGGTTCTGCCAGTACGACGACGGGCGGGCGGCGGAGCGGGTGGTGCGGCGGGTGCTTCTGGGCGACACCGCGCCGCCCGGCTTCGTCCCCTTGTCCGGCCGCCACCCCGTCCCGTCCGCCGCCGCGGCCCGTCCGTCTCCACTGGCGACGGTGCCGGGGCAGGGCGGGGCCGACCTGGGCGACTCCCTGCGCAAGTAGTCCCCGTGCGCTTTTCAGCTCGGGGGTGCGGGTTCGTCGGCGGGTGCGGGTGGTCTGTGGTTGCTCGCGCAGTTCCCCGCGCCCCCTTGAAAGCACGGGGGCACCCCCAGGTTTTCAGGGGCGCGGGGTGTGTCGATATGCGGCTCCGCCGCGTGGGCGCGACCAGCCCCCGCTCACCCGCACCCGCACCAGCACCCGCACCCGCACCCGCACCCGCCGACGCACCCGCACTCCCGAGCTCTCCCACGCCCGACCGAAAGGACAGAATGCCCCGCTTCAGCATCATCGTCCCCACGCACGGTGTCGAAGGGCGCCTGTCCCTCGCCCTGGACTCGGTCCTCGCCCAGCCGTTCGGCGACTTCGAGCTGATCCCGGTCCATGACGCACCGGACTCCCCGGCGGGGGCGGTCACCGCCGCGTACGCCACCAGGGACACCCGGGTCTCCCCCGTGGAGTCGCCGCCCGCCGGAGGACTGAGCGCGGCCCGCAACGCGGGACTGACGGCGGCGCACGGGACGTACGTCCTGTTCCTGGACGGGGACGACACGCTCGCCCCCGGCGCGCTGCGGGCGATCGCGAACCGACTGCGGGAGACCGCCGACCCCGACGTCCTGTACTTCGCGCACGAGCGCGCGCACTGGTGGGAGGGCGGCACCACCGTCGTACACCCGACCGGCGTACAGGCTCCGGCGTGGAGCGCGGCCTACCGCCGGGACTTCCTCGGCGAACACCACCTCACCTTCCCGATCGGCCACTTCACCGACCTCGGCTGGAGCGGTCTGGTCGCGCTCGCCGCCGACCGCACGGCGGAGCTGCGGGACACGGTCTGCGTACGCCATCTGCTGCGCCGGCAGGGCAGCCGGCTGAACACGCCCGGCGCGCACCAGCTCGACCTCCTCGACCAGGTGGAGCTGGTGCTGACCCGCGCGACGGCCGGACCGGGTCTGTCGGCGGCGCTGTTCGAGCAGCTGTTCGCGGTCGTGCTGCGGGCCGCCGCGCACCCGGAGCGGCTGCCCGTCGGTCATCGCCGCGCCTTCTTCCGCCGCGCCACGCACCTCTACCGCCACCACCGCCCGGCGGCCTTCCACCCGCCCGGCGGCGGTCCCGGCGTGCGGCACCGGCTGCTCGCGTCCGGCTCGTACGCCGGCTTCCAGGCCCTGCGCACCGCCCATCGCGCGGCGGCCGGAGCCCTGACGGCGCTCCCCCGCCCCCGCGCGCCCCTGACCCGCGCCCTGTACGCCGCCCAGCGCCGCCTCCCGCTGGACAGGAACCTGGTCGTGTACCGCGCCTCGGGGGGCCGTGGCGTCACCTGCGACCCGGGCGCCCTTCACGCGAAGGCGCGCGAACTCGCCCCGCACCTCCGCTCGGTGTTCCTCGTCGAGCCCGACGCGGTGCCCCACCTCCCGAAGGACGTCGACCACGCCGTCATCGGCAGCCGGCGTTACTGGTGGGTGCTGGCCCGCGCCAAATACCTCGTCGGCGACGCCCCTTTCGCGGACGCGGTCGTCAAGCGCCCCGGCAGCGTCCACCTCCAGATCCAGCACGGCACCCCACTGGGGACGACGGGGCTCGACCAGTCCCCGTACCCCGTGGTGGCCGCCACGTCCGGCGGCTTCACGGGCCTCCTCGAACGCGTGGACCGCTGGAACTTCAGCCTGTCCGCCAACCGGCACTCGACGGAGACCTGGGAGCGGGCCTTCCCGGGCACCTACGAGCAGCTGGAGTACGGCCATCCGCGCAACGACGTCCACTACACGGCGACGGCGGCGGACGTGGCCCGGGTCCGCCGCGAACTGGGTGTCCCCGAGGGCAAGAAGGCCCTGCTCTACGCCCCGGCCCCCCGCGACCACGTCACCGGCCGCACCACCGGCCAGGCCGCCGACCAGGCCACCGGCCACGACGTCCGGCTCGACCTGGAGGCGTTCTGCGAGGCGGTGGGCGAGGAGTTCGTGGTGCTGCTGCGGCCGCACCACGGCCACGGCGGCTCCACGGCCGCCAGGGGCGACGGCCGGATCATCGACGTCACCCGGCACCCGTCCACCGAGGACGTCTGCCTGGCCGCCGACGCGCTGATCACCGACTACTCGTCCCTGATGTTCGACTACGCCCACCTCGACCGGCCGATCGTCATCCTCGCGGACGACTGGGAGATGTACCGGGAGACCCGGAGCGTCTGCTTCGAACTGCCGACCGCGCCGCCCGGCCACGTCGCCCGCAGCGAGCGGGAGTTGGCGGAGCTGTTCCGCGACGGCTCGTACGCGGACGCGGAGGCCGACGCCCTGCGCGCCGGCTTCCGGGAGCGGTTCTGCCAGTTCGACGACGGGCGGGCGGCCGAGCGGGTCGTACGGCGGGTGTTCCTGGGCGAGCCGCCGTGGGCGCTGCCGCCCGTCGTGCCGCTCGCCGAGCGCACCCCGGCCCCGGCGCCCGCCGCCGCGACCCTCGTGAGGAGCTGACGGACATGCCCCACTTCAGTGTCATCGTCCCCGTCTTCCAGGTCCGGGGCTTCCTGCGCGAGTGCCTCGACTCGGTGCTCGACCAGTCGTACCGGGACCTGGAGGTCATCGCCGTCGACGACCGCTCGCCGGACGGCAGCGGCGAGATCCTCGACTCCTACGCGGCCCGTGACCCGCGCGTACGGGTGGTGCACCTGCCGGCGAACGTGAACCTCGGCCGCGCCCGCAACGCCGCGCTGCCGTGCGCCACCGGGGAGTTCCTGCTCTTCCTCGACAGCGACGACACGCTCACCCCGGGCGCCCTGCGCGCGCTGGCCGACCGGCTCGACGAGACCGGCGACCCCGATGTGCTGGTCTTCGACTACGCCCGCACGTACTGGTGGGGCGGGACGCGCCGCAACGCCCTCGCGCGGGTCCTCGCGGCAACAGGGCCCGGCACCTTCACGATCGACGAGCACCCCGAGCTCCTCGACCTGCTGACGGTCGTGTGGAACAAGGCGTACCGGCGGGAGTTCGTCGAGGCGCACGGCTTCCGGTTCCCGCCCGGCTCCTACGAGGACACGCCGTGGACGTTCCCTGTGCTGTTCAGCGCCGGGCGGATCGCCACGCTGGACCGGATCTGCGTGGCGTACCGGCAGCGGCGGCGGGGCGCCCTCCTGTCCACCACCGGCCGTCAGCACTTCGATGTGCACGACCAGTACGAGCGGGTCTTCGGCTTCCTCGACTCCCGGCCCGACCTGGCGAAGTGGCGGCCCCGTCTGCGGCACAAGATGGCGGAGCACTGCCTGGACATCCTCGCCAGGCCGGACCGGGTGCCGCCGGGCGACAAGGCCGAGTTCTTCCGGCGGACGGCGGGGCTGTACCGGAAGTACCGGTCGGACGGCGATCCCGTGGCCCCCGGGTTCGGGGTGCTGGAGGGCGGTTGGGCCGCCTACCGCGCCCGGCGGCGGGCGGCCCGTATCCGT
The DNA here is from genome assembly GCF_053592095.1 of Streptomyces sp. NPDC002787. NCBI lineage: Bacteria > Bacillati > Actinomycetota > Actinomycetes > Kitasatosporales > Streptomycetaceae > Streptomyces > Streptomyces sp. NPDC002787. Next base: position 53,219 of record NZ_JBSFVC010000009.1, on the reverse strand, counting down.
GCCGCGCTCGGCGCGCGCGGGGAGCGGCTGCGGGCGGCCGGTGCCGAGCGGATCAGACGGGTCCGGTCGCCGGCCCACGAGCGGCTGCCGCTGGACCCGAACCTGGCCGTGTACTCGGCGTTCTCCCATCGCGGGGTGCTCGGTGACCCGGCGGCCGTGTACGGAGCCGCCCGCGAGGTCCCGCCGCACATCCGGGGGGTGTGGGTGGTGCGGCCGGAGCGGGTGGCGGCGCTGCCGCCGGGTGTCGAGTTCGTGGCGCCCGGCTCGGCCGAGTATCTGCGGGTGGCCGCGCGGGCGACGTACTTCGTCAACAACGTCGACTGGCCCGGCACCCTCACCAAGCGCCCGGGCAGTGTGCACCTCCACACCCACCAGGGCACACCGCTCAAGTTCATGGGCACCGACCTGCTGCACAAGCCGGGTGCCCGGCTCGGGGTGGACGTGCCGGGGATGCTGACCAACGACGTCCTCGTGAACGCCGGGCCGGACAGCGGCGCGGCGGTCCGTGAGCGGCTCGGCGTCCCGGCCGGCCACACGGTCGTGCTGTACGCGCCCACGCCCCGCGACTACCGGCGGGGCGGGCACGTCGAACGCTTCGACCTCGCCCGGTTCGCGGCGGACCTGCGGCGCAGCCTGGGCGAGGCGCACACCCTCGTCGTACGGCTGCATCCGTCGCTCGCGGACGGCCCGGCGCGCGGCTTCGGGCTCGCCGAGCTGCACCGGCGGGGTGTCGTCGTGGACGCGACCGACGAGCCGCACGTCGAGGAGCTGATGCTCGCCTCCGACGTGCTCGTCACGGACTGCTCGGCTCTGATGTTCGACTACGCCAACCTGGACCGGCCGATCGTCGTGCACGCCGACGACCTGGACGCCTTCGCGGCGAGCCGGGGCATGTACGTCGACATCACCGCCGATCCGCCCGGCCATGTCTCCCGCTCCGTTCGACGACGGGCGGGCCGCCGAGCGGGTCGTACGGACGCTGATGCCGGGCGGGTCGGCGCTGCCGGGTGAGGCCGCGCCGCCGGGTGTCCCGGCCACCCGCGGCTCACTCGATGTGGTGACCGCGAGCTGAGCCGCCACCACGTACGGCCATACCGGGAATACAGGGCAAATGCCCCAGACAGCCCGGACCGGTTCCGCTGCCGGTCGTCGCCTCACCCTCGGCGCCACCGCTCTGCGCGGCGGCCGCACCTGGCTGACCCGGCGGCCGACCCCGTACGCCGTCGTCGGCGGGCTGTTCTGGCTGGTACTGACGCTGGCGTACTGGCGGGTGCCGCTGTGCTGTGACGCCGGCCAGCACGCGGCGGTCGTCGAACGCCTCCGCTGGAACCTGCTCCACCCGGCCCACCCGACCGCCGACCTGCCGGGCGCGGGCAGCCCGTACTACTCCCCGTACACCGTCGCCCAGGGCGTCCTCGCGCGGCTGACCGGGCTGAGCGGCTGGTCGCTGGTGAAGCTCGCCGGGCCGGTGAACCTGGTGGTGCTGCTGACCGGGATCGGCCGTTTCGTGCGGGTGCTCACGCCCCGGCCGTGGGCGCCGGTCCTCGCGGTGCTGTTCATGACGCTGCTGTGGGGCACCGAGCGGGTCCTGTGGAGCGGCTACCTCGGGCTGATGTCACTGACGACGACCCTCGGCTATCCGTCGGCGCTCGCCACCGGGCTGACGTTCTGGGCGTGGGCGTGGACGGGCGCACGCGCGCGTGGGGGCGGGTTCTCGCGGAGGGTGCGGTACGTCGGGCCGAGCGGCCTCGGCAGCGCCTGGGCGTACGCCGGGCTCGGGGCACTGTACGGGCTGATCCTGCTGGTGCATCCGATCACGGCGGCGGCTTCGCTGGCCGGGGCCGTGGCGATCGTGGCGGCCCGGCAGCGCGGATGGCGGGGCCCGGTGGCGGGGCGGTGGGTGCTGGCTGGGGCGGTCGCCCTGGCGGTGGCGGTGTCATGGCCGTACTACGACGTCCTGTCACTGGCCGGGAACACGGGCGTGGACGGGATGCACCGGCTTCTGTACGAGAACGTGGCCGGGCACCTCTGGCTGGCGCTGCTCGGGCTGCCGGCGCTGTGGGCGCGGGGGCGCCGGTCCCCGAGGGACCCGCTGGTGCTGATGTTCACGGCGGAGTGCCTGGTGGTGGCGTACGGCTGGGTCAGCGGGCACTACACGTACGGGAGGGTGCTGGGGCTCGCGGCGGTGCCCGCGCAGTTCGCCCTGGCCGTGGAGCTGGCGGCTCCGCGGCCGTGGGGGTGGGCCCGGCGGGTGCTGGGCGGGGCCGCCGCCGTCGGGGCCTGCGTGGGGTTCCTGACCGTGCAGGCGGGCGCGGTCGTACCGCGGGCGCTGGATCCGGTCGGCTTCGATCAGCCGCCGCGCTGGCCTTCGTACGACTGGGCGGCGCGGCATGTGCGGGCGGGCGAGGTGCTGATCACCGACGGCTACTTCGCGGGGCACGCGCTCGCCGGACACGGGGTGAACATGGCGGCGCCGACCTGGCCCGATCCCGCGCTGGAGGAGGGGGAGCGGATGCGGCGGCACGCGGATGTGCGGGCGTACCTGGATCCGGCGTCGACGCGGAGTCAGCGTGCGGTTGTCGCGCGGCGGTACGGGGTGAAGTGGCTGTTGCTGACGCGGGGGCGGAGGCTGCCGGAGGAGGCGGTGGTCGTGGACTGGAGTCGTCGGACCGGGGAGGTGCTGGCGCGGATCGCTCCGTAAGGGGGAGTCGGAGCGATCCGCGGGCTCGAACGGGCCTCAGCCCCTCGCGGACGGCGCGGCTTACTCGACGACCAGCTCGACCGGCATGTTGCCGCGGGTGGCGTTGGAGTAGGGGCAGACCTGGTGGGCCTGCTCGACGAGCTTGCGGCCGGTGGCCTCGTCGACCGAGTCGGGAAGCTCCACGCGGAGGGTGGCCTTCAGGGCGAAGCCCTCGCCCTCCTTGCCTATGCCGACCTCGGCGGTCACCGCGGCGTCGCTGACGTCGACCTTGGCGGCGCGGCCGACGAGGCCGAGGGCGCTGGCGAAACAGGCGGCGTAGCCGGCCGCGAACAGCTGCTCCGGGTTGGTGCCCTGGCCGTTGCCGCCCAGCTCCACCGGGAGGGCCAGGTCGAGGTCGAGCTTGCCGTCGTTGGTGACGGCGCGACCATCGCGGCCGTGGGTGGCGGTGGCGACAGCGGTGTAGAGCGCGTCCATGGGAGAACCATCCCTTTCACAGGTCTTGTCACGTCCGGCGGTCCGGTCCGACCGCCGTTCACGGGCTTTAGTAGAGCACACAATTCAATTGTCCACAACTAAATGGTGGACAGGGGGTACCCTGGAACCATGACCACGAGCGCCGCCACCTCACCCGAGGAGACCTCCCAGGAGGCCTCCGGGCAGATCTCCGAGGAGGAGTTCCTCCGTCTCGACCGGCAGATCTGCTTCTCCCTGCACGCCGCCTCACGCGCCTTCACCAGCGTCTACCGCGTGGTCCTGAAGGACCTGGGGATCACCTATCCCCAGTACCTGGTGATGCTGGTGCTGTGGGAGCGGGGCGAGCTGCCCGTCAAGAAGCTGGGCGAGCATCTGCGGCTCGACTCCGGGACGCTGTCGCCGCTGCTGAAGCGCCTGGAGGCGGCCGGTCTCGTACGGCGTGAGCGCAGCGCCCGCGACGAGCGGTCGGTGGTGGTGCGGGCGACCGAGGAGGGCACCGCCCTGCGGGAGCGGGCACTGGCCGTGCCGCGCCGGATCGTCTCCGCGACGACCTTCGACCTCGACGAGATCCGCGACCTGCGCGACCGCCTGGACCGCCTGACGGCCGCGCTGGACGAGGCGGCACTGGAGGAGCCGGCGCCGGAGGAGTCGGCGGGCTAGGCCGTCCGGCGGATCCGGCGCGCCCGAGGGTCGGCCGCCCTGAAAAGCCCTTCGCTCTTCGCACCGACGGAATCCGACAACTTCAAACGGAACCCCGGCCTCCCGGGTGCCATCTTCCCCACGGGGCCGCGAAGCCCCTCTTAAGGGAAGATTGCACACATACCTCTCACAGGTGCGGGGCAACCATGGCTCTTCAGCAGGCGCAGGTCTCCGTCGTCGTCATCGGGTACGACGACGCCGCCCATGTGGCGGACGCCGTGCGCTCGGCGCTGGCGCAGGGGCCGGCCGTCCGTGAGGTGATCGCGGTCGACGACTGTTCGACGGACGGCAGCGGGGAGCTGCTGGAGCGGCTGGCCGAGGACGAACCCCGCCTGCGGGTGATCCGGCGTCACACCAACAGCGGCGGCTGCGGCACCCCGCGCAACACCGGGCTGGACGCCGCGACCTCCCCGTACGTGATGTTCCTGGACAGCGACGACGTGCTGCCGCCGGGCGCCGTGGACGCGCTGCTGGAGGCCGCCCTGAAGCACGACGCACCGGTCGCGGCGGGGCTGTGCGTGCGCAAGGAGCTGCCGTCCGGCCGGGAGACCCCCTGGCAGCCCGAGCTGTACGCTCGGCGCACGCTGGTGGCACACCCGTCCCGGCGCGTACGCCTGGTGCACGACACCCTCTGCGTCAACAAGCTCTACCGCACCACCTTCCTGCGCGATCACGCCATCCGCTTCCCCGAGGGCCGCTTCGCCTACGAGGACTTCGTGTTCGTCGCGCGCGTGCTGGCCGCCGTGCCGCGCGTCGCGCTCGTCCCGGACCCGGTGTACGTCTGGCACGTGCGCCGGTCGGCGGCCCGGCTGTCCATCTCCCTGGACCGCTCCGGCATCGCCAACTGGCGGGCCCGCATCGAGGCCGACCGGCTGTCGTACGACATCCTGCTGGGCGCCGGCGAGAAGCGGCTGGCGCGGGCCACGCGCACGCGTTTCCTCGACCACTCACTGCGGATGTACGCGCGCGAGCTGGACCTGCGCGGCCCCGAGTACCGGCGCGAGTGGTGGGCGCTGACGCGCGCATACCTGTCCGCCTTCGACGAGGGCGACTTCACGCCGGCGCCCGCGCCCGGCCGCGTCGTCGCCCGGGTGATCCTCGCCTCCGAGGAACCGCGTGACCTGACCCGTCTCAAGGAGCTCGCGGCCCGTCCGGCCCGGCTGGCCCCGCCCTACGCGCGCGATGGCGACGGCTCTCCCGTCTGGTCCGCCGACCTGCCCCAGGTGGAGCTGGACCACCTCCTCGTCCGCCCCGTACACCTGCTGCCCGCCGCCGTCGACGCGGAACTGCGGCCACGCGCGCGGGGGACGACACTCCGGCTGCGGCTGCACGAGCTGTACGGGCGGATGGCGGACGCGGGGCCGGAGTCCGTGACGGTGGAGTTCGCCGAGCGGGAGAGCGGGCGGGTGGGGTTCGCCGGTACGACGACCCTCGCGGTCGAGCCGGACTTCGAGAGCTGGACGGCCGACGTCCCCCTGGACCTGGGGGCGTTGGGCAGCGGAACCTGGGACCTCCGGCTGCGGCTGCGGTTCCAGGACGGCACCCACCGGGAGACCACGGCGCACGCCCTCGCGGGCGCCGGGCTGCTGCGCCGGAGCGCACTGCCGAGCGCACGCCACGGAGTCCTCCTGGCGCAGCCGTACGCGACCCACGCGGGGGCGCTCGCGCTACGACTCGCGCCCGGTTGGCGAGGATTGACCGAAGTCGTACGCCGCCGCCTCAAACGCCTGCTGCACTGATGCCCACCTGATGCACCCGCACCATGTGAGGGCACCCGCACCATCGCCAAGACACCGCCAAGGCGCCGCAAGGCACCGCCAAGGCACCGCCAAGACATCGCTTTGACTACGAGGGGACGATCGTCCATGACCTGGCTGATCACCGGTGGCGCCGGATACATCGGGGCGCACGTGGTGCGCGCGATGCTCGACGCGGGCGAACAGGCCGTCGTCTACGACGACCTGTCCACGGGGATCGCCGAACGCGTGCCCGAGGACGTGCCGTTGGAGATCGGCTCCACCCTCGACGGGGAGCGGCTGGCCCGGGTGATCCGGGACCGGGGCGTCACCGGCGTCGTCCACCTCGCGGCGAAGAAGCAGGTCGGCGAGTCCGTCGAACTGCCGCTGCACTACTACCGGGAGAACGTCGAGGGCCTGCGCACCCTGCTGTCGGCCGCCACGGACGCCGGGGTCGCGTCCTTCGTCTTCTCGTCCTCCGCCGCCGTGTACGGCATGCCCTCCGCCGCGCGGGACGGGGACCTCGTCACCGAGGAGACGCCGTGCGTGCCGATGAGCCCGTACGGCGAGACCAAGCTGGTCGGCGAGTGGCTGGTGCGGGCCACGGGCCGGGCGACCGGCCTGTCGACGGCCTCGCTCCGCTACTTCAACGTGGCCGGGGCGGCGTCCCCGGAGCTCGCGGACACCGGCGTCTTCAACCTCGTCCCCATGGTCTTCGAGAAGCTCTCCGAGGGCGCCCCGCCGCGTATCTTCGGCGCCGACTACCCGACCCCCGACGGGACGTGTGTCCGGGACTACATCCATGTCGTCGACCTGGCGGAGGCGCATGTGGCGACCGCGCGGCGGCTGCGCGAGGCGCGGGGCACGGACCTCACCCTCAACATCGGGCGCGGGGACGGCGTCTCGGTGCGCGAGATGATCGCCCGGATCAACTCCCTCACCGGCCACGACCTGCCTCCCGTGGTCGTCGACCGGCGTCCGGGCGACCCCGCGCGCGTCGTCGCCTCGGCCGACCGGATCGCGGCCGAGCTGGGCTGGAAGGCGCGGTACGGCGTCGAGGACATGATCTCGTCGGCGTGGGCGGGGTGGGCGCAGCGGCTGGAGCGGCAGGAGCGGCTGTAGCGCCTGTGACGGAATCGACGCGAAGCGGGAACTGTCCGGTGCGGTTTGCTCGTGTGTACTAGGGGAAGTTGGGGAAGTCGCCGAGGAACTCCTCGGCGATGACGTAGGTACGACGTGTCCGACAGGGCGTTACGGGGGTAGCGACGATGCCGGCTTGGGACATCGATCCGATCAACGTGCAGACCACGCTGAACTCGACCGGTGAGGCGGCCGGCGGCCTGGAGAAGGCCGCCAACTCGCTGGTGACGAACATGGCGAGCGCGGCCGAGTCCGCCGGTACGGCCGTGCCGGGCGGGCAGTTCAACGGGCCCATGATCGGGCCGGTGGCCGCGGGCACCCCACGGGTGCCGGTCGGACCGGTCGCGGCGGCCCTGAGCAAGTACCTGCAGGAGCGGCAGCAGAAGCTGGCGTACATGGCGCAGCGGACCATCGACTCCGTGCAGGGCGCGGCCAAGGCCACCAACGCCTATGTCACGGGCGACCTGGACATGGCCGCCGAGCAGCAGGCCAACGCGCTCAAGGCGACGGTCGTACCGCCGCCGCCGGGTGTCGACGGCAACGGCGGGCAGGGGCCGAAGTGAGCGACGACATCCCCGTCATCCCGGAGGAAGTCCCCGAGTTCACCGGCAATCTGGAGCTGCTCGACCAGCACATCGCGGGCGTCCGTTCGGCCGGTACCTCCCTGAAGGACTCGAGTTCGGCGGTCCACACCCGCTTCGGCGGCCTCTCCGCGTACTACAAGGCGCCGGAGGCGGAGGCGCTGTTCGCGACGACCGCGCCGGTGGCGGCCAAGGGCGACGAGTTCGCCACCGAGTTGGAGACCGTCGCCTCGGCCCTGGACACGTACGCCGCGGCCGTCGGCCCGCTCAAGCAGAAGTTCCACCAGCTCCGTCAGGACGCGATCGCCTTCCGCGCGAAGATCGAGGGCGACGACGAGTGGCGCGCCGACGGCGACCTCGTCGAGGAGAACAACAACCGCCGCTCGGACATCAACGCCACGTACGCCGCCTTCCAGGCCGCCGAACGCGACTGCTACAACAAGATCGTCGCGCTGGTCGGCGGTGAGGCGCTGGTCGTCAACGACGGCTCGAACAAAGAGAACATGTACGGCTTCCGGGGCGAGGACCTCAACAACGCCGGTGGTCTGCCCTGGGGCGACCCGGTCGAGGAGTCCAACCCCTGGTACTACATCCACGAGCACGCCTGGGACTTCGCGGTCGGCTTCGTCGTCGACGGTGTGTGGGGCACGATCAAGGGCCTCGGCACGCTGGTGGGCTTCAACGGCTGGGACGCGGCCGGCCAGGCCTGGACCGGCCTCGGCAAGCTCCTCACGGGCATCGTCATCACGGCGACGCCGCTGGGCGCCGCGTACTGGCTGACGCCGGCCGACAAGCTCCCGTCCTGGCTGCGCGACTCCCGTACGGCGGTCGTGGAGACGGGGAAGGCGCTGATCGCGTACGACGAGTGGGGCAAGAACCCGTCGCGGGCGGCGGGCGCGGTCACCTTCAACGTCCTCACCACCGTCTTCACCGGCGGCGCCGGGGGCGCCGTGGCCGGCGCGGGCAAGGCGGGCGCGATCGCCAAGGCGATCTCCTTCGCGGGCAGGGCCGGCAAGATCGTCGACCCGATGACGTACCTCACCAAGGGCGTCGGCGCGACGGCGGTGAAGATCAGCGACGTCATGGCGAGCCTGCGCGGGATCACCGACGGCACGCACATCAGGCTCGGCGAGGGCACGTACCAGATCGCCGACACCCCGAACCTCGCGGACGACCTCCCGACGAACCTCACGGATGACGTCCCGACCGGGCTCACCCCCGAGAACAGCGTCCGCATGGAAACCCCCCAGGGCGAGGTCGTCTACCTCAACACCGACACCCTGGTCGTACACAACGCCGACGGAACGGTACGCGAGTCCCTGGACGACATCCCCCGCGAGGGCACGGCGGCCGAGCGCGCCGCCGACGTCAACACCAGGCAGCCGGAGCTGGTGGGCGCGGGGGCGAGAGTGGGCGACGGCACGACGGTTGTGGGCCGGGTCGGGGACGACCTGGGCGGGACCGGTCGGGTCGGCGACGGCCTGGGTGCCACAGGGCGGACCGGGGACAACGGCCTGCCGGGTGGTCGTGCGGACAACCTGCCCGGTGGCCGCGCCGATGACCTGGGCCGAGGGCCGTCCGGGAGCCATGAGACGCCGACCGGCGGCGGGGGCTCACGCGGTGGTGAGGGTCCCACCGGTGGCGGGCACGGCGAGACGCCTTCGGGCGGGCGCGGCGAGACGCCGGGCGGCGGCCACTCGGAAACCTCGTCGGGCGGTCACGGAGAAGGCCCGACCGGCGGTGGTCACGGCGACGGACCCGGCGGTCACGGCGACGGACCCGGCGGTGGTGATGGACCGGGCGGTGGAGACGGATCCGGTGGTGGTGGTCGCGACGGGGGCTCCGAAGGCGGGACGCCCGGCGGCGACGGCCAACCGATGGTGCGCGGCGGCGACACCGAGCAGCGGATCCGCGACGCGATCAAGGGGATCCCCGGCAAGCAGCGGCCGAAGCCGGATGTGCTCGAACGAGCCCTCGCCCGGCTGGCCGAGGAGCCGAACGGTCAGCAGGTCGCCGAGATCATCGCCTCTGGACGCTTCAACCAGAGCGACGAGTTCGGTCAGGTCGTGTCGTCCCTGGGGGCGCGCAAGGAGCAAATGTTCCAGCCCGGCGCCGACCAGATCGTCTTCGCCAACGCCCTGGTCGACAGCGGTGTCCCGGCACACGCGATCGACTTCGAGGTGAAGGTGCCCGTCGGCTCCGACCTGGACATCCGTATCAAGGACGCGTCCGGCGAGATCTACGGCTACCAGATGAAGCACCTCAACGACCCGGAGGATCCCATCAAGGAGATCACCCGCGGAAAGTACCTGCTGCAGTTGGCGAAGTCCGAGGCCGATCACCGCATCCTGCTCGTCGACGGCGGTCGGGGAACCATCGCGGGCTGGAAGGCGGACGGATCCTACGATGCCCTCATGGACATCCACCGCGGCGGAGGCGGCCCCAAGGGTGAGGGCATCACCTTCGTCGTACGCCTCGAGGACGGCACCCTCACCATCCCGCCGGGAAGCAAGACCGACCCCAAGGACATGCTGTGATCACCACGGAACCCATCGGCGACTGGACATGGGAAGCCACGCCGACCAGCGCCGATGCCAAGCCCTCGCAGGCGGCGGAGATCGCCGTGGCGGTCTGGAACATCCTGGCCCGGTATGAACTCGCGGTGCCCGCGGGCAAGGTCGGCCTGTCGGTTCGCGCCATGAACGACACGCGAGACGTACGGCTCGACGTGCGGGGTCTCGTGCTGGAGGGGGACCCCCTCTCACCGGGGACGGCCCTTTCGGACGCCGTGGCGCGGGCGGAGTCGTTCGAAGGGGACTTCCTCACCGGGCTGCGCGTCCAATGCCCCGGTGTGTGGCTGGAGTCCGGGGCCAGGCACCGCGCGGAGCAGCTGTTCACCATCCAGGTCGACATCTGGAAGACCGATCTCGTCGTGGTGACGCTGGAAACCTACTCCGACGCGTGGTTGACGATGGACACGCGCGAGCGGAAGCAGCCGATGATCCACGCCGAGAACGCGCCCCGGCTTTCAGCCGCTCTGCAAGCCGTTTCGGACCTGCTCGGCGGCGCCCCCGAACCGGGCGATCCCAACCGCCACGCGACTCCCACGACGACCGGTTTCGAGGACCTGGCGGTCGAAGGTCCCGCCTACGCCGACTCATGGGGCACCTTCGAGGTTCCGACACGGTCCCGCCGGCTCCTGTCCGCCCTCCCCAGGACGGAGAACGAGTACGAGGACACCACGGACCACCCCGTGCGCTACTTCACCGTCCAGCGGGACGGCCGGACCCTGGGCTACGTGTGGGCCTCCACCGGCGACAACGCCGCGGGCTACGAACCGAGAACGGCGGCAGGTGACGACGCGTTCGAGGCCGGAGCGGGGTGGGTGCTGCGGCTCCGCGAGGCACACGGACGAGGACTCGGCAGCATCGAAGCTCTGGACTGGCTGCGTCAGGCCCCACCGGACCCGGCCCTCGGCCGGTTCGCCGAAGAACTCCCCCAGGAAGCCCCGACTCTCGACGCCTTGGAGGAACTGTCAGGACGGTACTGACCAAGTGATGTCGACGCTCCCCCGCTCGCCGAAGGGCGGAGCCGCCCCGTGGGCTGCCCCCGACGCCCAGGTCGGGAGCATCCTCGTCGTGGGTTCCGGGACCTGGATCGACGCCACGGAGGAGAAGCACCGGGAACACCGCCTGGTCGAGTTGACGGTGGCACCCGACGCGCCCGGGATCTGGGTGGAACCGGCCGTGTTCCACGACACGTACTTCGGCATCGCCGAGGGCCACGGAATCAAGGCCCCGGACGTGCTCGACGGCCGTGGCCCGGACCTGACGGACCTGCTGTGAACTCGCCCGACACAGCGCCCGATGTATTGGACATCGACGACCCCGATGTGGACATGGATTACGGGCAGCGTCTGCTGTACCGGGGCGTGCCCTTCACCGGTGAGGTCGAGGAGCGTTCGCGCGGTGTCGTCATCAGCCGGGACCGCTACGTCGACGGCCGCCAGGACGGTCCGAGCCACGAGTGGAACGAGGACGGCACCCCGCGTTCCGAGGGGACGGCACGGCAGGGACGCCCGGTCGGCATCTCATGGGAGTGGCACTCCAACGGCACGCTCGCGGCGGAGCGCGTGTTCACCGCGGACGGGCTGACCATGCTGGAAAACCGCGAGTGGGACGAGGAGGGGCGGCCGATCAGGGCATGGCGCGAGACCGAGGGCAGGAGCGAGGCCGGAGCCGGAACCGGAGCAGGCAGGGAAGCGGTGGCTGCTCCGCCCCGCATCGACATCGACGACCCCGACGTGGACATGGATGACGGGGAGCGCCTCTTCTACAACGGCGTTCTCTACTCCGGGGAAGTCGTCGAATACCAGCGGGGCCGGATGATCAGCCTGGAGACGTACGAGGACGGGGTCCCGAACGGCCCGGTCAGGCAGTGGTTTCCGGACGGCTCACCGCGGGCCGAGGGAAACATGCGCGGGGGATTTCCGGTCGGGGAGTCCCGGACCTGGCATCCCAACGGCGCACTCGCGACCAAGCGGATCATGACCGAGGACGGCCGTCGCCCCCTCGTGGAGCTGGAGTGGGGCGAGCACGGCGAACAGACCCGTTCTTGGTACGCGGAGGGCGGAGCTGCGGTAACCGGACAAGTCCGCCACGCTCCATGAGCAGGTTCGCCGGCGCCGCCACTCATGTCACGTCGGCTGCGGTCGGTCGACTGGGACGGCTGGGACCGCGCCGCCGAGCAGTACCGGCAACACTTCGAGCGCGTCTCGTCGACAGCCCTGTCACCGGCTGTCTCTCGGGACCTGATCGCCCGCATCACCCACGAACTCTGAAAGGTGTCACCGTGTTCGAGCCCCGCGCCTGGCAGAAGTCGTCCTTCTCCGGCGGAGGCAGCGACGATAACGACTGCGTCGAACTCTCCACCAACGCACCCGCCGCCATACACCTCCGCGAAAGCGACCACCCCACCACCCACCTCACCACCACCCCCACCCCCCTCCACGCCCTCCTCACCGCCCTCAAAGCAGGCACCCTTGGCGGACGTTGACCCGCAGCGGGCCCTCGGTGCGGTGCTCGGCTCGGCGGTCGGCGACGCTCTCGGCGCCCCCTTCGAGTTCGGGCCCGAAGGGGCGCTCTCCGCGCGCTTCCCGAGGGCCGGCCACGGCGGGGAGATGTGCGGAGGTGGCGGCTGGGACCCGGGTGAGGCGACCGATGACACGCAGATGGCCGTGCTCGTCGGGGAGTCCCTCGTGGAACGCGGTGGGCTCGAACTGCCCGAACGTCTTCCGGAGGTTCCAGCGCTGGGCGGCCTCCGACCCCAAGGACATCGGCATCCAGACCGAGGACGTTCTCACCAGCGGCGACCCGTGGGACCTCGCCGCCGCCCTCCACTTCCAGGTGAACCTACGGGCCGCCGGCAACGGCGCGTTGATGCGGGCCGCCACCTCGGCCGTGTACTTCGCGAGGGACGGGCGGGACCGCAGCATGGACGCGGCCCGGCGGCTGTCCGCCCTCACGCATGGCGACCCGGCCGCCTGGGAAGGCACCGCCGCCTTCCACGAGCTGGTCCGGGTCGCGCTGGCCGGCGGCGACCCGCTCGCCGCCCTCCCCGACACCCTGGCCGCACTCCACCCCGACCACCGCCCCCGGTACGAAGTCGTCCTCGCCCCCGGCTGGCACCCCGACGACGCCACGGAGTTCAACGGCGCCGTCTGGCCCTGCCTCGGCTCCGCCGTCTGGGCCGTGCGGACGACCGACTCCTACGAGGACGCCGTACGCGCGGCCGTGGACCTCGGCGGTGACACCGATACGGTCGCGGCGGTGACCGGCGGGCTCGCGGGCGCGGTGTACGGCGTCGAGGCCATCCCGGAGCGCTGGCTGGAGCCGCTGCACGTACCACTCCCGGGATTCGGGGAGCGGGTACTGCGCACCCCGGAACTCATCCACCTGGCAACGGAGTTGGCGGCTCAGGACACCCACTGACCCTCGGCCTCAGCCGGCGCCCGGCTCGTAGTCACTGATGACGTACTCGGCCTCGTCGTCGACGGCGTCCTCGTCCACGTCCAGGGTGATCCGCGCGGGATGCCCGCCGACGGCGTACTGCACCTCCGCCGTGTCCGCCTGCTCCTGCCAGGCCTTCTCCAGCATGTCCAACAGGTCGCCGATCTTGGGGATTCGGTCAGGCCCCTGCTCCAGCAGCCGCCGACTGTCGTCGTCGAGGCCGACCGCCTGGGCCACCTTGCCGTCCCGGACCGTGACCTTGAAGCGCCCCGCCAGGGCCTGCGAGGTCGACGTGAGTGTGTAGACGTACGAGGAAGGCTCCTGCCATGTGAGGGCGGTCCCCGCCATGGTGCGCTCCGGCGAGGCTCGTCCCTTCGGGTCGGGAGACGTCCCGCCGTCACAGGCGACGGTCATCCCCACCGTCCCCGCGATCAGCGCGGCGGCCAGGAGCACGGAACGAGCACGGGAGCATGAGAGAGTCACGGCGACCTCATTCCTGAGCGGCTGTCACTAAGACGCCACCCGCCTACGGAGCGTTCGGTCTACACGCGGTCGATCTGCGCACGGTCGATCTGCGCACGGTCGATCTACGCACGCTCGGTTTACGGATGCTCGCCCCCCGAAGCCTTCGGGCCGTGCACGCTCCCCCGCCCCCCCCCCCCCGACAGCCCCGCTGCCGCCTTACAACGCCCGCAGCGCCGCCGCCGTGGCCCGCGTCAGGCTCTCCAGGTACCCCTTCGGCAGCTTCGGTGCCCGGACGACCACCGAGCGCCAGTACAGCGGCCCGGAGATCACGTCCAGGGCCAGGTCCTCGTCCACACCCTCACGGACCTCGCCCCGGGCGACCGCCGCCGCCACGATCCCCGTGGCCACGCTCTGCTGTCCCTCCCGCAACGCCTTCTGCATCGCCTCGGCGATCTCCGGGTTGCGGGCGGCCTCGGCCTGGAGGTCGGGGATGATCTGGCCGGCGACCGGGTGGCGCAGGGCGCGGGACGTGACCTCGTAGAGCAGCCGGAGGTCGCCCTCCAGCGAGCCCGTGTCCGGCATGGGCAGGCCCTGCACGGCCACCGCCGAGACCAGGTCCAGCACCAGGTGCAGCTTGGAACGCCAGCGGCGGTACACCGCCGTCTTGCCGACGCCCGCGCGGCGCGCGATCCCCTCGATGGACATCCGGGCGTACCCGACGGCCGCCAGCTCCTCGAAGACCGCCGCCCGGATCGCCTCGGTCACGTCCTCGCGGAGCACCGCCGCCCCGGCGGGGGCCCGGCGGCGCGGTGGGGTCCGATCCGGGTCGGCGTTCGTCGTCATGGCTCACAGCATAGGCCGTGACGACGAAACGGTTGCGTCCCGACGTCGAATCGGCTTACGCTCACGTTGCGACGATACGGTCCCGTCCCGACGTAAGAGCAGGGCAAAGGCGACGTAAGAAGCAGCAGACGCGCAGCCGAGTACGCGGGACGCCCCCCACTAGCGAAAGCAGCGGATGTGAGCCAGGTCCTCCACACACCGCCCCCGACCACGGCGGACACCCCCCAGACCGCCCGCGCCGCCGAGACCCCGGCCCAGCTCGCCGCGCGGTACGGCCTCAGCGTCAGCGGGGCCCGCCCCTCGCTCGGCGCGTACGTACGGCAGCTGTGGGCCCGGCGGCACTTCATCACCGCCTTCGCCACGGCGAAGCTGACCGCGCAGTACAGCCAGGCGAAGCTCGGCCAGATCTGGCAGATCGCGAACCCCCTGCTCAACGCGGCGGTCTACTACCTGATCTTCGGCCTGCTGATGGGCACCAAGAAGGGCGTGCCGGACTACGTCCCGTTCCTCGTGACCGGCGTGTTCGTGTGGACCTTCACCCAGAGCTCGATCATGGCGGGCACCCGGGCCATCTCCGGCAGCCTCGGCCTCGTCCGCGCCCTGCACTTCCCCCGGGCCTCGCTCCCCCTGTCGTACTGCCTGCAGCAGCTCCAGCAACTGCTGTTCTCCATGGCCGCGCTGGTGGTGATCCTGCTCGCCTTCGGGGTACCGGTCGCCCTGTCCTGGCTGCTGATCATCCCCGCGCTGACGCTTCAGTTCGTGTTCAACGCCGGGGTCGCGATGGCGATGGCGCGGATCGGCGCCAAGACGCCCGACATCTCGCAGCTGATGCCGTTCGTGCTGCGTACGTGGATGTACGCGTCGGGCGTGATGTTCAGCATGGACCACATCCTCGCCGGCCGGGACATGCCCGCCTTCGTGCACATGCTGCTGGAGTGCAACCCGGCCGCCGTCTACATCGACCTCATGCGGTTCGCGCTGATCGACAGCTTCCAGGCGGACCAACTGCCGCCGCACGTCTGGGCGATCGCCACGGGCTGGGCGCTCCTCGCGGGCGTCGGCGGGTTCATCTACTTCTGGAAGGCTGAGGAGACGTACGGCCGTGGCTGACACCATCATCGCCCCCCGCACCGAGGACGCTCGCGCGACCGCCGCCGAGCTCGTCCCCACCGTCGTCGTCGACGGCGTCGACATCGTCTACCGCGTCAACGGCACCGGCGCCGGGCGTGGCACCGCCACCGCCGCGCTCAACCGCATCCTGCGGCGGAAGAAGGCCGAGAAGGCGGCCGGTGTGCGCAAGGTGCACGCCGTGCGGAACGTGTCGTTCACGGCGTACCGGGGTGAGGCGATCGGGCTCATCGGTACGAACGGTTCCGGCAAGTCGACGCTGCTCAAGGCCGTCGCCGGGCTTCTGCCCGTCGAGAACGGCCGTATCTACACCGACGGCCAGCCGTCCCTGCTCGGCGTCAACGCGGCCCTCATGAACGACCTCACGGGTGAGCGGAACGTCCACCTCGGCGGGCTCGCCATGGGGATGTCCCGGGAGCAGGTCAAGGAGCGGTACCAGGAGATCGTCGACTTCTCCGGCATCAACGAGAAGGGCGACTTCATCACGCTGCCCATGCGGACGTACTCCTCCGGCATGGCGGCGCGCCTGCGGTTCTCCATCGCCGCCGCCAAGGACCACGACGTCCTGCTCATCGACGAGGCCCTGGCGACCGGGGACCGCTCCTTCCAGAAGCGCTCCGAGGCTCGGATCCGTGAGCTGCGGAAGCACGCGGGGACGGTCTTCCTGGTCAGCCACAACAACAAGTCGATCCGGGACACGTGTGACCGCGTGCTGTGGCTGGAGCGGGGGGAACTCCGTATGGACGGGGCGACGGACGAGGTGTTGAAGGAGTACGAGAGGTTCACCGGCGGGAAGAAGTAGGCCTTTTCGCCAGAGGGCTTGGGGGGAACTGTGGTTCGGCGGCCACGGGTTCGTCGTGGTTGTTCGCGCAGTTCCCCCGCCCCCAGGAGGTCGCGGCTCACCTCTCCAAGAAGGTGAACAACGCCTCCCACCTCCCCACGATCTCCTCCGTCCCGTACCGCCGGATGTTCTCCCTCGCCGTGTCGCCCATCCGGTCCCGCAAGGCCTTGTCCGTCATCAACAGGTCCAGCTTGCGGGCCAGTTCGCCCGTGTTGCCCGGGGCCACCAGCAGCCCGTCCTCCCCGTCCCGCACGATCTCGTGGACGCCCGGCGCGCAGTCGAAAGCGACGCAGGGGACGCCCATCGCCATGGCCTCCATCAGGGCGAGGGGGAAGCCCTCCCCCCGGGAGGACAGGACGAAGACGGAGCCGCCGCGCAGGGCACCCGGTACGTCGTTCGTGCGGCCCATCCAGGACACCGAGGCGTCGAGGCCCAGGGCCGTGCACTGCTTCCTGAGGAGTTCCTCGTCCTCGCCGGAGCCGTAGACGAGCAGGTTCCAGTCGGGGTGGCGGGGGGCGACCTCGGCCCAGGTGTCGAGGAGCATGTCGACGCCCTTCTCGTCGCTGAGCCGGCCGATGCTGACGACCGCCTTCCCGGTGCGCGGCGAGGGCACCTCCGGCAGCCAGGGCACGGCGTTGGGCAGGTAGGACGCGTTGTTGAGGCCCTCGCCGATCCACAGGTCGGCGTCCTCGCGGGTGAGGACGAGCATGCGGTCGACGTCCCGGTAGTACTTCAGCACCCGTCGGAAGCGTGAGGAGCGCCGCGAGGTCTCGAAGGACTCGTGGCTCATCCCGATGACGGTCAGACCGGTCGTGTCGGCGAGCCTCACCCACTCCATCGCCCACACCTGGGTCACGATGACGATCCCGCCGGGGCGCGCGGCCCGGAAGAGGCCGGTGAGCACGGTCGCCCTGTCCCGCATGCTCGCGTCCCGCGCCCGGCCGGGGGCCGGCGGCTGGCCGTCGTACAACCTGGTGGTGGGGTACGGGAGTTCACCGAGGTCGTGCGGGTCCTCGGGGGTGGTGACACCGATGACGTGGACGCGGTGGCCGCGCTCGGTGAGCAGACGGGCCAGGTGATGGGACCAGCTGGTCACACCGCCCATCTCGTCCACGCTGTTGGACACCAGGAAGACGTCCCGCGACCCGGTCACTGGCGCCTCGTCCCGCGACCCGGTCACGGGCGCCTCGTCCCCCGGCCCGGTCACTGGTGCCTCGTCCCGCCCGGTCACTGGTGCCTCCACTCGGAGAAGAACTGGTCGACGACGCTCTGGGCCGCCGTTCCCTTGTCGTACTCGCCGAAGTCGGCCGTGAACCGCTCCCGCGCGGCGGCGTACTTGAGCGTCTGCTCGTCCAGCGGCGTCGACGTCAGTACGGCGTACAGCTCGTCCTCCGTCCGCACGATCGGGCCCGGCGCCCGTTCCAGCAGGTCGAAGTAGGCGCCTCGGCCCTGGTGCACGTACTCCTCGTAGTCGTAGGTGAAGAAGAGCATCGGGCGGTCCAGCAGCGCGTAGTCGAACATCACCGACGAGTAGTCCGTGATCAGCGCGTCCGCGAGGGCGAGGACGGGGGTCACGTCGTGGTGCGCCGACACGTCGATGACCCGGCCCCGGACCGACGGCGGGAGCACGACGTGGTTGAGGTAGTGGGCGCGGACGAGGAGGACGTACTCGTCGCCGAAGGTCTCGGCGAAGCGCTCCACGTCGAAGGGGAGGGTGAAGCGGCGCTGTCCGTGGTGCCGGAAGGTGGGGGCGTAGAGCAGGACCTTCTTGTCCGCCGGGATGCCCAACTCGGCGGCCAGGGACGGGCGTCGGCCCGTTGCTCGGGCCTGTACGAGCGCGTCGTTGCGCGGATAGCCCACCCGCAGCAGCACCTTCTCCCGCAGCCGGAAGGCCTTGGCGAGGGTGCGGACGTCGTGCTCGGAGCGGACCAGGAAGTGGTCGAAGCGGTCGAGCGTGCGCTGCTGTTCGGCTTGCTCGGCGCGGGTCTTGAGCTTCCAGCCGGGCTCGTCGAAGCCCATGCGCTTGAGGGCGGAGCCGTGCCAGGTCTGGAGGTAGGTCGTGCCGGGGCGCTTGGTCAGCTTCAGCGGATAGCTCTGGTTGTCGATCCAGAACTCGGCGCGGGCCAATGCCCGTAGGTAAGGCAGCGACCAGCGGCGCACGAGGGTGGCGTCGGCGGGGAAGCCCTCCGGGCGGCCCGTGTACGACCACACCGCCTCGAAGTCGAGACCCTGGCGGCGCATCTCCTCGTAGATCGCCCGGGGGCTGTCGCTGTACTGCCGGCCGAGGTGGCTCTCGAACACCACCAGGCGCCGGCGCATCGGCATGCGCTGGAAAACCTCATGATAAAGGCGGATTTTGGTGTCTCCGGAGGTGGCCTTCTTGCGCAGCGCCTTCGCCTTGCGGTACCCGGACTTGGCGAGCCGGGCGGAGGTGCCCTGGAGGCCCCGCGTGACGACGACGTTGGCCTTCTTGTCGGGGACCAGCCGGAACGCGAGGTGGCCGCGGGTGGAGATCTGCGGCTCGACGCGGTCGGCGACCAGCCGGGTGAGGCGGGGGCGGACCGGCAGCTCGCCGGCGGCCAGGCCGGGTTCGGCGGCGGTGAGCCGGCTGGAGGTGCGCTCGCCGTCGACGTCCAGATGGAGGCGTACGTCCCAGACGGCGTCCACGATGCCGAGCGGACGGAGGGTCTTCGAGATGTCGGCGGTCGCCTGCCAGGTGATGTACGGGCCGTCGTGCCGCACCGTCGCCACCGGCACCCGGAAGGTCTGGAACCGCACGCCCGGACGGCGGGCGTAGAACTCCAGCTGGGCGGTGAGCCGGGCGCCGGGCGGGATGACGCCGAGGGGGTTGGTGACGCGTCCGGCGAGACGGACACCGCCCCCGCCCGTCCCCTCGTACTCCGTCAGCTCGTTGCGCAGGAACAGCTTCCCGACCGGGCGGGCGTGGTAGCCGAGTTCGGTGACGTCCAGGACGCGGCGTGCGAAGGGGTCGTCCTGGATGTGCTCGGCGCACCAGTAGATCCGCCCGTCGCGCTCGACGAGCGGCGCGGAGACCTTGTCCCGGTTGGTGAGCGTGTCCACGGCGGGCAGCAGGTTGTCCCAGTCGCTCATCCGCAGCAGATACGCGCAGACGGCGTGGATGGGCTCGACCTCGTCGTACGCGGCCGGGTCGATCGACGCCAGATAGGCGCGGGCCAGCTCGGCGAACTCCTGACGGTAGGCTGCGTCCCGGAAGGGCAGATCACGCAGGTGCAGCACCAGGTCGTGCTTGAGGAACTTGACGTCCTTGTGGAACTTCAGCTCCCGCATGCCCTGGCCGGCGAGGAGCCGGTCCACCCGGCGGTGGATCTCCATGCGGTGCGCGAAGTTGGCGATCTCGGCCCGCCGGTTGCTGATGGACTTGGACGCCGCCTTCTCGACGACGTTCCAGTCGTAGACCCGGTTGGGGATGAGGGTGATGCGGCGGGCGGCCGTGTACGCCTGGGCGGAGAAGAAGAGGTCCTCGTAGTGGATGCCGACGGGGAACTCCAGTCCGCCCTCGACGAGGAAGTCCCGGCGGTAGCACTTGTTGGTCGACAGGGTGTCGTAGACCAGCAGGTCGGGCAGCTCGGAGATCGAGTCGAGGGTACGGGTGCGGGTGTACAGCCACGGGTACCACTTGACCTCCTTGCGTGTGCGCGTGTCGACGTGGACGCGGACGCAGAGGCCGGAGACGAGGTCGGCGCCGGTGGTCTCGGCGGCCTCCAGCAAATTCCGGCAGGCGTTGCGCTCCAGGACGTCGTCGCTGTCGAGGAAGAGCACGTACTCGCCACGGGTCTCACGGATGCCGTGGTTGCGGGGCGCGCCGCAGCCGCCGCTGTTCACGGGGAGCCGGTAGGCCCGTACGCGGTCCGGGTGCTCGGCGGCGAGGCGGGCGGCCACCTCGTAGGAGCCGTCCGTGCTGTGGTCGTCGACGATCACGACCTCGACGCTCCGCAGCGTCTGCTCCAGCACCGAGCGCACGGCCGTGGGCAGCCTGGCCTCGTCGTTGTAGACGATCACGACGACGGACATGGCGGGTCGCTGATCCACGCCGGTATTCACCCCATCAATCCTGTTGGCGCTGTTTGCTGTCTTGGCGCCTTTAGTGATGTTCATCGTTGCTTCTACCCTCTATAAGCGGTGGCGCGCTTCAGGGCCACTTGGGTAGATGTCAATGGGTGAGTGCGGGTTCCGCGCCCGCGATACGCTCCGGGGACAGGCGTGAGCGGAGGGGGCGGTCGATGCGCGGGGTGGTACCTGAGCCGCTGCGGACGGAGGATCCGCGGGAGATCGCCGGGTATCCGCTGTACGCCCGGATCGGTGAGGGCGGCATGGGCACCGTCTATCTCTCCCGCAGCCGGGGCGGTCAGCCGGTCGCGCTGAAGCTGGTCCGCCCGGAGTACGCCGACAGCCCCGCCTTCCGTGAGCGGTTCGCCCGGGAGGTGGCCGCCGGGCGCCGGGTCTCCGGCTACCACCTGGTGCCGATCGTCGACCATGACGCCGGTGCGGAGCGACCGTGGCTCGCCACGCACTACGTCCCGGGCGTCCCCCTCGACCAGGCCCTGGAGACCCACGGCCCGCTCCCCGTCCCCACGGTCCTGCAACTGCTGGCCTGCGCCGCGTACGCGCTGGACGCCGTGCACACCGCCGGGGTGATCCACCGCGACGTCAAGCCGGCCAACCTGCTGCTCGCCGCGGACGGGCCCTGGCTGCTCGACTTCGGCATCGCCCGAGCGGCGGGAGCGGCCACGCTCACCACCGCCGGACGCCTGATCGGCACCCCGCGCTACATGTCCCCCGAGCACGCCCTGGGCCGCCGGGTCACCTCCGCGTCCGACGTCTTCGCGCTCGGCCTGATCGCCGCGGTCGCCGCCACCGGGCACCACCCGTACGGGCGCGGCAACCCCCTGGCCATCGCGACGCGCATCGCCGCCACCGACGTCTCCCCGCCCGCCCTGGACGGCATCGACCGCCCCCTCCTCGACGTCGTCCGCCGCTGCCTCACCGCGGACCCGGGCTCCCGCCCCTCGGCCGCCGCCGTCGCCGAGCACTGCGCGGGAGCGGCCCGCCGGGACGTCCGCGACTTCGCCGACTGGCTACCGGGCCCCGTCGCCACCTCGGTGACCATCATCGAGACGGCCTTCCGGTCACTGTCCCTGACAGAGGCCCCGACGACCCCGGCCCCCCGCTTCTCGGAAGCCCCGACGGCCCGCCAACTCCCGCCAACGGCCCCGATCACGGTGCGGGACGAGGAATGGCGCCGCAGGGTCCGCCGGGACCCATAAGAACGTCGCCGGTTGCGGGTCGGTGGGGCTGCGCCCTGGAAAGCAGGGGCCCGGCCCTTCAGGGGCGCGGGGAACTGCGCGAGAGGCCCCACGCACCCGCACCGCACCCGCACCCGCACCGCACCCGCACCCGCCGACGAACCCCCAGCCACCCCACCCTGTCGCCCCCACAATTCCCCGGAACCGCAACACCAGACCCAAGTGTCATAAGTGCCGTATAAGCTTCGGACCGCTTCAAGTGCCCAGCCGCGGCACAGGAGTTCGGCACCGCACCGGGGGAGGCTCCCATTACCGACAGCACTGGCGACATCCTGAGCCCTCTGGGACCGCAGGACCCACGAGAGACCGCCGGCTACCACCTGCAGGCCCGCATCGGCGAGGGCGGCATGGGCACGGTCTATCTGTCGCACACCCGCGGCGGCCAACCGGTCGCCCTGAAGGTCATCCGCCGCGAGTACGGCCAGGACGCCGACTTCCGCCGCCGCTTCGAGCAGGAGGTCCAGGCCGCCCGCCGCGTGCAGGGCTACCACATCGTCCCGGTCGTCGACCACGACACCACCGGCGAACTCCCGTGGCTGGCCTCGGTGTTCATCGCCGGCATCCCCCTGCACGACGCCCTCGTCGCCTTCGGCCCGCTCCCCCTGCCCGCCGTCTTCCAGCTGGTCGGCTGCGCGGCCCGCGCCCTGACCTCCATCCACGCGGCCGGCGTCATTCACCGCGACCTCAAGCCGAGCAACATCCTCCTCGGCTCCCAGGGCCCGTACGTCATCGACTTCGGCATCGCCCGCGCCGCCGACGCCACCCAGCTCACCCAGTCCGGCGGCCTGATCGGCACCCCGCAGTACATGTCACCGGAGCACGCCCTCGGCGAGCAGGTCACCCCGGCCACGGACGTCTTCTCGCTCGGCCTGATCGCGGCGGTCGCGGCCACCGGCCGCCACCCGTACGGCGACGGCGGCGCCATCACCATCGCCGCGCAGATCGCCAACACCGCCCATCGGCCGCCGAGACTCGACGCGTACGACGAGAGGTTGCGCCCCCTGCTGGAGCGCTGTCTGACCGCCGACCCGGCCGAGCGCATCGGCACGGAGGAACTGGCCGCCCTCTGCCAGGAGTCGGCGGGCCGGGGCCTCAGCGACTTCACCGGCTGGCTGCCGGAGCCGCTCACCGCCGAGATCGCCCGACGCGAGCAGGCCGCCCGGACGCCACCTCAGCCGACCGCACCCCAGATGCCGGTGGCACCCCCGCCCGCCCCGCCGACGACGGCCCCGGCCGCACAGGGCACCACCCAGGGCGCACCCCAGCCGGGCCCGGCGACCGGCTTCGGCCCACCGTCCCAGGCCCCCGGCTACCCGCCCCCGGCCACGGACACCTACAACCTCACCCCACAGGCCCAGGCGGGCCAGACCACCGCCCCAGCCCTCGCACCGCCCAAGAAGAGCCGCCGCGGCCTGAAGGCGGCCCTCGTCGCCCTGGCCCTCGTCCTCGTGGCCGGCTCGGGCGCGGCAGCCGCGGTGTACGTGCTGGGCGAGAAGAAGGACGGCGGCACCGACGCGAGCGACACCAAGGACGGCGGCAAGAGCGACGCCACGGGCGGGGACAAGGGCGCCTCGACCCCCACCTCCGCTCCCACCGACGGCGACGGAAGCGGCGGCGACGACGGACAGGACGTCACCAACCCCACCGGGTCCGCCACGGTGCCCGCGGACACCAAGTTCACCCTGGCCTTCGAGGGCCAGTCCTTCGTCCTGCGCACTCCCGCCCAGAACTACACCTACATCGACCTGGACCAGCCGAGCATCGACATCAAGGCCGAGATGAGGGACGAGGCACGGGAGATGTCGATCCAGAACGGCCAGTGGAGCTTCGAGACCTCGATGGGCAAGAGCGAGGGCCCCACGCTCGAACAGTGCCGTACGGGCGCGGACACCGACGTCCTGCCTTCCCTCGTGGGCCCCGAGGACTTCGGCAAGGACGCGATCATCCCCGCGGGCTCCATCCTCTGCACGGTCACCAAGGACGGCAACCTCGCCATGTACGAGATCACCAAGCTGACGCCGGGTGAGTACAGCTGGGAAGTACCGAGCGTCGAGGGCAAGCTGACGCTCTGGAAGAAGAGCAGCGCATAGCCCGGCCCACACGGACGAACGGGGGCGCCCCACAGCCATGGGGCGCCCCCGTCCTCGTACTCTTACGAGGGGCCGCGCAGCAGCGTCCGCATCGTCCGCATCGCCACCGACAGGTTGGCCAGGTCGAACGCGTCGGAGCTCTGGATGTCCTCCAGGGTCGTGCGGGCCCGGCCCAGCAGCGCCGCGTTCTTCTGCTCCCACACCTTGAAGCGCTGTTCGGGCGTGGAGGTGCCGTTGCCCGCGGACAGGACGTCGGCGGTGAGGGAGGCGTGGGCCGCGTACAGGTCCTCGCGGATCGCCGCGCGGGCCATGGACTGCCAGCGGTCGGCGCGCGGCAGCTCGATGATGCGGTCCATGAGCTGGGTGATGCGCAGCCGGTCAGCCAGGTCGTAGTACACCTCGGCGACCTCCATCGGCGTCCGGCCGACCCGGTCGGCGACCGCGACGATGTCGAGCGTCGGGAAGGCCGAGGAGAAGCCCGCGACCCGCGTGGCCAGCTCCTCCGGGACGCCCGCGCCCGTCAGCTCGTCGTAGATCTTCTGGTACCACTCCAGGTCCGCGCCGCGCAGCAGCTTCGGCAGCTCGCCCCAGACCAGGTGCACGCCCTCGGAGAAGAACGCGATGGTCTCGGAGAGCTCCAGCGGCTGCGGCCGGTTGTTGAGCAGCCAGCGCGTGCCCCGCTCGACGAGGCGGCGGGAGTGCAGCCGGATCCGGGTCTGCACGTCCGCGGCGACCTTGTTGTCCAGGGCCTCGACGCCGTCCCACACCGCGCCCGATCCGAAGATCGCGCGGGAGGCGGTCTGCGCCCGGACGATCTCCTCCAGCGAGGCCCCGGTCTCCTCCCGCAGCCGGTGCAGGAAGCTCGTACCGCCCGTGTTGACCGTGTCGTTGACCAGCAGGGTCGTGACGATCTCACGGCTCAGCGGGTGGCTGTCGACGTGCTCGGGGAACCGCTCGCGCAGCGCCGTCGGGAAGTACTCGTGCAGCAGCTTGCGCAGGTACGGGTCGTCCGGCAGCGAGGTGTGCAGCAGCTCCTCGGCGACCGTGATCTTCGTGTAGGCGAGCAGGACGGCCGTCTCGGGCCCGGTCAGGCCGTGCCCGGTGCCCAGCCGCTCGCGGATCTGCCGGTCGGTGGGCAGGAACTCCAGCGCCCGGTCGAGGTGGCCCTCCCTGACCAGGTGGCGCATGAAGCGCTGCTGGGCGTGGAGCATGTCCTTGGACTGGGCGAGGGCGTTGGCGATCGCCGTGTTCTGTGCGTAGTTGTTGCGCAGGACGAGGTGGCCGACCTCGTCGGTCATCTCGGCGAGCAGTTTGTTGCGCTGCTTGACCGTCATGTCGCCGTCGGTGACCAGGCCGTTGAGCAGGATCTTGATGTTCACCTCGTGGTCGGAGGTGTCCACGCCCGCGCTGTTGTCGATGGCGTCGGTGTTGACCCGCCCGCCGTTCTGCGCGAACTCGATCCGGCCCAGCTGGGTCAGGCCGAGGTTGCCGCCCTCGCCGACGACCTGGACGCGCAGGTCCCGCCCGTCGACCCGGATGGCGTCGTTGGCCTTGTCGCCGACATCGGCGTGCGACTCGGTCGAGGCCTTCACATACGTACCGATGCCGCCGTTCCACAGCAGGTCGACCGGCGCCTTGAGGATCGCCTTCATCAGGTCGGCCGGGGTCATCTTGGAGATCTTGTCCTCGATACCCAGGGCGTCCCGGATGTGGCTGTTGACCGGGATCGCCTTGGCCGTACGCGGGAAGACGCCGCCGCCGGGCGAGATCAGCTCGGTGTCGTAGTCCTCCCAGCTCGACCGGGGCAGCTCGAAGATCCGGCGCCGCTCGGCGTACGAGGTGGCCGCGTCCGGGTGGGGGTCGAGGAAGATGTGCCGGTGGTCGAAGGCGGCGACGAGCCGGATGTGCTCGCTGAGCAGCATGCCGTTGCCGAACACGTCACCGGACATGTCACCGATGCCGACGACCGTGAAGTCCTCGGCCTGGGTGTTCACCCCCAGCTCCCGGAAGTGCCGCTTGACGGACTCCCAGGCACCGCGCGCGGTGATGCCCATGCCCTTGTGGTCGTAGCCGGCGCTGCCGCCGGAGGCGAAGGCGTCCCCGAGCCAGAAGTTGTAGCTCTCGGCCACCTCGTTGGCGATGTCGGAGAAGGTCGCCGTGCCCTTGTCGGCGGCGACGACGAGATAGGTGTCGTCCTCGTCGTGCCGTACGACGTCCGCCGGCGGTACGACCTCGCCGGCGACCATGTTGTCGGTGATGTCGAGCAGCGCGGAGATGAAGGTCTTGTAGCTGCGGATGCCCTCGGCCAGCCAGGCGTCCCGGTCCACGGACGGGTCGGGCAGCTGCTTGGCGACGAAGCCGCCCTTGGCGCCGACCGGCACAATGACGGTGTTCTTGACCATCTGCGCCTTGACCAGGCCGAGGATCTCGGTCCGGAAGTCCTCCCGCCGGTCGGACCAGCGCAGCCCGCCTCGGGCGACCTTCCCGAACCGCAGGTGCACACCCTCGACGCGCGGCGAGTACACCCAGATCTCGAACGCCGGGCGCGGCGCCGGCAGGTCGGGGATGGCCTGCGGGTCGAACTTCATGGAGACGTAGTCGTGCGGCTTGCCGCCGGCCGCCTCCTGGAAGAAGTTCGTCCGCAGCGTCGCCTTGATGACCGTGAGGAAGGACCGCAGGATCCGGTCCTCGTCGAGGCTCGCCACCTGGTCGAGGGCGGCGTCGACCTCTTCGAGGAGCGCGTCGACGATCTCCCGGCCCGCCCGCTGCCGCTCCGGCGACATCCGCGCCTCGAACAGCGACACGAGCAACCGGGTGGTGTGGACGTTGTTGCGGAGGGTGTCCTCCATGTAGTCCTGGCTGAAGGTGGAGCCGGCCTGCCGCAGGTACTTGGCGTACGCGCGCAGCACCATGGCCTGCCGCCAGGTGAGCCCGGCGCTCAGCACGAGCGCGTTGAACCCGTCGTTCTCGGCCTGCCCGGTCCAGGTGGCGGCGAAGGCCTCCTGCACCCGCTCCCGGGCGTCGTCCCCGGCGTAGTCCACACTCCCGGCCTGCGGCCTCGGCATCCGCAGCCCGAAGTCGTAGATCCAGGCGGTCGTCCGGTCCGCGCAGCGCAGCTCGTACGGACGCTCGTCGATGACCTCGACGCCGATGCGGCTGAGAACGGGCAGCACCGCGGAGAGCGAGACCGAGCCGCCCTTGCGGTAGATCTTGAAACGGCGCTCGTCGGGCGCGGCGCCCACCGGCTCGTACAGGCTGAGCTCGAAGTCCTCGTCCTGGTCGAGCTCTTCGAGGCGGACGAGGTCCGCGACGGCCGCGCGCGGGTTGTGGTCGGCCTTGTACCCCTCGGGGATGGCGTTGCCGTACTTGCGCAGCATCTCGGCGGCGCGCTCCTCGCCGACCTCGGCGTTGAGCGCCTCGGCGAACCCGTCCGACCAGGACCGGGCGGCCTCGACCAGCTTGGCCTCGAGGCGGTCCTTGTCGGCGTCGCTCAGGTGCGGCAGCTCGGTGCCCGGCTCGACGCGGACCACGAAGTGCAGCCGGGAGAGGATCGACTCGGTGTTCCAGGCGGTGAAGTCGACGCTGATGCCGCCGAGTTCCTCCTTCAGGATGTCGATGATCCTGAGGCGTACGCCGGTGGTGTAGCGGTCGCGCGGCAGGTAGACGAGGGCGGAGTAGTAGCGCCCGTACTCGTCCTGGCGGAGGTAGAGCCGCAGCCGGCGGCGCTCCTGGAGGTAGAGCACGGAGGTGACGATGGACCGCAGTTCGTCGGCCGGGGTCTGGAACAGCTCGTCGCGCGGGTAGGTCTCCAGGATCTGCAGGAGGTCGCGCCCGTCGTGGCTGTTGGGCGAGAACCCGGCGCCCCGCAGGACGTCGTCGACCTTGCGGCGGACGACGGGCACCCGGCGCACGGACTCGGTGTAGGCGGCCGAGGAGAACAGTCCGAGGAACCGCCGCTCACCGATCACGTTCCCCTCGGCGTCGAACTTCTTCACGCCCACGTAGTCGAGGTAGGACGGCCGGTGGACGGTGGCCCGGCTGTTGGCCTTGGTCAGGACGAGGATCTTGTGCTCACGGGCCTTGGCGCGGGCGTCGGCGGGCAGCCGTTCGAAGGAGGAGCTGACGGGGTGCTGGTCGCGCCCGGAGTGGTGCGGGTCGGCACGCAGGATGCCGAGGCCCGTGCCGGCGACGGCGGCCAGCGAGTCGTCCTCCCGCAGCTCGTACTCGCGGTATCCGAGGAAGGTGAAGTGGTCGTCGGCGAGCCAGCGCAGCAGCTCGCGGGCCTCCTCGACCTCCTCGCCGCGCAGGTCGTCGGCGGTGTGCTCGGCGGGCAGCCCGTCGGCGATACGGACCGCCGCGTCCCGCATCTTCTCCCAGTCCTCGACGGCCTCGCGGACGTCGGACAGGACGCGCAGCAGATCGTTGTTGATCTGCTTCAGGTCCGCCCGGTCGGTCTCGCGGTCGACCTCGACATGGATCCAGGACTCGATGTGCGCGTCGTGCGGCAGCGCCTCACCGGAGGCCACGGCGGCGGACGCGGCGGCTACGGCGGCCGGCTCGGTGATCAGCTCGACCAGCTTGCCGGTGACGTCCCGCCGTACGACGACCTGCGGGTGGATGACGACGTGGATCCCGCGCCCCTGCCGCGACAGCTCATTGGTCACGGAGTCGACGAGGAACGGCATGTCGTCGGTGACGACCTCGACGACGGAGTGGCTGCACGTCCAGCCGTTCTCCTCGACGGTCGGGGTGTGGACCCGCACATTGGCCGTGCCCTGGGGGCGGTTCTCGGCCAGTCGGTAGTGGGAGTAGGCGGCTCCGAAGACGTCGACCGGGTCGCGGTCGCCCAGGTCCTCCGGGGCGGTGTGCAGGTAGTAGCGCTGGAGGAACGCGAGCACGGTGTCATGGTCCGGGGTGTCGGACGTACTCTCGCTCGTCGTCCCAGTCGGTAGATACCCCCCGACCGGGCTGTTCTCAGCTACCCGGGCGGCCCTCTCGAGCAGCTCGGCCTTGGCTTCGTCCAGCTTGGTCTGCATTGTCCTCTGGCTCCTGTCGCGCGCCGTTGCGTGACGTAGAAGGAAGTACGAACTCGTCCCCTCCGAAGCGCCACCACGACACGGGGTGTCCGGTCTGTTTCGACGCTATGCCGCAGGGTGAGATGAGCGGGGGGTAATCAGCCATTCTCGGTACCCGGCAAGGGTGTGACGCTGCTCTCTGCGGCGCCCGGCCAGTGGGTGTACCCGGCGTCCCGGGAGCCCTGGTGGCTCCCTCCCGCCCGCGAGGACCAGCGACCGCCGCCCGGACACGGATGTCTTCCGTGCTCACCGGGCGCAGGGCAGGGACGACGACGTCCCCGCGAGCTATCGCGCTGATCACGCCACAAGGCTATCCCTCCGGACCGGGGGCCCGTCATGAGCCGTATGTGTACAAAACCGAGGGTCGAACTTTGACGTTCCGCACAGTGCCCATCGCGCACTTTTGAGCTTACCTCCGCGCAACCGAGCCTATACGCGCATCCGCCGGACCCCGAATCCGCACGCCCCCTTGGCAAATCTTCACACCGGATGCACGTTGCCCAGGAAGCCATAGCCTGACGAAGGAAGCCCTAGAGGGTGCCTCGCACCCGTTCGCCGCACAGCCGAGGGGAGCCCACCATGACGGCCAAGATCCTGATCGTGACCGGCGACGCGGCGGAGTCACTGGAGGTCCTGTACCCCTATCAGCGCCTTCGCGAGGAGGGTTACGACGTCCATATCGCCGCCCCCAGCCGCAAGAAGCTCCGCTTCGTCGTCCACGACTTCGAACCCGGCTTCGACACCTACACCGAGAAGCCCGGCTACACCTGGCCCGCCGACCTGGCCTTCTC
Source organism: Streptomyces sp. NPDC002787 (assembly GCF_053592095.1). Lineage (NCBI taxonomy): Bacteria > Bacillati > Actinomycetota > Actinomycetes > Kitasatosporales > Streptomycetaceae > Streptomyces > Streptomyces sp. NPDC002787. Next base: position 23,302 of record NZ_JBSFVC010000009.1, on the reverse strand, counting down.
CGAGGTCGACCCCGGTCAGTACGCCGCCCTCGTCATCCCCGGCGGCCGGGCCCCGGAGTACCTGCGCAACGACCCCGAGCTGCGCAAGATCCTGAAGTCCTTCTTCGACACCGACAAGCCGGTCGCCCAGATCTGCCACGGTCCGCTGCTCACCGCCGCCGTGGACGCCCTGCACGGCCGCCGCGTCACCGCGTACCCCGCCCTGGAACTCGACATGCAGGCCGCCGGCGCCACCTTCCACGACGCCGAGACCGTCGTCGACGGCACCCTCGTCTCCGCCCGCGCCTGGCCGGACCACTCCCGCTGGATGCGGGAGTTCCTCACGGTGCTGCGGGCGAAGGCGCCGGTGACCTAGCCGACGGACGAGGGATGCCGGGGTGTACGGGTGAACGGGGCGTGCGGGGCGTACGAAGCCGGGGAGTTACCCAGGGCGGCTACGCCGCCAGGCGCTCGGCCTCGGCGACGGCCTCCTCCAGCGTGTCCACGACCGGCACGCCGACCCCCTCCAGGCTGGCGCGGCTGTGGGAGCCGCCGGTGTAGAGCACGGCCTGCGCACCGACATACCGGGCGGCCACGGCGTCATCGGCCGCGTCCCCGATCACGACCGTCCGCGCCGGTTCCACGCCCACGAGCCGACGCAGATGGCGCACCATGTGCTCGGTCTTGCTGCCCCCGGACGGCCCGACCCGCCCGTCCACGCGTATGAAATGCGGCTCGATCCCGAAGCCCCGCACCAGCGGAACCAGCTCCTCGTGCACGTACATGCTGAGGATCGACTGACTGCGCCCCGCCGAACGCCAGTCCGTGAGCAGCGACGGCACACCGTCGGTCAGCCCGCAGGCGACGCGGTGCTCCGCGTAGTACCGATGGAAAACCACATCCATGGCCTCCCACTCCTCATCCGTGGGCAGCCGCCCGATCAACCTCTCGTAGAACTTCGGCACCGGCACGCAGTACAGCTCCCTGTACCGCTCCAGCGTGATCGGCTCGATCCCCAACTCCGCGAACGCCGCGTTCGTCGCCCCGATGATCGCCTCATTGTCATGGAACAACGTCCCATTCCAATCCCAGACGATATGCGCCCCGACTCCGTTCATCCCCATGCCAGAAACGTACCCTCCACCACCGACAACCCAGTCCTGCACGACTACGGACGGCCATGCCGCACATAGCTGCGGGCAGTCTGCCGCGCAGCCGGACAGTCATGCCGCACGCAGCCGCAGACGTCATGGCCGCGCGCAGCCGTAGGCAGTCGTGGCCACACATAACCGCGGACAGTCAGCCCGCACGCAGCCGCAGACGTCATGGCCGCACGCAGCCGCAGAAGTCATGGCCGCGCACAGCCCGAGGGCGGTCGTGGCCGCGCGCAGCCGCGGGCAGTCCTGGCCGCACATAGCTGCGGGCAGTCGTGCCGCTGGGGCGGCACGGGTGGGCGCAGCGGCACCCGGCCAGCGCCGGTGAGCGACCCCGCCCTGCACCAACCAACGGCGCCGCACCCCGACCGCTCAGCCCCCCAACCCCACCAGGTTGGGAATCTCCTGCGTGGCGTACCACAACAACTCGTGATCGTCCGCCCCGTCCACGATGAACTGAGCGTCGTCATCCCCCTGATCCGCCGCCCCGAGCGCGTCCGCGGCCTCCCCCACTTCCCCCTCGGCCTCCACGGAGTCGACATGCACAGCCGCCGCCTTCGCCAAGGGCACCGGCCCAGCCACCCGCACCTCCCCGAGCGCCGCCGGATCGAGCCCCCGATCGGGATCGGCCACCGCATCCCGGTCAGCCACATCCACCGCCACGACAACCCGCCGCCGAGCAGCCCCCGGATCCACGGCCACCAACCGCAAGGACGCGAGCGCCGCCCGGTTCAGCGCCGCGTACTCCAGCTCCTCGATGTCGTCGGACAGGTACCACTCCCGCAAGGCCGGCGTGACGGCGTAGGCGACGAACGCCCCCTCCCCCAACTCACCCGTCTTGTACGCCTCGGCGAGCCCGGGAAGGGTCAGGGGGACGTAGACGCGCATGGCAGGCCGCTTTCGTAGTCGTGATCGCTGGTCTCGGAGGCTCGCCGCGAGGGCTCGTCTCCGAGGGCCGCAGCGGAGCCTCGTCGCCGAGGTCCTCGCGAAGCCCCGGACGGCCTTCAGGATACGTGCGGGCGTCCCCTTTCGAGCCCCCGCCCAACCCCCCGCAGGCGTCCACTCCGAGCCCGCCACCTCACCCGGTACACCCCGGCCCCGCCAAGCCCGAAGCCCCTCCCAGCCCCCCGGATAGGTGAACTTTTCGAGGCCCTCGCCGAACGCCGCCCGACCTTGCCACGGCCCCCTCCGGCCTCGTACAAGATCCCCATCGCAAGTTACCGACTGGTACCCAGCGGCCGCCGACACCCAGGAACGGGGATCTCCGATGAACAAGGTCATGACCAGGACCAAGCGCCAGCCCGGCACCCGCCCACCCGTCCGCCACGACACCCGCCGCCCCGGCCGCACCGTCCCGGGAGGCGGCCGCCCCCCGACGGCCCAGTCCCCGGCCCCCACGGCACCGGCCCCCACCCGCACCGCCGCCCCCCACAACACCACCCCGCCCAGCCGTACGGCGCCCCACAGCGCGGTCCCACCCCTCGTCGGCCCGGTCCCCCAACCGCGCCCCACCGACCGCTTCGCCGACCTCCTCCTCGCCGTACTGAGCGGTCGCCGCCCGGTCCACAGCATGCTGCGCCACACCGCCGGCCGGGCCTACGACGAGCTGGCCTGGCTGGCCGAACAAGGCCCCCTGCGCGCCCCCCACGGCACCCACCCGGTCGTCCGCGACATCGGCTACTACGTGGCCGGCCCGGGCGCCCTGGAAGTCTTCGCCCGCATCGGCGCGGGCGACCGTCTCCGCGCCATGGCCTTCCGCCTGGAACACGGCGCCGACCACCGCTGGCGCTGCACAGCCGTGGAACTCGGCGGCCCGAAGCTCCCCCACCCGAACGACGACTGACACACCCGGCCCTCCGCGCGGACGCCCGTACATACCCGCGCCGCGGCATGCGAAGGGCCGGGCACCCACCAAGGTGCCCGGCCCCTCAAAGCCTCACAGCCCGCTGCTCACCCGCTCGCTCCGCGCGGGAGCGGTCGTCACTTCTTGCGGCGGCGACTGGTCTTGCCCTGCTGCTTGCGGCGCTCCGCGCGGGTGAGGCCGTCGGCCTCGGAGCGGACGGGCTCGTCCTCGGGCAGGTCGCCCTCGACGATGCCGCCCTCACCGTCGACGGTCGGCGCGGAGAAGTGCAGACGGTCACGGCGCTGCGGGGCCTCCAGCCCCTTCGCGCGGATCTCCGGCCGCGACGCACCCGCCTGGGCCGGCACCACGTCGCCCTTGTCCAGGGACGGCTTGGCGTCCTCGACCGGGACCTCCTCGACCTGCTGCTCGACCTGAACCTCCAGGTTGAACAGGTAGCCGACGGACTCCTCCTTGATGCCCTCCATCATGGCCTGGAACATGTCGAAGCCCTCGCGCTGGTACTCGACCAGCGGGTCCTTCTGGGCCATCGCGCGCAGGCCAATGCCCTCCTGGAGGTAGTCCATCTCGTAGAGGTGCTCACGCCACTTGCGGTCCAGCACCGACAGCACCACCCGGCGCTCCAGCTCACGCATGATCTCGGAGCCGAGCTGCGCCTCACGCGCCTGGTACTGCTCGGTGATGTCGTCCTTGATGGACTCGGCGATGAACTCGGCGGTCAGACCGGCCCGGTCACCGGCCGCCTCCTCCAGCTCCTCGACGGTGACCTTCACCGGGTAGAGCTGCTTGAAGGCGCCCCACAGCCGGTCGAGGTCCCACTCCTCGGCGAAGCCCTCGGCGGTCTCGGCGGTGATGTACGCGTCGATGGTGTCGTCCATGAAGTGCTGGATCTGCTCGTGCAGGTCCTCGCCCTCCAGGACGCGGCGCCGCTCGCCGTAGATGACCTCGCGCTGCCGGTTGAGGACCTCGTCGTACTTGAGGACGTTCTTCCGGGTCTCGAAGTTCTGCTGCTCGACCTGCGACTGGGCCGAGGCGATCGCGCGGGTGACCATCTTGTTCTCGATCGGGACGTCGTCCGGCACGTTGGCCATGGACATCACGCGCTCGACCATCTGGGCCTTGAAGAGCCTCATCAGGTCGTCACCCAGCGACAGGTAGAAGCGGGACTCGCCCGGGTCGCCCTGACGGCCGGAACGGCCGCGCAGCTGGTTGTCGATACGGCGGGACTCGTGCCGCTCGGTGCCCAGGACGTAGAGGCCGCCGAGGGACTCGACCTCGTCCTTCTCGGCCTTCACCGCCTGCTCGGCCTTCGCGAGGGCCTCGGGCAGGGCCTGCGCCCACTCCTCGATGTGCTCCTCGGGGTCGAGGCCGCGCTGGCGCAGCTCGGCCTCGGCGAGGTCCTCGGGGTTGCCGCCGAGCTTGATGTCCGTACCACGGCCGGCCATGTTCGTCGCGACGGTGACGGCGCCCTTGCGGCCGGCCTGGGCGACGATCGTCGCCTCCCGGTCGTGCTGCTTGGCGTTGAGCACCTCGTGCTGCACGCCGCGCTTGCTCAGCTGCTGCGACAGGTACTCGGACTTCTCGACCGACGTCGTACCGACGAGGATCGGCTGGCCCTTCTCGTGCTTCTCGACGATGTCGTCGACAACCGCCTCGAACTTCGCGACCTCGGTGCGGTAGATCAGGTCGGACTGGTCCTTGCGGACCATCGGCCGGTTGGTCGGGATCGGGACGACGCCGAGCTTGTAGATCTGGTGGAACTCGGCGGCCTCGGTCATCGCCGTACCGGTCATGCCGCAGAGGCCGGGCCGTTCCTTGCCGCTGTGGTCGTGGCGCTTGTAGAGGCGGAAGAAGTTCTGCAGGGTGATCGTGGCGAGCGTCTGGTTCTCGTCCTTGATGTCCACCCCTTCCTTCGCCTCGATCGCCTGGTGCATGCCCTCGTTGTAGCGGCGGCCGGCGAGGATACGGCCGGTGTGCTCGTCGACGATCATGACTTCGCCGTCCATGACGACGTAGTCCTTGTCCTTCTTGAAGAGCTCCTTGGCCTTGATGGCGTTGTTCAGGTAGCCCACCAGAGGCGTGTTCACCGACTCGTAGAGGTTGTCGATGCCCAGCCAGTCCTCGACCTTGGAGACACCGGACTCGTGGATGGCGACCGTGCGCTTCTTCTCGTCGACCTCGTAGTCGCCGGTCTCCTCGATGCCCTTGAGCTGGTTGCCGGGCTCGCCTCTCTTCAGGCGTGTGACCAGCTTGGCGAAGTCGCCGTACCACTTGGTGGCCTGGTCGGCCGGGCCGGAGATGATCAGCGGCGTACGGGCCTCGTCGACGAGGATGGAGTCGACCTCGTCGACGATCGCGAAGTTGTGGCCGCGCTGGACGAGCTCGTCCTTGGACCACGCCATGTTGTCGCGGAGATAGTCGAAGCCGAACTCGTTGTTCGTGCCGTAGGTGATGTCGCAGTTGTACTGCTCGCGGCGCTGGGCCGGCGTCATGTTGGCGAGGATGCAGCCGACGGACAGGCCCAGGAACTTGTGGACGCGACCCATCATCTCGGAGTCGCGCTCGGCCAGGTAGTCGTTGACCGTGATCAGGTGGACACCCTTGCCGGCCAGCGCGTTCAGATACGCGGGCAGCGTGCCGACGAGGGTCTTGCCCTCACCGGTCTTCATCTCGGCGACATAGCCGAGGTGGAGGGCGGCGCCGCCCATGATCTGCACGTCGTAGTGGCGCTGACCGAGTGCGCGCTTGGCGCCCTCGCGGACGGTGGCGAACGCCTCGGGGAGCAGGTCGTCGAGCGTCTCACCGTCGGCGTACCGCTGCTTGTACTCCTCGGTCAGGGCGCGCAGCTCGGCGTCGGAGAGGTCGACGAAGTCCTCTTCGATGGAGTTGACCTGGTCCGCGATGCGGTGCAGCTTGCGCAGGATTTTGCCTTCGCCTGCACGCATGATCTTCGAGAGGACGGACACGGGGGTTTGTCTCCTTGCCGGTCGGGCCTGGGACGGTCGGTTTCAATGACAGTTGGCAGTTTTAAATCACAGCTTGAGCAACGGCCATCGTAAGCGAGGACCCCGCCTGGCCGGGAGGTCTGGCAGTGACAGCTACCAGGACAACGGGCGGGCGTCGCGGATGGTGCCGCGTTCACCCACGAAATGCGTGAATTGTGACCACGTCCTCACGCACCACGCCCCCAGCCTTCGCGCCGTCCCCGCGTGCCCAGAACAGCCTCAAATGGGATGGCGCCCTTCCGTTCCGCCGAGCAGAATCGCCCGATGGAACCCGTCACCCTGACCACCGAGCGCCTGCTGCTGCGCACCGTGGACCGGCACGACACCGAGTCGGTGTACGCGGCTGCGCAGGACCCGGACATCCAGCGCTGGACCACGATCCCCTCACCGTACTTGCGTGAGCACGCGGAGGGTTTCGTCGAGCAGGCCGTTCCCGAGGGCTGGGCCAACGCCTCGATGTTCACCTTCGGCCTCTTCCTGCCCTCCGGCGAACTGGCGGGCATGCTCGGCATCACCATGCGTTGCCCCGGCACCGGCGAGGTCGGCTTCTGGGCCACCAAGGAGCACCGCCGCAACGGCTACATCACCGAGGCCACCCGCGCCGCCGCCCACTGGTCCTTCACCACCCTCGCGCTCGACCGCCTCGAATGGCGCGCCGAGGTGGGCAACACCGCCTCCCGCTCGGTAGCCGAAAACACCGGCTTCACCATGGAAGGCACCCTCAGATCCGCCCTCACCAACAACGGAACCCGCCGCGACTGCTGGCTGGCCTCCCTCCTCCCCTCGGACTTGAACCTGCCGTCGACAACCCCCTACCTGCCGGCCAGGGCCTGACCCACCAGCCCGTCCGGCGTTCGAGGACGAGGCCGAAGGCCGACAGGGGGTCTGGGGGCGCACCCCCGCCCCCGTGCACAACCCCAGCTCATCCCCCACTGTCAGTCCCCTCCCCTACCCTGCGGAGCATGACCTCCCTCCCGCGCCCCACCACAGAACTCACCGCAGACGAGGCCCGCCGCATCGCCCTCCGGGCCCAGGGCTTCCTCGGCGCCCCGGACCGCAAATCCGGCGTCCGCGGCGTCCTGCGACACCTGGGCGCGGTCCAGCTCGACACCATCTCCGTCCTCGCCCGCTCCCACGAACTCATCCCGTACGCCCGCCTCGGCGCGATAGGCCGCAACACGGTCGACCAGGCCTACTGGACGGACACACACGCCTTCGAGTACTGGTCGCACGCCGCCTGCATCCTCCCCATCGAGGAGTGGCCCCACTTCGCCTTCCGCCGCCGCGCCTACCGATCCCGCCCCCACTGGAACCACCAACTCCCGGACGGCGCCTACGACCGCGTCATCAAACAGCTCCGCGCCGAGGGCCCTCTCACGGCCACCGAACTGGGCGGGGCCAAACGCACCAGCGAGTGGTGGGACTGGTCCGGCGAGAAGGTCGCCGTCGAACGCGCCCTGATGTACGGCGAGGTGGTCTGCGTGGAGCGCCGCGGCTGGAAGCGCGTGTACGACCTCGCCGAGCGCGCCGTCCCCGACGCCCTGCTGCACGACGAACTGGACGACAAGGAGTGCCTGCGCCGCCTGGTCCGCCTCGCCGGCGAGGCCCTCGGCGTCGGCACCCGCGCGGACATCGCCGACTACCACCGCATCAAGGGCGAGCAGTTCGACGCGGTGGTCGCGGACTCGGGCCTGGTCCCGGTGACGGTGGAGGGCTGGGCCAAACCCGCCTGGGCCGACCCGGCGGCCCTGGCCACACCCCCGCGCGGCCGCCACCGCACCACGCTCCTGTCCCCGTTCGACTCCCTCGTCTGGGAACGGGCCCGCACGGAACGGATCTTCGGCTTCACCCACCGCCTGGAGGCCTACGTCCCCAAGCCGAAGCGCGTCTACGGCTACTTCGCGATGCCGGTCCTGTCCGGCGGCCGGCTCGTGGGCCGCGTCGACCCCGCCCGCGACGGCCGCACCCTGGTCGCCAAACAGGTCACCCTCGACGGCCCCAAGGCCGTCCCTGCCGTGGCCCAGGCCCTGCTGGAGGCGGCGAGCTGGGTGGACTGCACCGACGTACGCGTGGAACGAGTGGACGCCCCGGAACTACGCGAGCCCCTCACCAAAGAGCTCGCCCGCACACTGGCCTGACCCGGCCGGACCGGCGTCACCGAATCTCGAGGATCTTCTCCCGCATCGCATACACCACCGCTTCCATCCTGGAGTGCAGCTGAAGCTTCTCCAGGATGTTGCGCACATGGTTCTTCACGGTGTTCTCGGAAATGAACAGCTCCTTGGCGATGTCCCGGTTGTTCATCCCGGTCGCCACGAGCTTCAGCACTTCCAGTTCCCGGTCCGTCAGCCGCGGCGCCGGTACGAGGCGCCGCTCGTCGGTCCGCTGGATCATCGACTTGAACTCGGTGAGCAGCTTCGACGCCATCGAGGGGCTGATCTGCGACTGCCCGTCGGCGACCGCGCGAATGGCTGTGGCCACCTCGTCCGTGGAGATCTCCTTGAGGAGATATCCGGTCGCCCCCGCCTTGATCGCGTCGTAGAGATCGGCCTCCTCGTCGCTGATCGTCAGCATGATGATCTTCGCGCTGGGGGCCACCTCCTTGATGGAGGTGCACGCCTCGATACCACCGCGCTTGGGCATCCGTACGTCCATCAGCACGATGTCGGGCAGCAGATCCGCGGCCTTGTCGACCGCCTCCGCCCCGTCCCCGGCCTCGCCGACGACCTGGATGTCCTCCTCGGCGGCGAGCACGATCTCCAGACCGCGGCGGAAGAGCGCGTGGTCGTCCACGACGAGAACCCGGATCGGCTCCTTTCGCGGGGAGTCCGCGGCGACGCCCATGCCGACGGAGCCTTCGTCGGCATCCTCGTCACGCATCGGTCCGAAAGTGCTGTCCGCCATCGTTCCTCCCCCTGAAGGCCGTGGCCTGTGTTTCTGTGCCATCGCCAACCCAAGGCAACGGCCCGCCGGTTGGGGCCGGTTCGGCCATGATTTCATGCCCGGCCGACCCTGCGGTGACAGAGCGGGCCGCGAGGGGTCGCACACCGGTGCCCCTGGGGGCGCACAAGCGCTCCAGGGGCACCGGCTCGGCTGTCACCCGGCGCGGTCAGCCGCCGAGCGTGCCGCCCGTGGCGTCCGAATGCGCCTGGGCGACCATCGGGTCCGTGCTGAGGTGGATGACGCCGTAGTCGTAGGCGTGCCGCCGGTAGACGACACTCGGTTCCTTGGTCTCCGAGTCGACGAACAGGTAGAAGTCGTGCCCGACCAGCTCCATCTCGTAGAGCGCCTGGTCGAGGGTCATCGGGGAGGCGACGTGGGTCTTCTCGCGGACGATGAGGGGGCCTTCGCCCTTCACTTCCAGCGAACCGATCCGCTTGGTGGGCACGCCGTCGTTCTTCTCCTCGTCGGCGACGTATCCGTTGCCGTTGAGGGTCGCCACACCGGGGACGTGGTCGGCGACCTCCGCGGCCGTGAGCCTGCGCGCGCCTCGGCGCGTGTAACGCTTGTCGTGCTGCTTGCGCAGCCGGGCCTCGAGCTTGTCCGCCGCCAGGTCGAGCGCCGCATACGGATCGCTTGCCGCTGCCTCCGCCCGGATCACCGGGCCGCGGGAGTGGAGCGTGATCTCCACCCGGTCGCTGCGGTCGGCCTGTCGAGGGTTGGGCTCCTTGGACACCTCGACGTCGAGGCTGATCACCTTGCCGTCGAGCTTCTGGATCTTCTCCAGCTTCAGCTTCTCGGCCACGTGCTTGCGGAACCGCTCGGGCACCTCGGTCTTGCGGCCCTTGACGACGATGTCCACGCAGAACTCCGTTCCCGGATCGCTCCGCTCCACTGGCGGAGCATCTCCCTTGTGCACCAGGTTCCGGTGGCTCCCGGAACCGCGGACTCGGTGACTTCCACCTCCTCCTCCCCCGTGGACGAGATCTCCACCCACCGGCGCGGGGTGATTCGGAAAAACCCGTAGCACAGCATTCGGATATGTGGTGAACGGCCGGGGCCATTCCCTCACAACCGAACATATCTCGCTCGGACGGATGTCGTCACCCTCTACCGAGACGTACCTCCGTTCCGGTGAATTGTCCCTCTCATTACCTGCAACGATGCAAGTTCTCTGTCAGTTCCGGTTTATTTGGAAAGAGTCGGGCGGCGCGGCGACCACCGCCGCGCGGATCCTGTCCTCGACGCCGTCCGCGCCCGCCATTCCCGTTACCGCCTGTGTTCGCACCGCCTCCCTTGTCGTCCGTCCCGTGCCGAACTCCCTCGACACGGCCGCCCATCCGGCCCGGGCCGCCCGCACCGCCCGTGCCGCCTCCGCGAGCGAGGCGCCGGTCGTCATCAGGTCGTCCACGAGCACGACCATGCCTCTGCCCAGCAGCCGGGCGCCCCCGGCGGCCACCTCCAGGGCACCCGCGAGGTTGTCCAGCCGCTGCCGGGAGTCCAGCCCCGACTGATCGGCGACCGCACGCCGCTGCCGCAGCACCCCGGCCATCCGGGCCGGTGTCCCGGTACGCCGCAGCTCTCCGGCCGCCGCGAGCGCGATCCGCCGCGCCGGGTCGTGCCCCCGCGCCCGCACCGCCCGCCGCGCGGACGGCACCGGAACCAGCAGCAGCGGCCCCTCGCCACCACCCGCCCGTACGGCCCCTGCCAAGGCCGTGCCAAGCGGTCCGGCGAGCGCCAGCGCACCCCGTTCCTTGTGCGCGAGCAGCGCGGCCCGCACCGCGTCCTCGTACGGAGCCGCCGCGTGCACCACCGGCAACCCCGACGGCTCCGGCACCGGTCGCACCCGGCACGGCGCGGCCCCGGTCAGAGCCGCGCGGCACTCCGGGCAGAGCACCGCGCGAGGCCTCCCGCAGCCTCCGCACTCGGCCGGCAGCACCAGATCCGTGAGGTCCTGCCACCACCCCCGCATGCCCACCACTGTGCCAAGGCATGCGAGGCCCTGCCACCCCTGTGGAAAACCGTCTGTGGACAACTCACCGAAACCACCAGGGGCTTGTCACCCACACGAGCGGCGCATGCCCGAAACAGGCCGGGTGCCGTCACAAAGAGACCGAACCGCGTGCTGGACCTCGACACCCCAGCCCCGCCCGCCATGGCCGCCGCAGGACTGAACGTCGCCCAGGCCCCTTACCGAATTACCGGAGGTACCGCTGACTCCCGGAATACCTCCAGGCACAGGGCACCGCTGGCACCCTGCGTACCACCAGCACGAAACGCACCACTGGCCTCAGACATCCCACCCACCGGAACTCACCCGGGATAGACCGGCGCCGACCCTTCCTTGACCACTGTCTGCCACTGCGCCCCCGGGGACAGCCGCACGATCCCGTCGGCCGAGTGCGCGACCAGCGGCTGGCTCTCGTCCTCCGACGCGGCGATCTCCTCCACACCGGTGAGCGCGGAGGGCCCGGAGCCAGGCGTCGGGGAACCGTCTACCCGGACGTACCGCATCTGCTGCACGCCACCGGATTCACGCCCCACGACCACGAGTTGGCTGTCACCGGCCCACGACATGGCCGTGACGTCCTCCAGGTCCGGTGTCACGGACCGCAGTTCGACGATCGAGACGGTGGTGCCCTCCGCGTCGGCGTCACGCTCGATACGGCCGATGGACACCGCCCGCTTGCCCTCGTTCTCCATGATCAACGCGACCCGTACGCCGTCGGCGGCCACCCGCACCGCCTCGATGCGCCCGCTGAGCCCGGGCGTCCTGACCTCCAGCGGCTCCCCCATGCCGTCCGCCAGCACCAGCAACCGGGGTTTCCTGGGGTCGCGGTCGGCCACCCACAGATCACCCCGCCCGTCCCAACTGGGCGTCGTCAGCCGGTCCTTCGCGGTGGCACCCGCACTGCGCAGCACCGGTTCACCGAGCGCACCGCCCTCCGTCAGCGGCGACACATACAGCTCGCTCCCGTCGGCGGAGACCCCGGCGGCCCGGTCCTCACCACGCGACACGGCGGCGGACCGCAGCTGCTTCTCACCTTCGCCTAGCGCCCCGGGAACGGGCGTCGGCGTGCTCACCGAGTCCCGCTCGGACAGTCGTACGAGCCTGTGCTCACCGTCGATGAAGTACTGGTACGCCGCGCTCTTGCCGAGGCCGTGCGAGGCGATGATGTCGGCCTGACCCTCACTGACCACGCACAGCTGCGCCCCGGTCGACCCCTGGAGCTCCACCTCGACCACACCCGTGGGCATGTAGTCCTGAAGCGTGAAGAGGAGCTGGGCGGCCATTTCCTCGCATCTGCCGGCCGAGACGCGGTCGGCCTTCTTGTTCAGCGGCACGACCAGCCTGTTCTGGTCATCGGGCGTCAGCGCCTTGGTGCCCTTCCGCAGGGCCGTACCGGAGGGGAAGCTCGTCCTCGCGACCGGGTTGAGCCAGCTGGTGGGGCCCTTCAGCAGGTCACGGACCACCTGGGTCACCGGGTCGACCTGGCTGCGCACATAGACGGGGTCGGCGACCGTCCCCGGCTCCCCGGACTGCGCGGCCGAGGTGAAGTAGTACTTGTTGATGGACTTGTAGTTGCGCTCGAAGTCCGACCTGCCGAGCACCACGCCCGGCGGCAGTTCGTCGATGCGCCACTGCTGGGTGTCCTTCACGCGCGTGAGGTGCACGGTCCGGCGATATTCACCACTGCTGGGCGTGTAGGCGTGCTGCCCGTCCACCCGGGCGACCTTCTCCCCGGACAGCTCGTACCGGTACTCGTCGACCTCGGGCCGCTCCCCCGTGACCGGGGTGTAGGGAGTGGGCGCCTCGGCGAGGACCGTGGTGGACTCACCCGGGTCCCACTCCTTGAGAGCGTCCCCGGTCAGATACTTGCGTGCCGTCTCATAGTCCAGGTCGTCGCTGGTCAGAGCCTCCAGGAAGCCCTGCACGATCTCCTGCGGCTCGGCATCCTCGGCGGGCGGCAGCGCGAAGACACGCACCTGCGAGTCCTGCCTCGGGGTGGACTCGACATCACGCATGTCGCCGCTGTCCGGCATCGAGGCGCACCCCGCCAGCAGTACGGCACCGATGCCCACGTACGCCGTCGCCCGCACCGGGCGCCTGCGGCCGCGTTCAGCGCGGTCAGCGCGGTCAGCGCGGTCAGCGCGGTCAGCGCGGTCAGCGCGGTCAGCGCGGTCAGCGCGGTCAGCGCGGTCAGCGCGGTCAGCGCGGTCAGC